>JAJXVS010000005.1 GCA_021782015.1 bacterium | reverse complement strand
GTCGCAAGGCAAGGCCTTGCGACCCGCCCCGATGCGGCGCGAAGCCCGGTGCTCTGCTTTAGGGGCTGAGCGTCGCGGCGACTCTCGGGTTGCAAGGCGAAGCCTTGCGACCCGCCCCGATGTGGCGCGAAGCTCGGTGCTGTGCTTTAGGGGCTGAGCGTCGCGGCGACTCTCGGGTCGCAAGGCAAGGCCTTGCGACCCGCCCCAATGCGGCGCGAAGCCCGGTGCTCTGCTTTAGGGGCTGAGCGCCGCTGGCCCTTGCGGCGAAGTCAAAACCCTGCGCCCAAAGCGCTGCGTGCCTGTGAAAGGCGAGGGATATGGCTCGATCGAGGAAGTTCTTCGTGCTATAATAGAATAATCACTGCGGCGGGCCGACAATCTTTATGCAAATTGGCTTCGCGGCTTGAGTCGGCGCGAGGGAGGACAGGATGGTACGATCCTGTTTCCTGTGTCTGTGTTTGTTCGGCGGTGTGAGTATTCTTGCGTCCCAGGGCACCGCGCAGGGTGAAGAACCGGCCCTTCCCGGCTCGGTTCAGGATGGATCCGGGATGACCCCTGGCTCCAGGGTTGAAGGTGTCTCAACCGCCAGCCCGGATGCCGTCCTCTATATGGATTTTCTTGAGAGCCTTGTGGCGGGGAATTTTCCGAAGGCGGAAGCCGACCTGAAAAGGCTCAGGCTGACGTGGCCACATTCCACATATTTGAGCAAGGCCGAGGCACTGATAAAGGACCATGGCCGTCGTCGCGATAGCTCCGGCATTGTACCCTTCTATATCGGCAATCTCGTTACCGGCACCCTCCTTTCGGCGCTCATTCCCGCAAACATCATCGGTGTGAACATCTCCAATCAGGCGATCAATGGCGGCCTCTACCTCGCGGGGGCAGCCACGGGACTCGGGACGGCGTGGCTCATGTCCGCCGGAGGCGATTTTCCCCTGGCTCAGGAAATATGGATCGACAGCATCTCCGCCGCGTCCGCCTCCACCTGGTACTTCCTCTATGATGCCTGGCTGCCGCCGGTCCGCGTGACCGGCGTGTCCTTCGATCCGGCTGTCCCCCTTTCGGCGCGGGATCGCGTCCAATCACTTGGTCTCGCGACGGCCCTCGTGCTCGGTCGAGGAATCACCTGGGCGACCCTCCGCGACACCCGACCGGAGTTGGGTCGGGCGGCTTTCGCCTCTCAGGCGTCGGTATGGACCCTGTTCTATTCCTTTGTCCTCCTGCAAGGCATCCTCGAGGTCCGGGACCAAAAAGTGCTCACAACTACACTTGTTGGAGCAGCCGATTCGGCCCTGGCTCTCGGCGCCCTTGGCTGGGACAGACTGGGATGGAGCGCCTATCGTTCGGGCCTCGTCTCCGTCGGTGGAATCGCGGGACTCCTCTTCGCGGCCGGCATCAACATGATTGCCGTCGGGATCGAGCCATCTCTTGACGGCCGGTTTGCAAGCGCCGTCATGGGGGCCGGCTCGCTGTTGGGGCAGGCGGTCGCGACCGGGTTGACCGGTGGAATTGGGGCGAGGCCACCCAAGGCCGCACGGCTGGAACTGGGAGCCTACCCAAGCATCGCTCAAGGCATCCTGCGTATCGGCGCCATCGGGAAACTCTGTCTGAATTAACAACTTCAGGAACGAAATATCCCTTATGAATAACAAAAAATATCTATAATAATGCTACTTATTAAAAAATTAATAATTGATAATACACATCCTGCCATTTTGGTGAGATACTCCGGACAATGGTCCGTCGCAGACGGGCAAACCGCAAGCGGAGGTATCGATGAAGCGCGATGGCAGGGAATTAGCAGAGAAGAAGCTCGGTCCGCAATTTGCCAGCCTCATGATCGACGAAGCACCGCACTACGCCAATCGCTTTTTCTACTCGCTCGGCTTTCTCGCGGCCACGAGTTTCGCGATGCTCGTGGTCACCGGGGTGGTTGAGGTCTTCTTTGGGGCTTCGTGGTGGCTTACGAAACCCGCCGGAGTCTTCTTCCGGAGTTTGCACCTGTGGTCGACGCAGGCTTTTGTCATCTTTATCCTGCTGCACCTTGTCGTCGTGTTTTGCACGATGGGGTACAGGGGGCCGCGTCGAATAACCTGGGTCTTCGGCGTGTTCATGTTTTTCTTTGCCCTCATCGAGACCGAGCTCGGCTACGCCTTGCGCGGCGATTTTTCGACCCAATGGAGAGCCCTGCAGGGAGCGGATTTCTTCAACGGTTCGGGATTGGGTTGGTGGATCAATCCCCTCAACGAGCTCAAGATTTTCGGAATTCATGCCGCCATCGTGCCGCTCATCATCATTCTCCTTCTCTCTTTGCATTATATGCTTGTCCGTTTCCTCGGCATCGCGACACCTCCCGTGCCTGATGCCGAATACCAGGTAGAGAAGGCGAATCACACCGCCCTCTTCCTTCGCGGCGGGGTCGTCCTCGCGATCATCATCCTTCTCGCCATCGCGCTTCCATCGCCCTATCTCAAACCCGTCAGCATTGCCGAAGTCGCCAAAAGCGATCCCAATCTCGTCGCCCAGACCCTGGTTGGAGAATTCGGCAGGTTGGAACAGATTGGAAAGGATCCCGACGGCCGCGGGCTCACCACCGGCTATTCGGACAACATCCAGCCCTACAACTACGATACTCGCCTCGTCTATGTCGATGAGCCATGGAAGCAGTTGGTAGCGGCCGGGCAGCAGACGGACGATCTCGCGGCAATCGAAGGGCTTTCGGCCGACGATCAGAAGAAGCTTGTGGATGGGGCTATCGATTTCTTCGGGGATAACAAGGGAGGGGTGAAAGAGTCCGACAACAAGCTCATCGGTGTCGCGAAACGCCTCACCGCCGTGGCCGCCTCGGGCTGGTACGACAGCGCGCTCAAGGGCATGGGCCAGCCGGGCGACAGCACCTATCAACTCAGATTCCTCGCCGATCTAGGTGTGCTCGAAGACAAGGCGGACAAACTCCATATGCTCACCGAGCAGTGGGGCATGCTCCGCGAGGAGGAGGGCGGGCGGCCGGGGGCCTGGTGGCTCGCTCCGATCGGCCTTCTCAACAAGACCATTCTCGCAAGCGATGACAATGGCGACCGCGACGGGGCCTATCTCCTCGGCATCCTCGTTCTCATTCTCGCCGCGATACCCTTTATTCCCGGGGTCAACAGGATCCCCGTGGCACTCAGGCTCTACACGATATTCCAGAGGAAGCGACGCAAAGGCTGAGCCGAATTGAGGGCCCGGCCCGATGGCCGGGCCCTGTCGTTTTCTTCCAGAGTGAGACGGCCTGACCGGGGGGCGATCCTTACGCTGCCTTTCCGGAATGGAATGACCTCATGATGGCTTTCGGTCCGTGAAATGCTCTATACTTCCGGGATGATCTCTTTCCGGCCGCGTCTTTGGCATCCCGCCATAGTCGTTTTTGCCGCCCTCCCTTTGCTCGCTTTTCCGGCACATGCCGAAGTCGAGGGAGGGCTGTCCGCGCCGCCCAGGGCCAGGGAAGGTACCATCGACCTGAGGGCCTGGGATTTCGACAGGGGACCCGTGGCCCTCATCGGCAGCTGGTATTTCGCTCGCGGCAGACTCTACGACCCGGCGGAGGCCCTCACCGCCGGCGACTTTGTCCCCCGCCATGTCCCTGATCGATGGCAGGGGGCGGCGGGAGGCGTGATGAAGGGAGAGGGCGCCGGTACCTACCGCCTCGATATTCTCCTTCCTCCCGATTCGACCGGACTCGCCCTGCGGTATTCTACGGTCTCGACGGCCTTCACCCTTTTCGCGGATGGAAGGGTGATCGGCGGCGCCGGGAGGCCTTCCCTCGATCCACGTCTTGCGATACCGGCTTATCGCCCCGGCATCCTGGCCCTCCCGGCCAGCCCGGATGGCCGACTTCATCTCCTCGTGGAAGTATCCAATTACGCATATCGTTCCGGTGGGCTTTGGAGGCCGATCTTCATCGGAAGGCATTCGGATCTCGTGAACGCCCGCTTTTTCGACTCGGCATTCGCGATCGGCCTCGCCGCCGCCCTGACGGCCATGTCGATTCACGCCCTGCTTCTCTTCGCCCATAGGTCGAAAGAAAGGAGCTACCTCTATTTTGCGGTCTTTTCCCTCCTCGTCGCCCTCCGCAGTCTCGTCACCGGGGAGTATGTCCTTGTCGCGCTTTTTCCCGGCCTGCCCTTTGATTCACTGATCAGGATAGAATACCTGACAGCCTTTCTCTTGATTCCCTTCGCGACCCTCTTTTTCTTTTCGCTATTCTCGACCGAGATAAGCCGGAAGCTGCTCCTTCTTCTCGTCCTTCCGCATGTGCCCTTTGCCTTGCTCATTGCGTGGGCCCCGCTCAGTCTTCTGACACGAAGCATCTCCTACTATTACCCTGTCGCCCTGATCCTCATGTGCTGCACCATTGTGCTGATTCTCGCAAGGGCGGCTTCGCGGAGAAGACCCGGCAGCGGTATCCTTCTCGCCGCCAGCGCCATTGTCGCCGTCGCGGCCGTCAACGATATGCTCTTTTCATCCTTTATAATTTCTACCTTTAATGCGATTCCGGCAGCGATGGGAATATTTGTACTAATGCAGGACTTTGTCCTCGCTCGTCGCTATTCGCAGGCCTTCAGCGACAACGAGCGTTTGTCGGTCGAACTACGGCAATCGAACCTGCGGCTTTCGCGGGAGATCGAGGGCCACCGCGAGGCTCGCTGGCACCTCGAACTTCTCGTCGCCGAAAAGGAAACCCACCTCCAGGAAATTCATCATCGGATCAAGAACAGCCTGCAAATCGTTTCGAGCATCGCGGGACTCCAGTCGCATCGGATCGAAGATGAGACCGCTGCGAGGGCGCTGTCTTCTCTCCGAGACAGGATTCGGGCGATCAGTCTTGTTCACGAAAAGCTCTACGAGTCCGGTTCCGAGGACAAGCTGGACGTTCTCACCTACGCCCGCGAGCTTCTCGACAGGCTCTCGATGGGGCTCGGCGGTCAGGAGAGTTCTCGCATCGAACTCGAATGTGCCCCGCTGCGCATACCTGCGTCCTATTGCATCGATCTCGGCCTCGTCCTGGCGGAGCTCGCTGCCAACGCATTCAGGCACGCCCTCCCCGATGGGGGCATAGGGCGAATGAAGGTCAAGATTGCGGCAATCGACGGAGGGCTCTCGTTGTCGGTCTGCGACAGTGGGCCGGGGTTTCCTGAGAATTTCTCGATTCAGACCGATTCATCCGTTGGCTTCAAGATTGTTACGAGCATCGTGATGGCGAGGGGTGGGCGAGTGGAAATCATCGCGGGCGCAGGCGGTTGCGTGGAGGTCCGCCTGCCCTTCAGGAAGAGCGAGATTGTCGCGGAAACACATATTCATGAAGTGGCAGGCTTAAGGTAGGTGCCCACATTGGGAATTTGCCCTGGCAGGGAGGAACAATGTCAAAGGAAAAGATTCTGGTGGTGGAGGATGAGCCCCTCGTGGGCGAGGAAATTCGGGAGGACCTTGAACGACTCGGCTATGTCGTTCCGAAGCTTCTTTCGACGAGCGACGGAATTGCCGAGGAGGTCAATCGGTGTCAACCGGACCTGATTCTCATGGACATCCGGCTCGAAGGGTCGGCCGATGGAATAGACGCCGCTTTCAGGCTAAAGGCAGAATTCGACCTTCCGGTAATTTTCCTCAGCGCCCATTCCGACCAGGAAACCCTGGCGCGGGCCATGCTCACAGCGCCCTCCGCGTACCTGCTCAAGCCCTTCAACGAAAGGGAACTGGCCGCCAATATAGCCATGGCTCTCGCGTCCTTTCGCAAGAAGCCTGCGGCGTCGCCCCCTGTTCGAGGTTCCGCGTCCCTCCTCGCCTGCGCGCCGCTTCTGATGGCCCTCGATGAGCCGGCCATCATCCTCGATCCCTCGGGCCTGGCCGTCTGCGCCAACAAGGCTGCTCTTGCCATTTTCGGACTCGTCGATTTCGACGACCTGCGCGGCGAGCCGCTTACCCGCTTCATCGACATGGGAACCGGCAACAGAAAATCCTCAAGCCCTTTGCCCGATGCGGTCCGCTTCGCCGTGGCAGCCGATGGGGCAGTCCGGCAGTTCACGATGCGCACGAAACCCCTGATCGGCGCACTTGACGAAGACCTGGGATCCCTTGTCCTCCTCGACCCCTTCGGTGAAGCCTGAGACCGACTTCACCGATCGAAGCTCCTATTTCATCGTGAGGTTGTAAACCCCATCCCAGTCCGCCGCCGGAGGTTTCAGGATAAAAGCGTCGCATCGTCCTATATAGGTCTTTGAAGGACCATCGTCCGGAACCTCGGCGAAACAGGCCTGGAATGACTGCTTCGCCCTTGCCCAGTCGCGGTCTTCGAAGAGGCGCAGCGCCTCATCGAAGCGCCCGAGCAGGGCCTTCTGTTTCTCAGTCGCGGAACCTTTTTCTTCTACCAATTCGTAGAGGATGACGGGTTTGCTCTTCCCGACGACGCGTATCTTGTCGAGCCTCCTGAAAATGAAATCCTTGCCGGCCGCCGCCATCGTTTCCTCGGCCACGCAGACCCAGGTGCCGTACTGCTTGTTGACGCCTTCGAGCCGGGCCGCGAGGTTCACCGCGTCGCCGATGATCGTGTAGTCCATCTTGCGGTCGGTGCCCATGTTCCCGACCACCATTTCGCCCGTGTTGATTCCCACGCGCGTCAGGAGGGGCGAGGGTGCGATCCCTTCGGAAAGGAATCGCGCATTGAGCTCGGCTTCGATCCGCTTCATGCGCACCGCGGCAGAACAGGCTCGCGCCGCGTGGTCGGGCAGCTCGAGTGGTGCCCCGAAAAAGGCGATGATGGCATCGCCCTCATACTTGTCGATGGTCCCCTTGAGATCGAGTATGACGTCGCTCATCCCCGTCAGGTAGCGGTTGAGGAGGCGGACGAGGTCCTCGGCCGCGAGTTTTTCGGAAACGGTGGAGAAGCCTCGTATGTCGGTGAACATGGCCGTCATTACCCGTTTCGTTCCGCCGAGCTTCAGCATTTCCGGGTTCGCCACGATTTCCTTGATGACATCGGTGGAGAGGTAGTGCGAGAACGCGTTGCGCAAGAAGCCCTTTTCTCGTTCCGTCCTGAGAAAATCCACGATGGTCGAACTCAGAAAGGTCACGAAGGCCGAAAGGATGGGGAGGGCAGGGGCCAGGAAAATACTGGCAGTTGTGAAGAGCGCCACGATCCCCCCTCCCAGAACCACCGTGGTTCCGAGGCCGATACCCATCGCCAGGGCAGGCACCTTGCCCCTGACGATAAAGGCGAGGGCGAACGAAATGGCGATGGCGAGGAGGAGGGCAACCCATGAAGGCAGTTCGACGATGAAGCTGCGATGGAGGATTGTGTTGAAGGTGGCGGCATGGGTGCCGACATTGACGTACTCGCCGGAAAAGGGATTGACGCCGATATCGGTGGTCCCCGTGGCGGTATAGCCGATGACGCAGAAGGCCTTCCCGACGCGGCGCGCCAAATCGTCGTGGATGGTGGCCAGGTCGTTTACTATGCCCCGCGTGGCTGCGAAGTAGCTCGGAGCGTCCTTCTGTATTGTCTCATACTGGCTGCGCGTCGCCGCGTCGAGTTGCCCGGAGGCGAGGAGGGCGTTCACCTGGGCGAGAATCGCATCTTCGGGCTTCGTGGCCAGGAAGGCCTTGCATGCGGCGATCAAGGCATCGCGGGCGGCGCCCACCTGGGCGGCCTCGTCCGGCGGCAGCGAATCGCTCCCCGTCAGGTCGGTCCGACGCCGCTCCTGAATGGCGGCCGCCTGGGCCGCCAGGGAGGTTGAACCCTGGTAGGCCGAATAATAGCCCCAATTGTCACGAATTCGGAGATTCTGGGCGAGGTCGCCAAAGAGCTTGTCGTACACCACCAGTTCCCTGAACGAAAGATGCCTGAAGCTCTCCAGATAGGATTTGTGGGGCCAATCGATCAGCATCCTGCCATCATCCGTCCGTGGTATGGTGATGTCCGTGATTTCGCCCGAGGGGAGTTTCGCCCCTTTTAGGACGAATTCCGATTTTTCGACATCGATGGAGGTCGGCCCCAGCATCGCCAGGATAGGCTCCATGACAAGTTGGGCATAGAGCTTGCCGTTATATTCATAGAAGAGATCGATCCTGCGACGCACGCCGTCCGGATCGATGTAGACGTTGGGGAATCCAGCCCCGGCGGCATTCTGGAGGATGGGAGAAATCGTGGGTAGTATGCCTTTTGCCCGGGCCAGGTATCCGGATGCCGACGGGGGGAGCGCATGACCCGCGATCTTTTCCGCGATGGCCACCGCTGGCCGCGAACTCGCGGAGCCGGCATCACGCCGCATGTTGACGGTAAAGTAGGCTTGTCCGCTATAGAGCGCCGCCCTGCCGAGTTCGGTATCGTTGTCGGACGCGATTTCGCGGACCTTCGCGAGAAGATCGTCGCGCACCTTGTCCGTCAACCCCGTCAGATCCTTGACGTAGCCTTCGGCCGCGGATAGGGGAATTTGTTTCTTCGCGAGGGCGTCGAAAAGCGCCTGGATGTTCGTAGAGAGCGAGCCGAAGCCCTCGGCGAAGGCCTCGGGGACATTTTCAGAAAGATACCGCCCATCGATGCCTCGGGGACTCGGATCGACGTACTCAATATCGAAGGTCACGCTCTTCGCGCCGAATTCGCCTAGGGTGGCGAGTCCGCCGGCGATGACATCCCTGCCGATGGGCCAGGTGCCTATTTCGGCGATGGCTGGGTCGTCGATGTCCACCAGGAGCATGGCCGGGTCCTCGACTGGTGCCTTTCGTACGTGAAGCATCTGATCATAGAGCTTCCAATCGAGGGATGAGGAAAGACCGAAGAGCGTCGCGAGAGCCGCCGCGATCGCAACAAGGGACGGAATGACCAAGGGCCGCAATTTTTCCGGCATGGAACTCTCCCAAAAATCACTTCCATGAGATACAATATGCCATTATAGTTCGCCGCGAGCTTGTGGTCAAAAATGGAGGAAGATGTGGCGATGAAACCACGTTGCGTTACGCTCCTGGCTTTTTTCTGCCTGGTGGGAGGGGCTGTCGCGGGGCAGTCGAACCAGGTGATGGATTCGCTTCTCGCCCAGCCCAAGGCTGATTTCGCCGATTCCGCTTACCTTGCGATGGTCGGCGGAGGTTGGATAGACGAGTCTGCGGAACCTGGCGCGGCCTTCGACATGGCCCAGTCCAAAGGCTGGATAGGAAAATCGGTCGCGGCCGGTGATCCGGTAGATTTGGAATCATTCTGCTTTCTGTCCATGAAGGCGCTTAAGGTAAAGGGCGGCTTGGGCTGGAGCCTTTTTGCAACACGACGTTACGCCTATCGCGAGCTGATAGCCCAAGGCATCGCCAATGCTTCGGGCGGTCCGAAGCGGATTCTTTCAGGCGATGAAGTCGTTCGCATGCTCGGCAAGGTCTCGGCCTTGAGCGAGGTGAAAAAATGAAGAAAATAATATTTACTTTATTTATGGTCGCTGTCCTCGCCGCTGCTCAGGCGCAGAGCCTGGATTTTTCGCTTTCGACGAGCGGGTTGTACACCAAGCTCGCTGATGTCAGCGGCCAGCTTGACCAGTCGGCCGGTCTCACCTTTTCCAGCCCTCTTGGTAAAGGATGGAGCTTCCGATCGGGCTTAACCCTCACGGTTGGCGGAAGTTATGATGGCGCCAGCGGTACGACGACGCCGACCCTCCCCTGGACCCTGTCGGGAATTGATATCCCTGAATTAAACCTATCCTATTCCGCCCCTCGCGAAAAGGAGGGGCTCGACCGGCTCGCCTTCGCGATCGGACGTTTCTATTATGTGGATCCGACCGGGTCGCTCTTCGCCTACAGGCTGGACGGATTCAATTTCCAGGCTGTCTATCCGATTCTCTCCCTAAGGGTCGTGCTCGGATATACAGGTTTGCTTCCCTCTACGGCTCCGCTGATCTCCACGACGGCCGATTCGACCTATGGTGATCCCGACTTCGCTCCTCCGCGCGCCGTCGCCACTTTCGGCCTTCGAAGTCCCAGGATTCGCAATCATGACGCGTTTTTTGCCTTCACTGTGCAGGAAGATCTCCGAAATCCTAACCAATTAATTCAAGAATATCAGACTGTGCAAAACCTTTCGAGCAGCGGTCCGGCCAGTTCAGCTTACCTTTCGGCCGGTTTCACGGGAAATCCTACTTCCATGCTCTCGTATTCGGCATTCGGAATATTCGAATTTGGACGAAGTTTGTCTTATGTTACCAGCGCGACCTCGACAACTGGTTATATATATGAATATGCGGCCGTTCGCGCCTGGAGCTTCGGGGCCCAGGCTCAACTCGCCCTCGGCCCCGGCATGTCGGGGGGGCTTCGCGCACTCTATGGCTCCGGCGATCCAGATGCGCAGACAGCAACTTCAGGCAACACAAGCGGCAATGCCACGGAATTTGTTCCCATAACGGTACCGGTTGGCCTCGTGCTGTCCCCGGACCCGGCCAATCTCACGCAGATTGAAGCTGATTTCTACTTCCAGCCCTTTCCTTCTGAACTAATCGGCCTGCGAGCCGTGCAAGCGAGTTCAAAGACGCTTCTCTATGTCAAGAATGGAACGGGGCCCGTATCGTTATCGGGCGTGCTCCCCACGGCGGGCCTTGGACTTCTCGGGGTTGAGGAAGATCTGGGAGGAACTGTTCGTTTGCTCAGCGATGTGAATCTGACTACTTCGTTTGGTTTTTATGTGCCTTTTGCTGGCAGTTACGACTCTTCGTACATCCAGAAATCGCCTTTCGGGTACGCGGTCAGCGCCGGTCTCTCGATCGCGCTGTAGGAGGAATCGATGAAACAGATCTTGATGGTTGTCCTTTCACTCATTTCGGCTCTCGCACTCGCGGCCGAAACGGCTGTCCTCCAAGACATCAAAGGCAAGGTAGAGGTGAAAGCTTTGGGCGGCGCTTGGAAGCCCGCGACGAACGGAATGAAACTGGACATGCTCGCGACCGTTTCGACAGGTTTCGACTCGACGGCCGTGCTTGCCATCGCGGAAAATCGTGTTTCGGTTGCGCCTCTGACGCGCCTTACCATCGACAAGATCCTGTCCCAGGCGGGGTCGCTTCGGACGAACCTAAATCTGCGGGTTGGTTCGGTGTCGGCGCAGGTCAAATCATCGGCTGGCATCGCACAGGAGTTCAATGTGACAAGTCCCTATTCGACGGCTTCCGTTAGAGGGACCCAATTCACCTATGATGGACTCGCCCTTGAGGTGCGCGATGGCCGGGTTGCCTTCATTCCGGGACGTCCTGTTCGAGATATTCTTATGCCGGCATCGATGGGGGGAGGGACTTCCTCCCAGGCTGGCGAGAGCGGATCACCCCAACAGGGTGCTGGTTCGAGCGGGTCTTCGAATACCGCAGCCTTAATGACGGCCTTGCAGGGAGAGTTTCAGGGAGATTCGTTTTCTATTGTGAATTCGGCTGGTCAGTCGATTACCCCGTCAGGAGCCCCGCTTTCTTCCATGCCCGGCCAGTCTTCGTCGAATATCCCCGGGCAAATTGTTTTCGTGGGCAGAGGATATTCCGCGGCGCTCCAGATTGATTTTGCTCCACAGAGCGGCCCCGCTCGTGGCAAGCCGTCTCAAATCGTCGGAGGTGGTCCTGCCTTGCCAGGCCAAGGCGGGGGGATGGGTGGCGGTTCGGGCCAGCCGATGCCTGGCGGAGGCTTCATGCTGCCGCCGGTCGTTCGACCTCATGGCGGGCAGCAGAGCGGCAGCATTCGCGTGCAGTGGAATTAGGAGGTAGCGAGATGAAACGACACGGTGTAGTTTCGCACATAGTATTCTCTCTTTTGATTGCCACGGCTGTGTCTTCTTGCTCCCTGATGGGGCCGCCGAGCGGAAAGTTGAGCATTCCCTTTCCTTCGGCGATCTTGGAATCAAACACGGGGCTCTCGAAAAATGCACTCGCATCACGCGCGATGCTCCCTGCAGGGATGGGGGCCCAGGTTGTCCGGATATACCTTGAATCGAGGGGAGGGCTCGTCCCCCTTGCCGGTTCCTCTCCCGTTTTCGAGGCGCCCGTTCCCCTGAATGGCGCTCTGACCATCGATGGTTTGCCGCAACTTCAGAATTGCTCACTGTACCTCGCTTTGAGCGCAAAAGGTGGAACGGATTTTCGGGCGGTGAAGTTCGCCGTATCCAAGGACCCTTTCAATATCGTCGCCGGCACCACCACCACCGTTGACCTGACGGTCCAGCCAAGCCCCTTCCAGGACAGTTTTACGACAAGTGATCTCCGCGGGGTTCGAGCGCTCGCCCTTGGCTCCGCCACTTACTATCTCGCCAATGGTGTGCTCAGTGTATTTGACGACGCCGGAAATCAGACCGGGACGCTCTCGATCGCCGGCACGAATGGTATTACGCAAGCAAACGGCCTCGGTGCGGGCAAGGTAATGAACAGCGACGGGAGTTTCGGGGCCGATGCTCTTTGGATCTGCACGGACAGGGGTGTTTGGGCCTTGGGCGGAACAGGCTCATCAATGGGTATTTCTCAGCTTTCAATCAAGGATGCCTCCGGAAACCCGCTCGCAGTGGGAGAAGTCGATGCGGCGGGCGCCATTCCTCTTAACTATGTGGACAACACCGTGACGCCATCTGTAAGCAAGGCCCAGAATGTCATCTTCTATGAAGGTCCAAAGGGCACCTTGGGCGGGGCATACAGTTCCAACGGCGGGTGGGGATGGTTCGATCTTGCAGCCAACCTCGATCAACTGGGATCGACCCTCAAGGATTCGATCACCAGCAGCGACAAGCCGATAATCGCCGACTATTCGATCGACGCGACGAACGACTTTGGCTATCTCGCCGTGCCGGCGATCAACAACTTCCGGGTCGGAGGCGATGTGGTCTCGACCATCAATGCCCTCGGGCAGAATCCCAAGTTTTCCGATTTGCTGAATGCGGTGCTCAAGAACAATACGATTTCGCTTCCCTCGGTTTCCGGCGCGGCACCTCTGGCCACGAGCGTTTCCGAAGTCATCTCAGGTACCACGCGAACTCTCTATGTGGGCAGTGACCGTGGTGTCTTCGCAATAGAAGGTATTGGTTCGGACGGCATGCTTGTCGATAGCGCCGGAACACCCCTTGCAGCCCAGCCCATCGTTTTGGGCAAGGCCGTTTCGGTCGCCAAACTGAGGGCCACGATCAATGGTGGTCACGTCTGGATCGCGGTTCTCGGCAGGGGCGGGGCCCTTTACCTCCTTAAGGACGGGGGGCTATTCAAGAGCTATCCCTTCTTTTCGGGACTCCCCGATTTTGGCGGCGATGCCCAGGCGACCGGCGATCTTTCCTGGACGACCCAGGGCCTCATGGTCTCGGGAACCAATGGTGTCGTTCTCCTGACCTATGCTCAGGTGAACCAAGCCCCATGATGGCGAGACAAGGAGCACCGGCATGATTAGATCGAAGGTCCTCGCATTTTTCCTTTTGGTTCCGCTTGCATTCGGAGCTTTTGCCCAGTCCCTCCTCGATTTCAGCGCGCTCAATACCGATGTCACGACTCTGTTTACGTCAATAGGCCAGGATCTCAGCCCTCGGCTTCATCAACTCGCCATTTCCGGGAACGATTTTGTGGGTGAGGCCAAATTGAAAGGCCGAGTTGGACTCACCTTGACATTCGCCGGTGTTTCGATAGCGACCATGGACGGTTTTTCGAAAGCGCTGGGGAGCAACTCGCCTAATGTCTGGAAGTTTTCGCTTCTTTCGATCCCCAATCTGGTGTCGGCGAACATGCCGGCCGATGTTTTCACCATGGCAACCACGAATGCCTTCGCGATTCCGGCGTTTCGCTTTGGTGCCGGTCTCGCTCTGCCGGGGGGCTTTGAGGCTTTCGCCAATGGTTTCTATCTTTCAACGGCCATGACTGAATCGGCTGTCAACGCTTTCGGCGCCAGCATGCCCATCGACCTCAAGAAATTGGGAGCGGACATGGGTGTACTATCCGCAGGGGGCCTTGTCAGGAAGGTCATTCTCTCGGACAGCACCGGGTATTTCACTCCCTCAGTTTCCTTGGGACTGAGTTACACCTATTCGAGTTTCGATTTCTCGGTAAGCAATTTCAGTTTTGGGGGAATTGGAATGCAGGCCCCTGTACTTCAAGGGCTCGGCACGATCGATATGAGTGGGAGCCTCGGCTTCCATTCCCGCGTGAATACCATCGGTGCGCTTTTCAGCGCGTCCAAGACCGTGCTTTGGGTGCTCACGCCATTCGCCAAAGTGGGAGCATATTATCATATTACTGATTATTCCTCCAATTTCGATGTGAAAGCTACCGTCACATCGGCCACGACCTCCACGACCTCGGCAACCACAATCTCCCAGACCTTGAGCGCACCGGTCTCTTTGCACTCAGAGGATGCCTCTTTGGTGCTTTCGGGTGGACTCGAAGTCAAGATAGTCGCGGCCGTGTTGACCATCGCGACCTCGCTCGATCTTGAGCGCCCGATTGTCCAGTTGCCGAGCCTTTCGAATCTCAGCTCTGCATCCTTGATTTCGGGCACGACTCTGAACGGGCTTGGCCTGACCCTGGCTCTGCGGGTCCAGATTTAGGAATAAGGGGGGGGGGGCGACCGGCCATCGCCGGTCGCCCCCCTGCAGTTGAGCCACCCGTTCCTGGATTGACGCCCGCTGCCCCCGCCGCCCGGACTGGGGCGCTTTTTTCTTGCCAGGGCCCTCCGATCAATGCCGCAAGGGATAGCTTCCGAATTCCTTTGCAGCGTCGACCATCGCCAGAATGTTTTCGGGAGGCACCTCGTTCATGATCGTGTGCACGGCGGCGAGCATATAGCCGCCTCCGGGAGCCAGGGCCTCGATAACCCGCCGTACCTCGGCGCGCACCTCGGAGGGGCTGCCAAAGGGCAGGATGCGCTGGGTGTCGATCGCGCCGCAGAATACGAGGTGCTTTCCGAATTCGCGCTTGAGCCGCACGAGATCCGACATCCGCCCGGCCCCCGATTGGATCGGGTTGAGGATGTCGACGCCGAGTTCGATGAGGTCGGGCACGAGGTCATAGACGTCGCCGTCGGTGTGGAAAAAAATCCTGGCCTTGGTCCTCGATCGTATGAATTGCATGAAATCTGCGTGCACGGGTTTGAGGATCTCCCGATAGGTCGCGGGGGATATGAGGAGATTTTCCTGCATGCCGAGATCATCCCCGATCTTGATGATGTCCAGATCATCGCCTGCCTCGTCGAGAAAGTGGCCCATCAGCGTCTTGCAGAGGCCCTCGATTTTCCAGAGGAGGGCCGAGGCGAATTCCGGTTCGCCCGCCATGTCGGCGAGAAAATTGTCCAGCCCGCGCATCGCCTGGGCTCGCTCAAAGGGAAAGAGGAGCCAGGGGCAGCCCAAGGTCGCATGGCGGCCTTGGGCCGCGAGGCCCTGGACCTCTGCCTTGACATTGGCAACTCGTGTCGGATCGTCCATATCGGGCCAGGGGTAGGCTTCTATATCGGCGATCGAAGTGGCTTGGGCGAGCGGATGAATGCCCGGGTACCAATTGCCCGGATCGATCTCCTTTGCGCCACCGCCCCAATCGTCGATAAAATCCGCGTGGGGCTGCCGCGCCAAGGCGCGCTCGTAGACGAAGGCCGGGAAGCGATCGAGCACGGCTCTCGTGTCGGAATCGAGACGTTCGAGAATTCGCTCGGTCGGAAGGGCTGTGCCGAGTTCGGGCCAGTCGTAGATGTAGCGATCTCCGGGCTCCTCGCCCAGGCGAGAGGCGAGGGCGCGATAGGCCTTCATTTTGATGCCGGTGGCATTGGTTCCGCCGATGACGATGGGGAGTCTGTCGGCCTCCTCGTGAGCGAGGGTGGCGAGCACGCGTTCGCGTCCGGTCATTGCATCCTCCTTGCCGCCTGAGCGGCCGACGATCATCATAGCGAGCGGGTCGGATCCTTGCCACGGGCCATCGGCGATGGCGCGAAGGGGTACAATTGGATATTTTTCGTGTCTGGATACTTCCGCCTCTTGTGGGCGGCATCATCGGCTGGTTCACGAACTGGCTTGCCATCAAGATGCTTTTTCGCCCGCTCAGGGAAAAACGGCTTTTCGGACTTCGCTTGCCCTTTACGCCGGGTATTTTGCCGCGGGGCCGGGCCCGGCTCTCGGTCAGCATCGGCGAAATCGTCGCGGCGGAGCTTTTCACCCCCGATGTCCTCAGGGCTCGGCTCGCGGCGCCCGAGGTCATTGCAGCCCTCGACATGGCCACCTATGAAGGCCTTTCGGACCTTGCGAGGCTGGATTCGGGAGAACTTCTCGCTTCTGCCACCAAGGGAGCGGGAGAAGGCCCTCTGGGGCTGTTGGCCGCCACCGCCTGGAGGAACCTCATCGCCGCTCCGGCATTTACCCAGGCCCTGGAAGCGGCCCTCGTCGAGGGGCTGGCCTCCATCGCGTCGGTGCCCCTCGCCGTCGTCCTGCCACCCGACAAAACCCGCGATTTCGCCTCGCGTGTCCTTGCGCCCGAAAACGCCGAACGACTTGGGGCAAGAATATCGCAACTAATAGAATCTATCTTTGCACAAGAGACTCCGGGCGAGGCAGGGCGGAAAAAAGGCCTTTCCGCGATCCTTCCGCCGGAAGTGCTGGAGCCCTTCGTCCGGGCCCTTGCCAGCGGCTTCTATCGACTGGCTGTTCCCGGGCTCGTGGAGCTTCTGCGGGCTCCGTCACTCAAGCTCGAACTCGAAGGAGAGGCGCGGCACATCGTCCATGAGGCAATCGAGCGGCTGGGCCTCGTGCAGCGCCTTTTCGTCGGCATCGCGGGCTACGAGCGAAGGTTTTCCGAGACCATGCCACAAACGGTGGATGACCTTGTCGCAGCCTTTTCGCGCCTGCTGCGCGAGCCCGAGATGCCGGATCGCGCCTCCGAAGCGGTTTTTGCGGCTTTCGAAGAGATGGCGAGGCAACCTCTCTCCCGGGCCGTTTCGGGCATCGTGTCGCGCGAGGCCGCCCTGGCGGCGGCCGGCGAATTCATCGGGGCCCTGCGGGACCGGGGACCCGAGCTCGTAGAACGCCTGGCTGCCCTGGCCGTGTCGCGGGGCGACGCAACGATCGGAGGGCTCATGGGCGTCCTTGGCCTGTCTTCGGGCGAACTTGCGCGTGGTGCCGCCCAATCCGTAGCCGCCTTTCTTTCGGCCCCCGGCGCCGGAACGGGCGAAGCAGGATTCAACCTCTCCGCTGCCTCGGCAAGTTTTGCGAAGGCCCTGGTCCACGGGCTCAGGGGCACGACGCTCGGGGCCCTCGCTGGCCTCGACGAGGAAGGGCAGGCTTCTTTGGCGGCATGGCTTTCCCGTCAGGCCCTCGATCTCGTGTCGGCCCAAGCCACGCGAATTCTCGAAGGAATTGACGTAAAAGCCATGGTAGTCGAACGCATCGATGAGCTGGAGATGGCAGAAATTGAACGCATGATTCTCGCCGTCGTGGACCGTGAACTCTTCTGGATCACCGCGCTCGGAGGCATCCTCGGCGCGATCATCGGCCTGGCGCAGGCCTTTCTCGCGACGATTGGACCTTGACCCAAGTCAGGCCCTCCCTTTCGGCAGCTCCCTTTTCTTGCCTTTGGAATCCATCGCGACATAGACGAGTTGGGCTTCCGTCACCTTGACGACGCTTTCAAGATCGCTGTCGTGCCTTTCGGCGAAGACTTCGACCCCGACGGTGATCGAAGTCTTCCCAATTCTCACTATCTTTGAGTAGAAGGAGACGAGGTCACCGACCGAAATCGGTTCCTTGAAGGCGAAGCTGGTGACGGCGACGGTGGCGACCCGCCCTGCCGCCACACGCCGCGCGCTGATGCTCCCGGCGATGTCGACCTGGGCCATAACCCAGCCGCCGAAGACATCGCCATAGACATTCGCGTCGGCGGGCATGGGCACGAGCCGCAGGGCCGGTTCGGTGCCGGGGAGGGCGACTCCGGTCGTATTCATGGATCCAGCCATCCGATCATTCCGAGGGCGGAATCAGGACGATCTTGCCGTAGGCGCCCTTGGCCATTACGGCGCGATGCGCCTCCGGAGCCTGCATTAAGGGCAATTCCCTCCCGACGACGGGCTTGATGGCGTCAAGGCGCATTGCGGAGGCGAGTGCCGCGTGAATTTCGGCCTCTTCCGCTTCTGTGGCAGCCCACAGCGTCATCGCATGGACCGTGCCGCGCTTGCTCATGAGATCTCGCGGCGTAATCGTGACATCGCCCCTGCTGCCGATGACCACGACTCGGCCCCGGGGCGCGAGGAGCTTAAGGTCGTGACCGAGATTGACATTGGCCAGCATTTCGAGAATCACATCGAAACCCCTGCCTCCCGTC
This sequence comes from bacterium, assembly GCA_021782015.1. Classification (GTDB taxonomy): domain Bacteria; phylum Spirochaetota; class Spirochaetia; order Treponematales; family Rectinemataceae; genus CAIJMU01. Next base: position 16,056 of record JAJXVS010000005.1, on the reverse strand, counting down.
GCCGCGAGGAGCTGATCCCGATACTCTGCGCCGGTATGATCAAAGGAGGCGAGGGCGCCTTCGCGGAGGGCGAGTTCTCGTCCCCTGGGACTGCCCGCCGTTCCGTACATCGCAAGGCCGCGCATGCGGCCCCACTGAAGGGCCGCGATGCCGACGCCGCCTGAGGCGCCGTGCACGAGCACCGTTTCGCCGGGAAGAGCCTGGGCATGGTGGAACAGCGAGTGATAGGCCGTGCCGTAGGGAACAAAGATTCCCGCGCCTTCGGGGAAGCCAATGGAATCGGGAAGCGGGTGTACCTGGGATTCAGTGGCCAGCGCGAAATCGGCATAGGTGCCCGAGATCGAACGTGCGAGATACACGCGATCGCCCGGTTTTACGCGAGTCACTCCCGCACCGACGGCTTCGACGCTGCCTGCCGCGTCCGTCCCCGGGGTATAGGGCAGGGCCGGCTTGATGGCATAGGTCCCGGACCTCGTGTAGGTGTCGGCGGGGTTTACCCCCGCGGCTCCGATGCGAACGAGAACCTGGCCCTTCGACGGAAGGGGCGTGGACACTTCCTCGAACTTCATGACCTCAGGTTCGCCGAATTCATGGACGACGATTGCTTTCATGGTGACTCCTTTCCTTCACGCGAAGGTGACTCAGTGCGAAGTCAAAGATACAAAGGGCAGGTCGCCGTGTCGCGGTCGAAAGCCCTTTTCTCATTTCTTTTAGGGCATGTCTGGCAGTCGCTTGACTGTCTTGAGCCCTGTCGTCACAGATGAAGCCTTTTCGCTTTTCGGTGCATTTCGCTTTCTTTTCCAGCTTGATCCGCGCATCAAGGCCCCTTGCGGTATACGATAGCATTGTATTTAGAATAGGGCCAATAGGAGGACTGGAATCGGCAATGGCTGGCACAACATCTCCTCCCGCCAAAGGCGGCCTTGTGCAGAACTCTCAAGTAGGGTCTATCCTTCAGCTCCTCCCAACGATCGGGCGACGCACATGACGGAAGCGGAAAAACTCGCGGATGCGATAGCGGCCCTCGAGGCACGGCGCCAGCTACTTGGAGATGCGGTTGTCGACTCGGCACTCGGGCCGATGCGCGAGAAACTCGCAAGTCTTTCCGGAATTGCAAAGTCTGCCCAGATTTCACCTGCCGAGGAACGGAAGAACGTGACAATCCTGTTTGCCGATGTTTCCGGTTTCACCGCCCTGTCCGAGACCCTCGATCCTGAGGAAGTGGCCGAAATCATGAACAACCTCTGGCGGGAGATGGACAAAGCCATCATCGATAATGGAGGCATGATCGACAAGCATATAGGTGATGCCGTCATGGCGCTTTTCGGGGCGCTCGGGCCCCGCGAGGACCATCCCGAGCTTGCCCTCGATGCGGCGTTGGCGATGCGGAAGGTCATGGAAGAGTTTAGCTATAACGATAGATTGATGGAGGGGATGGCGAATCGCGAAGGTGCTGTAAATGGGCGGCCGGCGCTCCGGATGCGCATCGGAGTGAATACGGGACTTGTGCTCCTCGGAAGGATGGGCTCGAATCGGGAATTTACCGCCATGGGGGACGCCGTAAATCTTGCGAGCCGGATGGAACATGCGGCTCCAATTGGCGGAATCCTGGTTTCGCATAACACCTATCGGCATGTGCGGGGACTGTATGTGGTCGCAGCACAGGCGCCCTTGATGGTCAAAGGGAAAAAGGATCCGGTCCAGACCTTTGTTGTGGAAGCCAAGCGACCGAGATCTTTCCGCTCGGCCAATCGTGGAATAGAAGGCATCACCACGAAAATGGTGGGCCGTGATGAAGCTCTCAGCAGCATGCAAAATGCCTTCCTCGAAACTCGCGAGGAAAGGCGTTTTCACCTTGTTACCGTTTCGGGCGATGCCGGGATGGGGAAGAGCCGCCTTATCCATGAGTTTCAGCTCTGGAGGGAAGCGCAGGCCGGAAGGGTCGCATTGTTCCATGGCCGTTGCGTCGAACAGACTCGCAATATCCCATTTCGCCTGATGCGGGATCTGTTTCTTTCGCATTTCGGAATAAACGAGAGCGAGGGATCGGTACGATGCCGCGAGTTGCTCGAAACAGGCATAGCGGGCCTAATGGGGCCTGATGGCCTTGAGAAGGCCCATTTCATAGGTCACCTTCTCGGCTTCGACTATCGCGACAGTCCTTGGCTCAAGGGAATTCTTGAAGACCCGCTTCAGATAAGGAATATAGCCTTTCACCACATGGCCGGCTTTTTCGAGGCAGCAGTCCAGGCAGAAGGTGAAGGGGCAGTTGTCAAGATAATTCTTGAAGATATCCACTGGATCGACGAAGGGTCTCTCGATGCGACGGCCTGGCTTCGGTCTGCCTGTAGCGATCGCCCGATCATGATTGTCTGCACTGCACGACCGACTTTTTTCGAGGCACATGCCGACTGGGATGGTGTGTCCATTCTCCGATCAGATGGAATAAAAGAGTCGAATCGGCGCATCGATCTTCAGGCTCTCGCGTCAGATGAGGTCCGAAGACTTGTCGCAGACATTTTCCAGATGGCGGATGGCGCTCCAAAGGAGCTCGAGGACCTGATTGTCGACAACTCCGCCGGGAATCCTTTCTATGTCGAAGAACTGGTCAATATGCTCGTGGATGAAGGTTTCATCGTGCTCGGGCCTGACCGATGGCGTTTTTCGCCCAGGCCGCTTTCCCTTCTCAAGGTGCCTCCCACATTGGCCGGCATCCTCCAGGCTCGCTTGCAGGGACTTCCCGAGGCGGAACGAGGAGCCATCAGGAAAGGGGCGATTATCGGCAAGGTGTTTTGGGATGATGCCGTATCTGCCTTGACCCAGATAGAGACTCAAGACACAAGGGACACTTCAACTCGCCAGGCCCTCGGTAACCTCGAGGCCAAGGACCTGATCCGGGCGAGAAAGGATTCGTCCTTTGAAGGCACTGCGGAATTCATTTTCAGGCATTCCCTTCTCCACGATGTCGCCTATGAGTCTGTCCTTCTCCGTGACAGGAAAATTCTCCACGGCAAGGCCGCTCAATGGCTCCTCACCTCGAGCGGCGAAGGGGCTCCCGACTATGCCGGATTGATTGCAGAACACTTCGAGAGGGCCAACCTCACGATCGATGCGGCGCTCTGGTTCGGTCGAGCCGCCGATCACGCGCGAGCTACCTACGCTCCCGAGCTTGCCATCGAATTCTATCAAAAGGCCCTGAACCTGTTTTTGCTCTCGTCACCAAATCGAGAGTCGGACTATCGCTTCGAAGGGGCGATAGAATCAACCAGCTATGAGGAGATTTCAAAACTCGAATATTCGTGGCGCGACGGGCTCGGAGGAATGCTTTCCAAGAGGGCTCGGTATGACGAGGCAATCCATGTCTATCAATCTCTTGCGGAAATGGCGGGGAGAGCTGAAGAGAAAGAATGGATGGCTCGGGCTTTCATCGGTCTGGCTAGAGTGCGCGAAAGCCAAGGAGATTACGCCGCGATGCTCGCGAGTGCCGAAGATGCGGCAGGCATAATGGGATCGGCGGAAGGGTTGGAAGAAAGATCGCGCCTCCTCTTGATGGCGCGGGCGCTTGGCCTCAAGGGCAACGCCCTTTTCAATCTTGGAATGCTGGCCAAGGCTCGAAAAGCGGGGGAAGAGAGCCTGTCGATTGCCGAGAATTTTGAAGCGCGCGACCAAATGGCCCATGCGATCAACCTGCTTGGCATGATCGAGACTACCGAGGGAAAGACACTACGGGCCCGCGAACTTTTCGAGCAGGCGCTTGGTCTCCACCGACTCCTCGGCGACAGAAATCATGAAGTTGCCGTCCTCAACAATCTCGGAATCATACAGAGGATGCTGGGAGAGGACGAGGAATCCCTCGCTCGACATGAAGAGAACGTGAGGCTCAGCCAACAGATTGGTGACCGCGACATGGAGGCCTTCGCCTTCATCAACGCTCTATCGGTCAGGCTCAGATTGGGACGATCCCCCGAAGCGATCGTCTCGGATAGCATGACAATTATGATGTCTTTCGGAGAGCGAAAATGGCTCCTCGGGGGAGTCGTCCGCTCGATCCTCTCCGAGGCTCTTACCCGGCTTCGACGATTCGATGAAGGCTTGGCGCAGGCACTCGAGGCCATTCGAATCGCAAGGGACAACTCAAGCCCCGAAGACCTGAGCCTGGCCTGGCATTCCCTCGGTGTCGTTGCATCAGAGATGCCCGGTGGTGTCATCGACGTCGATCCATCCATTCATGAGGGCGGCATGGTTTCGGCTGGGGAATGCTTTGCCGAAAGCGTTCGGATTTCGACCGAGTCGGGGAACGAAGATGGCCTTGCTGAAACACTCCGGACCTGGGCCTTCTTCGAAAAGAGAAGCGGGAACCAGGAAAAGGCCAGCGCTTTTTACTCTTCTGCCAGGGATCTGTTCGCCAAATTCGGTGCGGCCAAGACCCTCGCCAAGATGGAAAGCGAGTGGAATTCCATTTGACCGAGAAGGGTTTCCACCTTCCAGCGGAAACCCTTCTCAATAGTGAATAACGCTCAGCGCCTGACCTTGCGCGTCGTGACGTCGAAGATGACGGCGACCGCGAGCACGGCGCCTCGAATTACATATTGGAGCGAAATATCCGTGCCGAGGAGGTTCATGCCGTTCATGAGCGACATGTAGACCAGGGCGCCGATCAAGGAACCGGTGATCTTGCCCACTCCGCCGGCGGCCGAGACGCCACCGATGTAGGCCGCCGCGATGCAGTCCAGCTCGAAGAGGGTGCCGCCCGTGGGCGTCGCCGACTGGAGCCGCGAGGCGAAGAGAATTCCCGAAAGGGCTGTGAGGAATCCCATGGCGCCGAAGACCATGAAGGTGACCTTCTTGACGCTGATACCCGAAAGCTCGGCCGCTTCGGGATTGCCGCCGACGGCGTAGATGTGCCGGCCGACGACGGTTTGCTTGGCGATGTAGTCAAAGACGAGCACCACCACAAGCATGATCACGACCGTCCAGGAAAGGCCGTTGTAGCCGGCCAGGACCCAGGTGATGAGTCCCAGGATTATGGTCATGAAGATGAGCTTGAGCACGAACATGTCGGAGGGAGGGACCTCGAAGTTATAGGCCTGTTTGCTTTTTCTCGCGTTGATTTCGCTGATGATGAACCAGATGATCGCGAATAGACCCAGAAGGAGGGTGAGCTTGTGCAAGCCCGGCAGAAAGGGCGAGTCGGCCGGCATGAAGTCAGGGATGTAGCCGTTGCCGATCGCGGTGAAAACCTTGTCGGGTATGACGATCGTGCCCGTGCTCGACGTGACCATGAGGAGGGCGCCGCGATAGATCAGCCAGCCCGCGAGGCTCGCGACAAAGGAGGGAATCCCGAGCTTGGCCACCGGCAGGGCGGTCAGGAGTCCGGCCAGGATGCCGAGGACGAGGACGGCCGGCAGGGTCACCCAGACCGACATGTGCCAATTGACGAGCATGACGGCGGCGATGGCCCCGAGGAAGCCCGAAAGGAAGCCGACCGAGAGATCGATATGACGTATTATGATGACCAGGGTCATGCCGACGGCGAGCACCGCGATATACCCCGTTTGATTGAGGAGGTTCGCGATGTTGCGCGACGAGATGAAGATTCCCTTGGTGAGGAAGGTAAAAATCGCCATGATGATTATCAAGGCGATGTACATCCCGTAATCGCGGATGTTCTGGCGCAGCGCCTTTTGCAGGTCCTTGATTGTCATGATTCACCACTCCCCTAGCTCGTCGCCAGTTGCATGATCTTTTCCTGTGTCGCCTCGACGGTGGGCAACTCGCCGGTTATGCGGCCGGAAGAAACTATGTAGATGCGATCGCTCATGCCCAGTACCTCTGACAATTCGGAAGAGATCATGATGATGCTCATCCCCTGTTCCACGAGCCGATTCATGATGGTGTAGATTTCGAACTTCGCCCCGACGTCGATGCCTCTCGTCGGCTCGTCGAGGATGAGGACGTCGGGGTCGACGAAGAGCCACTTGGCTACGGACACCTTTTGCTGGTTGCCGCCCGAAAGGTTGACGACCTGCTGCTCGACGCTCGGCGTCTTGATGTTGAGGGCTTCCTTGTACTCGGTGGCCGTCTTGACTTCCGCGTTCACATCGACCACACCCCGCCTGGAAATCTGATGGAGATTGGCGAGCGTGATGTTCTGCTTGACATCCTGGATGAGGATGAGCCCGTTGCCCTTCCTGTCCTCGGTGGCATAGGCAATACCCGCGTCGATCGCGTCCTTGGGGCTGCGAAGATGAACTACCTGGTCCTTTATCCGGAGCTCGCCCCGGATTTCGTACCCGTCGGGATTGCCGAAAATGCTCTTGGCAAGCTCTGTGCGGCCCGACCCCATGAGGCCGGCGAAGCCCACAATTTCGCCCTTTTTCAAATTGAAGGTGACATCTTTCAGGACGACCCTTCCGAGTTTGGGGTCATAGGCGTTCCAATCGCGCACATCGAGCACGACCTCATCCGATTTTCGGCCCTTCCTCTCGGGGTAGATATTGTTGATCTCCCGGCCGACCATATGTTTTATGAGAATCTGCTCGCTCACCTCGCCACGTTTTGCGTCGAGGGTGCAGATCGTCTTTCCGTCGCGGAGCACGGTGACGGTATCGGCGATCCTGATGACTTCCTTCAGTTTGTGGGAGATGAGGACGCTCGTGACTCCCTCGTCCCTGAGGTGGCGGAGGAGATCGAGGAGATTGTCGCAATCGTCCTCGTTGAGGGCCGCCGTGGGCTCGTCAAGGATGAGAAGCTTGACGTCCTTGCTGAGGGCCTTGGCGATTTCCACGAGCTGCTGTCGACCCACGCCGAGATCCTTGACCTTGGATGCCGGATTGATGTCGAGCCTGACCTTTTTGAGCATTTCATTCGCTTTTTTGATGGTTTCGTTCCAATTGACCGAGGGGCCCCTCTTTATCTCGTGTCCAAGCAAAATGTTCTCGTACACGGACAATTCCGGCACCAAGGCCAACTCTTGATAGATGATGGCGATGCCCGCCCGCTCGCTGTCGGCGATGCTCTTGAACTTTTGGGTCTTTCCCTCGAACAAGATGTCGCCTGAATAGTCGCCGTAGGGGTAGACCCCACTCAATACCTTCATCAATGTGGACTTGCCCGCACCGTTTTCTCCGACGAGGCAATGGATCTCCCCGCTTCTGACCTCGAAGCTCACGTCGCTGAGGGCTTTGACGCCGGGAAAGTCCTTGGTGATATTTTTCATCTCGAGAATGGGAGTATTCATGGCTGCCCCGCCTCCGAGAGTATCGATGATACTATGCAATTATAAGGATAGCGGCGGTAAACGCCACTATCCTCCTATGAGCGCCGCGGACGGCGCCTTGCCGTCCGCGGCCAGGATCGACGGCAATTGCCGTCAACCGCGATCAGAGGCCGGTGAAGTCGCTGGCGGGCCAGTAACCGGAATCGATGACCTCTTTCTGGACGTTGTCTTTGGTGACCGTGACGATGGCGGTCGGCTTGGCGGGAACATTGATCGCGCCGTTATTGTAGGTCGTTGTCTGCTCGGGGGTCTTTCCGTAAAGGAAATCCTCGGCGGCCGCGATCGCGTCCTTGACGAGGGTGCGGACGTCTTTGAGGACGGTCATGGACTGCTTGCCGTCGATGATGTACTGGATCGAGGCGATTTCGGCATCCTGGCCGGTGATGTAGTACTTCGTGACGTCCTTGTCGGCGGCGAAGGCGTCGGCGATGGCTCGCGCGGTGCCGTCGTTCGGGGCGCAGATGAACACGGTGCCCTTGTCGCTCTTGCCGGTCGACGTGAGGTTGGCTTCGGCCTTGTTCTTGGCGTCGCTGAAGTTCCAGTTCGTCGTCGTCTGTCCGATGATGCCGGCCTGCTCATCGCGGGTAAGGTTGGCCTTGTTCTTGAGCGCCACAGCCCTGGAAGAATTGCGAACGATGAAGGTGCCGTCGGCGATCTTGGGCTGGAGCACCTGCCAGGCGCCCTGGAAGAAGAGGAAGGCGTTGTTGTCGGAAGAGGCACCGGTGTAGATAAACAGATTGTTGCCCTTCTTGCCGGCGGGCACCTTGCTCAGGAGATACTTGCCCCAAGCGGCTCCGACCTGGACCGAATCGAAGGTGACATAATAGTCGACAGCGGCGGTGTCGCGGATGAGCCGGTCGTAGGAAATGACCTTGACGCCAGCCTGGCGAGCTTCGTCGGCGGCGGCGGCGGCGGCGCTGCCATCCTGCGGGCAGAGCACGAGGACCTTGACGCCCTTGGTGATGAGGCTCTCGACGTTGGTCTTCTCAGTGGCCGAGGAGCCCTGGCTGAAAAGGACTTCGGAGCTGATGCCGGCATTTTGGAGAGCGGTCTGGAACCTGGTCTGATCCTGGATCCAGCGGGGCTCGTCCTTGGTCGGAAGAACGACGCCTACCTGGACCTGCTGGGCGAAAGCGGCTGCTCCGAGGGCGAGTGCAGCTACGATAAGAGAGATGCGCTTCATGTGATGACCTCCTTACTGCGTGCGCGGCTCTTTAAGCCGCGGGCGGTCGGTGACCGCCGGAAGCATTCTCTACCCCATTCATGAAGTGGTCATCAGGAAGATTCGGTCAAAAGGCTTCACTTGGAACGAGGTCGATCGTCCGCTCGACCAGGCTAGCACTTTTCCGCTCTAAATCTCGTGAAATAGTCCAGATCGAATCGACACCCGGCCTTAAGGCCCTACATTGCGATAGATTTCCTTGGCGCTGTGAAAGCCATCCTTGATCACGGTCGCTTCGAGAAGATCCTTGGTCACGACGATAGGCTCGAGCCGGACATAGGGAACCTTGCCCGCGCCGTCGTCAATCGTGGAATCCGTCTCGATCTTTTCGCCCTTGGCGAGCATGACCGCGAAGCCTGCTGCCTTGAGCGCAAGACGGTCGATCGGTTTGTATATGGTGGCGTACTGGGACCCTTCCGCAATGCGTTGGCATGCCGCGAGGTCGGCATCCTGGCCGGCTACTTTTGCCCGACCGGCCAGCCTGTTCTCCGACAGCACATTGATCGCTGCCTCGGCGAGCATGTCGTTGCCGGCGATCACCGCATCGATGCCGCGATTGCGGGCGATGACCGGTTCAAGGTCGGCCTTCACCTCGTCGCTGTCCCACGATGAAGGCCATATCTCGGCGACGATGTTGATCTTTCCGCTGCTCACAAGGGGATCCAGGACGCTATGAAAACCTTCATTGAGCATTTTGGCGTTGTTGTCGGTCTTTGCGCCGTTGACGATGATATAACCGCCCGCGGGTACGGCGCGCGCTATGGTTTCGGCCATGAGACTGCCGACCTTGACGTTGTCAAATGAAATGTAAAGGTTGACTCCCGCCTTTCGCACGAGTCGATCATAGCTCAGTACGGGAATGCCCCTGGCTCGCGCTTCCTTCACTACCGCCGAAAGGCGGTCCGCGTCGTTGGGCACTATTACGAGACAGTCGACGCCTTTGCGGATGAGGTCTCGAACCTGGGATTCCTGGACGCTGGCATCTTGGTTGGCGACCTCGAGAATCATGTCCGCACCGAGTTCCTTTACCGAGCGCCCGAACACGTCGATGTCGCGCTTCCAGCGCTCCACGACCAGAGAATCCATCGAAAAGCCGATGAGGGGGGTCTGGCCCGGCTGAAGGCGATGCTGTCGGGGCTCGCAGCCTGCGAGGAGGATCAGGAGGACGGCGACAAAGGCGAGGGGAAAAGGACGCGGTGAGTGCCGGCTGGCCTTGCCTGAATGCCTCTCATTGCGCTTCATTTTTCGCCTCCATTGTGCCGGAAGAGAAAGCCGTCGGCGTGAGGCCGGTGACTTTCTTGAATAGCCGGGAGAAATAATTAGGATCGGGATAGCCGCAGGCGACGCTCACTTGTTTAATGCTCGCCTCGGGGAGGAGCAGCATCGCCTTGGCCTTTTCGATCCTGAATTGGATGAGATAGTCCGAAAAACCCTTCCCCGTTTCCTCGACGAAGAGCCGAGAAAGACGATTCGGCGATAGACCCACGGCATCGGCGGCCAGCTCCAGGGTTATGCTTCCTCCAAAGTTGTCCCTTACGAACGCGATCGCGCCGGCAACCGCAACCGAGTGGCGCGGCATGAGACCGAGCCACTCGGCCACCCGCTCATGCCGCGCGCGCAGGGCCAACTCCATGTCGGGGCCATCGGCGACCTCTAGAAGGTCTCGCATGTCGAACTCTTCGTTCGCCTGGTCAGTCCCAAGCGCCTTGCGCTTTTCGAGCGACCTATAGGCTCCTCCGAACAGGGACGCCAGGCGGAAACGTTCGGCCATCGTAAGGCCGGTCCGATAGCGCAGCGAAAGAACAATCCGCTCGAGGGCCTCGCGGGCCGATTCCGCCGAACCTTCTACGATGGCGGCCGAGTAGGCCTCATGGTCGGCATAGTCTTCATGGTCTTTATCGACGGCGTCAGTACCGCCTTTGTGGCCGCGCGGAGACCCACGCTGGATTTCCGACCTGGCGCCCTCGCCCCAGAGATCGAGCAGTGCCTCGTTCCACGCTTCGTGAAGTTCGTCGCCGTCTGCAACCCGGCCGAACCCGAGCCGCAGGGGCCCGCGCCCCACCTTCGTCTCCAGGGCCTGGGAAAGGATCTCGCGCAACTCCGCTTCGGCAGCGAGGGCCTCGGCCTCTTCCTTGAGGGGGATGATCACAATACACATTTTCCTGAAGAGAGGGCCCACAAGGGCCCGGGACTTGTACCGCAGGGTCTCCCTGATCCTTTCGTGCATGGCTGCGGCTTCCTCCACTTGGGTCGAGCCCTCCGTCGACCTGAAGGCGATCGCGACCGCAAGAAAGACTTCCTCCTCCAGGGCGAGGGCCTTCCGATACTTTTCGAGCTGGGGGCCGATTTTTTCTCCAAGCACGACGGCATGGAGAAAAGCCGTCTCGACGAAGGCATGGAGGCGTTCCTCCCGCTCCTTGTGCTCGATCTCCCTGTGCTCCAGTTCGCCCCGGCGGTCGACAAAGGCGGCGGCCGCGCGGAGGGAACGGGCGAGCATTTCCCTGGTGACCGGCTTGAGGAGGTAATCCAGCACGCCGAGCTCGACCGCCTCGAGGGCGATATCGAAGCGCTCGTAGGCGGTCACAAGTATGAAGACAGCCTCCGAGCCCCTCCGGCGCAGCTCCCTCACGGCGTCGAGCCCCGAGAGGCCCGGCATCCGCACGTCGAGGAGGATGATGTCCGGGCCAAGTGTCGAGGCGCGGTCGATCGCCTCCCTTCCCGTGGACGCCGTGCCGACGATTTCGAACTCGTCCGCAAGATCGCGCTTGACGATGTGGAGTATCCCGTCGACGACGGGACGTTCGTCGTCCACCACGAGAATGCGTTTCATCGGGACTCTCGCTCCTTCGGAAGTCGTATGATCACGGTCGTTCCCTTTCCTGGTTCGCTCTCAAGCTCGACCCGCCCGCGTCCCTCGGTCGAAAGCTTGACGCGGCGGATGACATTCCACAATCCGATGCCCGCCTCGGCCGCGCCCGCACCGTCTCCCCCCCAGCGCGATTCCTCCTCGGAGGCCTCGCGAAGCACCCGCTCCACCTCTGCCTTCTCCATTCCCTCGCCGGAATCGCTGACCGTCAGGATCGCCTCCTCGCCGTCCATCCGCACCGCCACGCGGACCGAACCGCCTTCCTCATAATTGTGCAAACCATGGGCGATGGCGTTCTCGACCAGGGGCTGGAGGATGAGCGCCGGGGTCTCGACCGAAAGGATCGATTGGTCCTCTTCGACCTGGATTTCGAAGCGGTAGCGCTCGCCGAAGCGGAGTTTGAGGAGCCAGATGTAGCGCTCCGCGCATTCGATCTCGTCGCCGATGCTGACATAGCGCGAGGGAGGGCGGAGCGCGTAGCGGATGAAGGCCGCGAGGTTTTCGAGAAAGTCGGCGGTCTTGTCGGCATCCTCCGACATGGCCAGACCGATGCCGGCAGACAGGGTGTTGAAAAGAAAATGCGGATTGATCTGAGTCTGGAGGGCGAGGAGCTCGGCGTCCTTGAGCTTGTGGCTCATGTCCAGAACGCGCATGCGCTCCTCCATGAGCCGTTTCTCGACCTCGGCCTTCGAGGTGACTTCCTCGAAAGAGCGCCTCACGCTCTCGCGCATGCTTGTAAAGGCGAGGGCTGTCGTACCGATCTCGTCGCTCGAGGACGGCAGGCTGAGTTCGGAGCCGTAATCGCCCCGGCCCACGGCGCGCGCCGCTTCCGCGAGCCTGGACAGGGGCGCCGTGAGCGCGTACGAAAAGCGCACGAGCAACATGAAGCCCATCAATGTCGCGGCGACGACGAGGAGTGCGTTGGAGGTGATCACCGCGGGAATGCGCGAATTGAAGCCCGAAAAGGCCTTGAGCGACTCCGACATGAACATGCCTTCAATTCGGCCTATCAGGAAGCGGGCGAGGTTGGCCCCCTTTTCCGAACTGGCGTAGAGTTCCGCGTACCCTTCGACATCGCGACCGCGCTTCGCCGTCACGGCGGCCTCGGTGTCGCGCAGATAGCTGTCGAGAAGGCCCGCGAGATCGCGCTGGAGGAGCAGCAATTCGTCGGAACGGATTTCGCGGTTGAGTTTGGATGCCTGATCGGAGAGGATGGTGGAATACTTGATGTAGTCCTTGAGCGAATCGGAGCTTCGTGAGGTAAGGTAGCCTGTCAGTCCCGTTTCGGTTAGGTCGAGGGTCGCGTTCATGTTTTCCATGAGGAGATTGTTGCGAAACAGGAGTTCGACGCTCTTGGCGAGCTCCGAGGAGGCGAGCCCTGTATAGAGGGTGGCCGCGGCGGTGATGAGAAGAATGAGGGCCGAGTTGGCGATGATTTTGCCGCGAACCGTGCCGAGGATCAATTGCCCACTCCCTTCGCCCTCTTGACCATGAAGCCCACCTCGATCGCGTCCCGAGGCGCCTGTCCTTCTTTGAGCCTGGTGAAGGCGCCCACCGCCTCCTGTCCTATCCTGTGGGAATCGCGGACGATGCTGGCGCCGACCACTCCCTTGTCGATGTAGTGATCGATGTCCGGCGTCTCATCGGCTCCCACGATGAAAATTCGACCTACCCGATTGGCGTCGATCACCACCTGGGCCGCCCCCTCCGTATCCTGGGCGCTGGAACAGAAAATGGCATTTACCCGGGGAGCGCTTCGCAGCATCCGCGCGGCAGCTTCTTCACCCGAGAGAATGCCGGGCCTGGCTCGCACCACCGATACGATCGCGGCTCCGGCGTAGCTCTTGATCGCGGAGGCCATGCCTCGATAGAGGAGTTCGTCGCGCAGGTCGCCCGTGCTGGTGGCCGGGAGTATCACGCCGATGCGCGCCGAGGGACCCAGTGCCGCGCAAATCGTTTTTCCTCCTTCCGATCCCTGGAGGAAGGATCCCGAGCCGATGAAATTGAGCCTGCCGCCATCGGGCGCATCGGTGCCCACGGGTATGAAAACGACCCCGGATTGGGCCGCGCGTTCGGAACGATCGGACACGAGATCATTGCGTGGCGTGTACATGATCAGGCCGTCCACCTTGGCGCGTAAGGCGATTTCGAAGTAGCGCTCGGCATCCGAAGAGGATGAACCCGGATAGCGAAAAACCTGGATCGCGGCCTCGGATCTGCGCGCTCCGTCACCTATCCCCTCGATCAGGCCCCTGAAAAAGGAATCGTCCGTGTCTGGCATCACCACGATGATTTGGTAACGCTCCGCTTTGGCCGAGTTCGGAGAAAGGGCCATGCCATGGGCCAGGGCGCTGCGGCTCTTGCCGATCAGGTCGGCGTTGAGAAGGGTCGCGCCGAGGAAGACGAGACCGAAGACGATGGCGAGCAACCAGGCGGCCTTTTTCATGGTCGGGGCGATTATAGCTGAGGTCAGGGTTCCACGGCTGCAGAATCGTCCCGGGGGCCTCGCATGGCCTCCTATTCACCCATCGGCCAAATCGCTAAGATTCAAGCATCTACGCCTAATCTCCCGCCAGCCAGCACAGATTCTGCTAGACAGTCGCCCAATCCCTCAGGAAGCAGCATGCCCAAGCCCGACAGCACCAATCCCGGCATCCGGAACATCGCCATCATCGCCCATGTCGATCATGGAAAGACCACCCTCGTCGACGCCATGTTCGGCCAGTCCGGACTCTTCAGGGCCGACCAGGAGGTGCCCGAGCGCCTCATGGACAGCATGGACCTCGAGCGCGAGCGCGGCATCACCATAGCCGCGAAGAATTGCTCCGTCGTCTGGGAAGGTGTCAAGATCAACATCCTCGACACGCCGGGACATGCCGATTTCGGGGGAGAGGTGGAGCGGGCCCTTTCGATGGTCGACGGCGCCATCCTCCTCGTCGATGCGTCGGAAGGTCCCTTGCCGCAGACCCGCTTCGTGTTGGCCAAGGCTCTCGCGAACGGTCTGTCGATCATCGTGGTCATCAACAAGATCGACCGCCCCGACGCCCGCGTGGCTGAGGTTCTTTCCGCGATCTACGATCTTTTCATCGACCTGGGCGCGACCGAGGAGCAGCTTGAATTCCCCGTCCTCTACGCGATCGGCAAGGCCGGTATCGCCAAGCGCGGCCTCGAGGAGGAGGGCGAAAGCCTGAAGCCCCTGTTCGAGGCCATTCTCGCGAAGATCGGCGAGCCGGCCTACGCCAAGGACGAACCCTTCCAGATGCTCGTCTCCGATCTTTCCTATTCCGACTATTTCGGACGACAAGCCATCGGCAAGGTGATCAACGGGCGGGCCCATTCCAAGGACAATCTCGTCTGCATCGGCGAGGGCGACGTCCAGCGCAGCCTGAGCGTGTCGAAACTCCATACCTACGCCGGAGTGAAGCTGGTCGAGACGGACAGCGCCGTGGCCGGCGACATCGTCGTCCTCTCGGGCATCGAAAATGTGTTCATAGGTGATACCATCTGCACGAAGGACTCTCCCAAGGCCCTGCCGCGCATCATGGTCGACGAACCCACCGTGGCGATGCGCTTCTTCGTCAACAATTCGCCGCTTTCGGGTCAGGACGGAAAGAACATCCAGTCGATGAAGCTGTTCGAGAGGCTTCGCAAGGAAACCCTCCGCAACGTGTCGATCCAGGTCGAGGAGATGAAGGGCGGCGGAGGCTACATCGTGCGCGGCCGCGGCGAGTTCCAGCTCGTCATCCTCATCGAGATGCTCCGGCGCGAGAACTTCGAGATCTGCGTCAGCCGCCCGGAGGTCATCTGCAAATTCAAGGACGGGCGCAAACTGGAACCGATCGAGCAACTGTACGTCGACTGCGCCGAGGAATACGCCGGCATCGTCACGGAAAAACTCACCGGCCGCAAGGGAAGGATGCTCGTCTACACCTGCCACGAGGGCGGCCGCGTCCACCTCGAATTCTCCGTGCCCTCGCGTTCCTTGATCGGCTATCGCGACAGTTTTCTCACCGACACGAAGGGCACGGGCATGATGAATTCCTACATGACGGGCTACGAGGAATTCCGGGGTGAATTCGACGGTCGACGCAGGGGCTTTCTGGTCTCGGACCGATCGGGCAATTGCGTAACCTATGGCCTGTACCATCTCGAACCCCGCGGCAATCTCTTCGTCGTGCCCGGCGATCCGGTCTACGAGGGCATGATCATCGGCGAGCACAATCTCGATTCCGATCTCGTGGTCAATCCCAGCAAGGAAAAGAAGCTGTCAAATATGCGTTCCGTGCTGAAGGACGAGGCCCTGACCCTCACGCCCATCCAGCCCCTCTCCCTGGAGCGGGCGATCCTCTACCTCCAGGACGACGAAATGGCCGAGGTGACGCCGAGATGGATCCGGCTCCGCAAAAGCGTCCTTTCCGCCATCGAGCGGAAGCAACGGCAACGCGAGAACGCCTAAGGCCGCAATTCGCCTCTTCCTCCCTCGGAGAGGTCTCCCACATCCTCCCACCGAATTCCCTCGCCCGCGGGAATCGGTTGTCGCGCCAATCGACCCAGGACCTGGGTCCACTGGCCGGGTTCGAGCCCCGGCCTGAGGAGCTTTTCCGTCCGGAGAAGAGCGGTGTTTGTTTCGTCAAGGACCTGGCCCACCTTGATCTCGACGAGCGCGTGCACCGATCGATTGGTCCTGCC
>JAJXVS010000199.1 GCA_021782015.1 bacterium | reverse complement strand
GCGGCGGTGCCTCCGACCAGATCTTCGATCGCGGCTATCGTTATGTGTTCGGTACCCTGCCGGTCGCCAGCAAATACTTCAAGAGCACGGTCGACGCGATGGAAAACACGCTGAGGCCGAAGCCCGAGAGGGTGGCCCTCCTCTACGCCGACGATGCCTTCGACGTTTCGGTCGCCGAGGGCACCAGGCCCTTGCTCAAGGAGGCAGGCTTGAAACTCGTGGTCGATGAGCGCTACAGCAGCAACGCATCCGATTTCAGCTCCATCCTCTCCAAGATCAAACAGAACAAGGTCGACGCCATCCTGGTGTCGGGCCACGAGACCGAGTGTCTCAACTTCATCCGGCAGGCCAAAAGCCTCAACGTCAACCCGCTTATGTACTCCTTCACCGTCGGCGTCCCGAGCGCGGATTTTCGCCACGCCCTCGGCAACGACGCCGACTACGCCTTCGGCATGACCCCATGGCTCCCGTCGGCCGACTTGAAAGACGCCTATTTCGGCGACGCCGCCCAGTTCGCCAAGGCCTGGAAAGACAAGTTCGGCTATGAACCCGACTACCACTGCGCTTCCGCCGCGGTCAATGTCGAAATATATGTCAAGGCCTTGGAAGCGGCGGGCAGCACCGATCCCAAGGTGGTGCGCGACGCCATCGCGAAGGTCAACTTCGACAGTATCTACGGCCACATCGCCTTCCAGCCCAGCGGACAGATCGCCCTGCCCCAGGTGATGATCCAGGTGCAGAAGAATCAGTTGGTTCCGGTTTACGGCCAGCTCGGAGTGATCCAAAAACCCCTCTACCCGATGCCGGCGTGGGGTAGCCGCTAATCGATGGATCTGATCTGGCAGATATTCCTCAACGGCATTTTCCTGGGCGGGCTCTACGCCTTGATGGCGTTGGGCCTCGCCCTTGTGTGGGGCGTCCTCAACATCGTCAACCTGGCCCATGGCGCTTTCATCATGCTGGGCGCCTACGCGTGCTATTACCTCTATACGGGCGGGCACATCGATCCTTTTCTCGCGCTCCCCCTGGCGATGCTGATCATCTTCGCCCTCGGCTATCTCATCCAGCGATTCGTGCTCAACCTCATCGTGCGTTCTGCGATGTTCACAACTCTGTTGATAACTTTCGGCATCGACGTGGTCCTCACCTACATGGCGCAGATCATCTTCACCGCCGATTTCAAGACCATCAATCCCCCGTATGCGGGCAGCAACTTCCAGCTGTTCGGGGCGACGGTCCCCTACGTGCAGATGTTCACCTTCGTGGTGGCCCTCGCCGTCACCGTGGGGCTCAGCGTCTTCCTGAGGCGCGCGCGGCTCGGTCGGGCGATCCGGGCCACCGCCCAGAACCTCACCGCGGCGCGCCTCTACGGCGTCAATCCGCGCACCCTCTACGCCATCACCTTCGCCCTCGGGGCGGCGCTGGCCGGTGGGGCCGGCGGACTGTACGGAATGGTCTCGCAAATCAACCCCTATATCGGCGCGCCGCTGACCGCAAAATCATTCGCAATTGCCATCATCGGCGGACTGGACAACCCCCTCGGCGTCATCGTCGGCGGCCTGTTTCTCGGCCTCGTCGAATCGTTCACCGCGCTCTACATCGGCCCCACCTACACCTCCGTGGCCAGCTTCGGCATCCTCGTGCTCGTGCTGATCATCCGGCCGACCGGCATTCTCGGGAGGACGGCGTGAGAAAGGCCCTCCCCTGGATTCTGCCGCCTCTCGTGGTCGTGATCCTGGCGGCACTGCCCTGGTTCGCCTCGCCGACGATCATCCAATTTGGGATCAGCACCCTGATACTCGCGACCCTCTCGCAGAGCTGGAACATCATCGGCGGCTATACGGGCTACGCCTCTTTCGGCAACTCCGTCTTCTACGGCCTCGGGATCTACGGAACGGCCGTCGCGATGGTCCAATTCGGCCTGCCCTTCTGGGTTGGAATGCTCGTTGGCGGGCTCCTCTCCGTCGTCTTCGCGGTTCTGCTCGGCTTGCCGGTGCTGAGGCTGCGCGGCCATTATTTCGCCATCGCCACCCTCGCCCTCGCCCAGGTGATGAGCGCCATCGTCTCGAACGTCCAGGTGGCCGGCGGCAATCAAGGCCTGGTGCTTCCGCTGTTCCGCGGCGACAAGATGTTCTACGAGCTCGCCCTTGGGTTGTTGGTCTTGGCGACCTTGACGGTCTTCTGGCTGTCGCGAAGTCGCTTCGGATTCGGCCTGATCTCGATAAGGGAAGACGAGGACGCGGCGGCCGTGATGGGGGTAAACACCACCTACTACAAGGTGATCGCCTTCGCCCTTTCTGGCGTTTTCACCGCCCTGGCCGGCGGCATCCACGCGTACTGGATCACCTTCGTCGAACCGGAGAGCGCCTTCGACATCACCCTCAACGTGAAGATGATCATAATGGCGGTCTTCGGCGGACCGGGCTCGGTTTTCGGCCCGATCGTCGGGGCCTTTGTCCTCCAGAGCGTCTCGGAAATCCTCGCCACCAAAATTTCCAGCCTCGCCGGTCTGTTCTTCGGCCTGGTCATCGTCGTGGCCGTGGTATTCATGCCCAAGGGCCTGATCGATCTCCGAAAACGCATCGGCCGCCTCGGCTGGCGCTACTTCACCCGGAACGTCAAGGAGAACCGCCTCTAATGGGAGCCATCCTCGAAGTCAAGGGTTTGACCAAACGCTTCAGCGGCCTCGTCGCCGTCAACAACGTTTCGTTCCGGGTCGGAGAGGGCGAGATCCTCGGTTTGATCGGTCCCAACGGCGCCGGCAAAACGACGATCGTCAGTCTCATCAGCGGGACCCTGCGGCCCACCTCGGGCGTGCTGCGCTTCGCCGGTCGCGAAATTCAAACGCTTCCGGCCTTTCGCCGGGCCCAGCTCAGCATCGGCCGAACCTTCCAGGTGATGAAACCCTTCCCCGGTCTGAGCGTCGTCGACAACGTGGCGGTCGGAGCCCTTTTCGGTTCGGGCGGCGGCCACTCCGATCTTTCCGGCGCGCGGGAAGCGGCGCGTCACTGGCTGGACTTCGTAGGCCTGGCCCACCGCGCCGACCAGCATGCCGATTCCCTCGGCGGCCCCGATCGCAAGCGCCTCGAACTCGCCAAGGCCCTCGCGATGAAGCCCAAACTCCTTCTCCTCGATGAGGTGATGGCAGGGCTCAACCTGGTCGAGATCGATGAGGTCATCGAGGTGGTAAAGAAGGTGCGCGCCGAAGGCATCAGCATCCTCGTGATCGAGCATGTGATGAAGGCGATCCAAAGGCTTTCCGACAGGCTGATGGTCCTGCATCACGGCGAGAAAATCGCCGAGGGGCATCCCGACGAGGTGCTCAACGACATCCACGTGATCGAGGCCTACCTCGGCCGGAGGCGGGTATGAGCGAGGTCCTCCTCGGCGTGGATAAGCTCGGGGCCGGTTACGGCGACATGGCCGTCCTCCTCGACATGAGCTTTGAGGTCCGCCAGGGCGAGATCGTCTCGCTGGTCGGCAGCAACGGCGCCGGCAAAACCACGCTGATGCGCGCCCTCTCGGGTCTCCTGCCGCGGAAGGGATCGATTCGCTTCGCCGGCAGCGAGATCTCGGGCATGGCTGCGGAGCGGATCTTCTCCCTGGGCCTGGTCCAGGTTCCCGAGGGGCGCCAGCTCTTCGGCCAGATGAGCGTCCTCGACAACCTCCTGATGGGCGCCTATCTCTGCCGCGACAAAAAGGAAGAAAAAAGGCGGCTGGAGCGCGTCTTCGAGCTGTTCCCCATCCTGCAGGAACGGCGCAGCCAGCGGGCCGGCGTGTTTTCCGGCGGCGAGCAGCAGATGATCGCGATCGCCCGCGCCCTGATGGCCGAGCCCAGGCTTTTGATGGTCGACGAGATGAGCCTCGGCCTCGCCCCGGTCATCGTCGACAAGCTCCTCGACGCCCTCGTCGCGATCCGCGACGAGAGGGGCGTGACGGTCCTCCTCGTCGAGCAGGATGTCTTCTCCGCCTTCAGCATCGCCGACCGGGGCTACGTGCTGGAACTTGGGAAGATAGTGCGGGAGGGGAATGCCGAGGAGCTGGTCGAGGACCCTGAGGTCCGTCGCGCCTACCTGGGCATCTGAGCCGCAAGGGGCGGCGGTCCGGCCGGCAAGGGGCTCGGGTTGGGCGGCGGAGGTGGCCCTCCCGCAGCCCAACCCGGGAACCCATTATCGTACTAATACCTATATTTGTCCGTCTTGTAGGGCCCGTCGATGTCGACATCGATGTAGGCCGCCTGCTTCGGAGTCAGCCTCGAGAGCCTGACGCCGAGCTTGTCGAGATGAAGGCGGGCGACCTCCTCGTCGAGCTTGCGCGGCAGAACGCTCACGCCCGGCTTCGCCTCGGCCCGCCTTTGCCACAGCTCGATCTGTGCGAGCACCTGGTTGGTGAATGAGGCCGACATCACGAAGGAGGGATGACCCATCGCGCAACCGAGGTTGACGAGGCGGCCCTCCGCGAGCAGCACGATCGAATGGCCGTCGGGGAAGACGTACTTGTCCACCTGGGCTTTGATGTTGGTCTTGCGCACGCCGGGCGCCTTGTTGAGGGCCGCGACCTGGATCTCGGCGTCGAAGTGGCCGATATTGCACACGATGGCCTGGTCGCGCATCTTCTTCATATGATCAATTGTGATTATATCGGTGTTGCCTGTGGCCGTCACGTAGATCTCCGCCCGCGGAAGGGCCTCCTCGATCGTTGTCACCTCGTAGCCTTCCATCGCGGCCTGGAGGGCGCAGATGGGGTCGATCTCGACGACGATGACCCGCGAGCCCTGGCCACGCAGCGATTGGGCGCAGCCCTTGCCCACGTCGCCGAAGCCGCAGACCACGGCCACCTTGCCGGCGAGCATCACGTCCGTCGCCCGCTTGATCCCGTCGATGAGGGATTCCCGGCAACCATAGAGGTTGTCGAACTTGCTCTTGGTGACCGAGTCGTTGACGTTGATGGCCGGCACGAGGAGGCTCCCCTCCCTGGCCATCTTGTAAAGGCGGTGAACGCCCGTCGTCGTCTCCTCCGATACGCCCTTCCATTCCTTGACGACCTCGTGCCAGCGGCGGGGATTTTCCGCGCGGATCGCCTTGAGGCGACTGAGGAGGGCGGCTTCGTCCTCGCTGCCGGCCTCCCGATCGAGGATGGATGGATCGTTCTCCGCCTCATAGCCGAGGTGGATCATCAGGGTCGCGTCGCCGCCGTCGTCGACGATGAGGTTGGGCCCCTTGCCGCCGGGGAAGCGAAGGGAAAGATCGAGCAATTCCCAATACTCCTCGAGGGTTTCGCCCTTCCACGCAAAGACGGGCACGCCCGCCGGATGGGACGCGTCGCCCTTTCCGACCACGACGGCCGAGGCCGCATGGTCCTGGGTCGAAAAGATGTTGCAGCTCGACCAGCGCACATCGGCGCCAAGGGCGACGAGGGTCTCGATGAGGGCCGCCGTCTGCATCGTCATGTGGAGGGAACCGGTGATGCGGGCTCCCGCCAGGACCCTGTCCTTGCCATAGCGCTCGCGCGCAGCCATCAGGCCGGGCATCTCTTTTTCGGCCATCTCGAGTTCACGGCGCCCCCACTCGGCGAGGGCCAGATCGCGGATTCTGTACTCCATGTCACGCTCCTTCCTTTTGCATCAGTGCCGCATTCGAAGGCGGCGAACATCCACTTTCGTCGTTCGGCCAAGCTGGGCCTCGGCGAGGCATCCCCGCCATTAGCCCATGGTAAGGATCAGTATAGTCGATCCCCGGCCGCGATTTCCTCATCTTTCCTTCCTTGGTCCTCGCGGCTATCCTTTCCCGCGGACAGGGCCTGAGTAGCCTTTTCGGCGCGGGGTAGCCTTTTCGGCGCGGAGGAATGGAGATGATACGAAATCGAGGCGGGTCGAAAGCCGGGGCACCCCCGAAATGCGGGAGCTTTTCGGAGCCCAGGGGAAGGCGTCGAGCCCCGGTCTCGGCCGCCCTGACGAGCCTCCTCCTCCTCGTCGCCCTGGCCTCCCTCGGTTCCTGCGCGAGCCTTTCGCAGGGCGCCCGATCGGGCGGGCCCGGGGTGACGCCCCCTCCTTCTTTCCACCTACTGGACAGGGACGCCGATTACGCGGCCCTCGGCATCGACCGCCACGTCGTGGCACCCCGCGAAGACGGAAGACGGAGCCCCGCGGACTCGCGACATTTTGAATGGTGGTACTTCGACGCCCTCCTCGAGGACGGGACCACGATCGTCGCCTGGTTCGGCGACAACTGGCCCTTCGGCATCGGGGCCCGAACGGTCAGCCTCGAAATCACCCCGGCCGGAGGGGCGACCGAACGCTGGTTCGGCAGCTATCGGGAAAAGGGAAGTTTCGGCACCGATAGGGCCGATGTGAGGATCGGTCCGCACTCCTTCTCGGGCAACCTGGTCGATTACCATATCTTCATTGATCCGGCGGCCACGGGCGGCCAGGGCATCGACCTGAATCTCCATGGTACCGTCGCAGCCTGGCGGCCGGCTTCCGGCGTCATCGCCGAGGGCGACGATTACTTCGCCTGGCTCGCGGCAGTCCCCGAGGGAGAGGTCTCGGGCAGCGTCACCGTCGAGGGCGCGACGCGGCAGGTACGGGGTTCAGGCTATCATGATCACAATTGGGGTAACATTTCCCCCGCAGCCCTGATGGACTCCTGGTGGTGGGGACGTGCCACGGTGGGTGGCCATACGGTGATCGCCTCGGAACTCAGGGCGGCACAGGATCGCGGAGGCGGAGGGGCCCCCCTCCTTTTCGTCGGCTCCCCCGCAGGCCTGGACAAAGAAGCCTGGTCCTCAAGCCAGGTCGAGGTCATCGAAGGCCCCCCCATGCGGCATCCCGACCCGAGGCACCCGAGGACCATCGCCTCCTGGGTGCGCTATTCCACCGCGGACGGCTTCGTGGCCACCTTCCCCGTCACGGACCGCATGATCACCTCGACGGATCTCCTCGATGGCCAATCGCCGCTCATCGTCGGCTTCGCCCGTGCCTTCGGGCTCAAACCCTGGTATTCGCGCTTCCTGAGCCCCGTCAGCCTCGCCCTCCCCGGCAAGGAACCCCAGGTTGCACCGGGAACCCTTGAGTACTTCGAGTTTCGATAGGCCCGCCCGCCGCAGCGCCCACCCACCGCAGCGCCCACCCACCGCAGCGCCCACCCACCGCAGCGCCCACCCACCGCGGCTGGCCCGCCGCAGCCCAGCCCACCACCTGGGCCGCGCAGCCCGGCCCACCACCCGCCCCGCGCAGCCCGGCCCACCACCCGCCCCGACAACTTCGGAGCCGCCAGACTCGACCTTTGTGGCAGCCTCGCCGATACTTGAATCATGGTATCGGCCTTTGAAGTCGCCGCGCTCGCCCTCCTGGCGCTGATCG
>JAJXVS010000198.1 GCA_021782015.1 bacterium | reverse complement strand
CCCTCGAGCCTCCCCTCCTTTCCGAACTGGCCCGTCACGGATCGGCCAGCGCCGCGCGGGCCGTCTACGGCGGCTTCACCGTCCTCGAAGCCGGAGCCCATCGAGCCGAGGCCTTCCTTCCGGCCGACCACTGGCCCGAACTCCGCATCGTCGCGGCCATCGTCTTTCGCGGGGAAAAATCCCATTCCAGCCGGAGCGCAATGGCCGCCACCCGCGAAACAAGTCCCTATTATGATAGATGGCTCGCCGACGCCCCCCTCCTCTACGCCCGGGCCAAGGCCGCCCTCATCGGCCGCGACCTTGAGGAACTGGGCCAGACCATGCGCCTCTCCTACTCGCGGATGCACGCCTCCGCCCTCGCCGCTGAGCCCCCCCTCCTCTATTGGCTCCCAGCCTCCGTCGCCCTCCTCCGGGCCTGCGCCGAACTGCGAGAGAGGGGCGTCGGCGCCTGGGAAACCATGGACGCTGGCCCGCAAGTCAAGGTCATCTGCCTTGAAAACGACCTCGCCGTCGTCCGAGCCGGCCTGACCGCGGCCGTCCCCGGAATAGAACTAATTAGTGCCATACCGGCCTCTCCGCCCCAAACCCTCGTCATCGAGGGCGGGCCCGAAAGCCCCTGAAAAGCGCCGCCATGACCTTCGCCCTCAGCGTGCCCGCCAACCTCCTCCTCCTCGGCGAATACGCCGTCACCGAGGAAGGCGGCCTCGGCATTGCACTCGCCTCGGCCCCGCGCATCACCATCAGGGCCATGGCCAGCGAAAGGCCCGACGGGCTTGAAGGGCCGGCCTGGGGTGAAGGGCCCACCTGGGGTGAAGGGCCCACCTGGGGTGAAGGGTCCCTTGTGACGCGCGAGGCCGAAAAGAAGCCCAGCGAGTCGACAGAAGGGGCGCGCGGCAGACCGCGGCTCTCCATCGGCGGCCGAATGGGCCCCCATTCGTTTAATTGGGTCGAAGGTGAATCCGAACCGCCGCCCCTCGTCGCCTCCTGCGTCGAGGTGACGCGCCGCTTCCTCCATGCGATGCGCGCCCCCGCCGAAGCCTTGGCGCTTGCGCCCTCGCGTGTTGGGGCGGCGGCGTCTTCGCGTGTTGGGGCGGTGGGCGCCGCGCGAATTGACATTGACAGCTCGGCCTTCTTTTCACCCGATGGGACCAAGCGCGGCTTCGGCTCGAGCGCCGCCGTCGCCGTCGGACTCTGCGCGGCCCTCCTCAGGCTCGGCGGCCTCGAAGACGAGGCACTCGAAGCCGCCATCTTCCCCGCCGCCCTCGCCGCGCACCGCCAGGCCCAAGGGGGCAGGGGCTCGGGCTATGACGTCGCGGCATCGCGGTACGGTGGGGTCGGCCTCTTCGAAGGCGGCGCCTCGCCGAAATGGACAAGCCTCCCGCCCTCCCTCGCCCTAGCCCTCGGTGGCCTCGACCTCACCCTCCACTTCGGCCTCCAACCAGTCTCCAGCGCCCTTGCCGTCGCTTCATACCAACACTGGAAGACGGGCGCCGCGAGGGCCAATCGCGCCTTTCTGTCGGCCTCGGCGGCCCGAGTCCGCGATTTCCTGACCGCCCGCACGCCGGAAGCCCTGCTCGCGACCCTTCACGACGCCGCCGATGCGGGGGCCGCTTTTGGCGACGCCATAGGCGTGCCTGCGCGCCCCGATCCGCGACTCCTATCGGCCGATTTCCGGACGAAGCAGGCCGCACAGAAGGGGGCCGCACAAAATGAAGCCGCACAGAAGGGGGCCGCGCCGAAGAATGCGCCCACCGAGCCACTACTGCAGCCCTTCGCAGTCACGATGTCCCCTTCGCCTTCCGTCCTGAAATGCCTCGGAGCGGGCGACGAACTCATCCTCCTCGCCTCGCTCGACGACTCGGGAACCCGATCGGCCGCCGCCGCCGAAACAGGCGCCGTCGACCCTGCCGCCTTGGACGGCAGGGGATGTGAGGCCGACCCTGCCGGACGCCTTGGGCGAAAGGACACTGCGTGGCGGGCCGATCAAGCGGGAAAAGCTCCAGTAGCGGCGCATGACGGTGACCCAACCTTGTCCGCGACGGACGGGCTTCACGTCAAGATCGAGAACGAAGGCCTGCGATGGGAATGAGCTACTCGGGCTACGGAAGAGGCAAACTCCTCCTTTTCGGCGAGCACGCAGCCGTCATGGGCCACCCAGCCCTCGGCCTCGCCCTCGAACGCGGCATCGAAGTCGCGCTCGAACCCGACCCCAAAGCGCATAATTGGACCCTTGTAGGTCGCGGCGATGCCGAAGCGGCCATGGCCCGCGAGGTCATGACGCGCCTCGGCGACGCGGTTGACGGCATTCCGCGGGGAGGGACGATCCGCGTCGCGAGCACCCTACCCGAAGGCCGAGGCTTCGGCTCATCTGCGGCCCTCTGCGTCGCCCTCACCGAAGCGGTTCTCAAGGCTTCCGGCAGCCCCGAGGCCGTCCGGCACCGCGCCATCGTCTGGGCCATCGCCCACCACGCCGAAGGCTACTTCCACGGCAGCCCCTCCGGCATCGACACGGGCCTCGCGACGCTGGGAGGCCTCGTGGCCTTCAGGCCGGCCCCTCCGGAACTGCCCGAGTGGCACCGCGTCCCCCTTCGCCCGCTCTCGCTCCTCGTGGGCTCCCTGCCGCGCAAATCGAACGCGAAAGCCCTCATCGCCGATATCCGAGAACGATCGAAGGACCCCGCCAGCGTGGAGGCCGGACGCCTTTCACGCCTCGGCGCCCTTTCCGCGGCGGCCGAAAGCCTTTTCGAAATAGGGAATGCCGCAAAACAAGGCGGCCTGCGCGACCGAGGCGGCATACATGGCGGCGAAGGCCCCAATGGCGAAGGCCGCCCCCATAACGACGACGGCGGCCCACACGGCGGCGGCGACCGACACCGCAGCGGCGGCCCCGCATCCCCTGAAATATCTTATGAATTAGGCCTTCTTGCCAAGGACGCCCAAATCGAGCTCTCGGCCCTCGGGCTGGTCGATCCGTCCCTCGCGACCCTGGTCGAAACCGGCGAAGCGACCGGATCGGAGGGCGGCAAAATGAGCGGCGCGGGAGGAGGAGGAGCCTTCTGGCTCGTCTATCCCGATCGCGCCGCCGCCCTACGTGGCGAGTCGGCCCTCAGGCAAAAGGCTGCCGACCTCGAACTCGGCGAGGCGCTCACCCTTGAAGTACTGGACCTCCGCCCATGAAAGCCCGGGGTCCCCGCACTTCAACCGACGTAGAACTTGGAGTCTTGGAGGGCCGAGATCACAAGGCGGCCGCGGCCTTCAATGCTTCGAGTCTGCCCGGCGGCGATGAGGATGTCCTCCCCGTCCTTTTCCAGGGTCACCCAGAGTGAGCCCGCGACACAATAGACCGTGATCCGGCCTTCGAGTTTAATCGAAAGAGCCTGGTCATCGGCGAGATCCCGTGAGGTCTCGATCGAGGGCATGCCGAGGCTTTCGAGAATGGTAGTGGCTTTGAGATTCATGCGATCCTCCCTGGAAGCCTTATGATGCAGATGAGCGATTCAACCCGTTCGGAGCCGCTCTTCGCAACAAGCTTCGATACACTCAGGTTACGATAATTCAAGTGTTGAATACAGATTCAGAAGATGAAAATTGCATACAGAACAGTTTGAATTTTGCTTGACTGTACCTGGTCCCTCGTGATGAACTGTACTGGTGGATCCGATTCCCCTCTATGAACAATTTGCCGACGAGCTAGAAGCCCAGATCCTCGCCGGCACCTTTCCTGAAGGCAGCCGTCTCCCCTCGCTCCGGGAGGCAGCGACGAGCCGCGGCGTCTCCATGTCCACCGCCATCCAGGCATTCCGCCTTCTCGAGGACCGGGGCCTCGCCGAAGCCCGCCCCCAGTCTGGCTACTACGTCAAGCGAAGGCACAAGGCGCCTAAAATCGTGGTCGAAGCCGACATCGGCCCCGTCGACCCGATGACGGTCTCCATCGACGAACTCTCGATGAGCCTCTTCCGCGACAAACTCGATCCCGGCTTCGCGCCCTTCGGAGCCGCCTCCCCCGACCCGGCCCTCCTCCCCATCGAAAAGCTCGACCGCATCGTCGCGTCCATCGCGCGCGAGGGCGGATTCGCCCAGGACAGCTCCCTCTGGCCCGAAGGTCTCGAAGAGCTGCGGAGAAGCATCGCTCAACGCGCCTTCGCCTCGGGCTTTCCCATCACCCCGGACGAGATCGTCATCACCGCGGGCTGCACCGAGGCGATGAGCCTCTGCCTCCTCGCCACCTGCCGAGCGGGAGACCTCGTCGCCATCGAGTCGCCCGGCTACTTCGGCCTCCTCCTCATCCTCGAGGCCCTCGGCCTCCACGCCCTCGAAATACCCGCCCTTCCCGGCACAGGCCTCTCCCTCGACGCCCTCGAGTTCGCCCTCGACAACCACCCGGTAAAGGCCCTCGTAGCTATGACGAACTTTTCGAACCCCCTGGGCGCACTCATGCCCGAGGAGTCGAAGGATCGCCTCGCCTCCATCCTCGGTTCGCGCGGCATTCCCCTCATCGAGAACGACATCTACGGCGAACTCTATTTCGGCGAGAAGCGGCCGAGCGTGGCCAAGAGCCGCGACGACGAGAACATCATGCTCTGCTCCTCCTTCTCGAAGGACATTTCGCCGGGCTACCGCATCGGCTGGGTGGCCGCCGGCTCGAGAACGAAGGAGATCGTGAAGCGCAAGATGGCCCTCACGAGCGGGGCTTCGGTCCTGCCCCAGCTCGCAATAGCCCGCTACCTCGAGTCGGGGGGCTACGACGCCCACCTTCGCGCCATACGCCGGGCCTATGCCCGCCGCGTCCAGGGCATGGTCGAGGCAATTGAAGCAAGTTTTCCCGAGGGCACGAGCATCGCCGAACCGGAGGGCGGTTACCTCATCTGGGTCCGCCTTCCCCGGGGCGTCGACTCGATGGAACTCTACGCCGAGGCCGCCAGGGCCCGCATCGCCATCGCCCCGGGAACGCTCTTCTCCCCCTCGCGCAAACACAAGGACTACATACGACTGAACGCCTCGGTCTGGTCGCAAAAGACCGAAAAGGACCTCGTCAGGCTCGGCACGATGGTGGAAAGGCTGGCCGGGAAGGCCAGGCGCTGAGTTGGACGACTCCCGACCTTCGACGCTCCGAATCAGGCCGATTTTCGACTTCCCTCTTTGCTTTTCCCCCCGAAACCTGTGATACTACGCGCAACATCAATTGCTGGAGGCGCAATGGACAGGCGCATCGGATTCATCGGGGCGGGACGCATCGTCGAGGTCATGCTCAAGGCCATCGGGCCGACCCTCGGTTTCGCCAATATCGTAGTGTGGAATCGGACGCGGGCGCGGGCCGACAAGCTCGCCGCCGAATTCGGCATCAAGGTGGCCGATAACTTGGCCGAGCTCGCCGAGGGCTGCGACTGGCTCCTTCTCGCGGTCAAGCCCCACGCCGTGGCGGAGGTCCTTCAGGCCCTCGCCCCCCATGTCCACGAGGACCGCGTCCTCGTGTCGATGGCCGCAGGGGTGCGCACCGACAAGATCAAGGGCTATTTCCCGAAGCCACCGCGGATTCTCCGCATTATGCCCAACCTTCCCATGTCGGTCGGCATCGGCATGACCGCGGTCTGCGCCGACGCTGCCGTTTCCCCAGCCCTTTTGGAAGAGGTGCGATCCCTCTTCGCCGTGGCGGGCCGGGCGAGCCTTGTCGAGGAGCGGCTGTTCGACACCGTCACCGCCCTTTCCGGATCGGGGCCGGCCTTCGCCTTCCTCTTCATCGAATCGCTGGCCGACGGGGCCGTCCTCAACGGCATGGGGCGCGAACTCGCCTACGAGTTCGCCGCCCAGACTGTCCTCGGGGCCGCAAGGATCATCCTCGACTCCGACAAGCATCCCGGAGAACTCAAGGATATCGTCGCAAGCCCTGCGGGCACGACAATGGCCGGCATCCACAGCCTCGAGCGCAACGCATTCCGTTCAATTGTTATGGACGCCGTCGACGCCGCGGCCAAGAGGTCGCGCGAGTTGGCGCACTGAGCCGCCCCCCCGGGCCGCCTGAGCTCGGGAGCGCCCTACTCCCACTTGAACAGCGCCGCGGCCACGGCGAGGAAAACGAGAGTCATCGCAGCCAGGATTCCGAGATCCCCGGCGACCTGGGCGAAGCCGGCGCCGTCGAGCATGATCGCCCGCGATGATTCGATGTAGTACGTGATGGGGAAGATGCGCGACGCGACCTGCATCGCGTGCGGCGTTCCTTCGAGCGAAAAGAACACACCCGAGAGGATCATCATGGGCCAGGTGATCAGGTTCATGATGCCTCCCGCCGCCTCCTCGCTCTTGATCCTGGAGGAAAAGACCAGGCCGAGGGCGATCATGCAGAGGATGGCAAAGGCATTCACAATTGCGAGAAGCGCCCAGGATCCGGCCATGCGGAAGTGAAGGACCGCGTCGGTTCCGGCGAAGATGACCACCGAGAGAAAGGCCACGATGAAGAAGCGTGAGAGGACCTGGGCCGAGACGAACTCGAAGGCGCGCAGGGGCGTGGCCTTGAAGCGTTTGAGGACGCCGTTACGCCGGTAACGCACGATCACGAAGCCCACGCCGGAGAGGCTGCCGAAGAGGATATTGATGCCGATTATCCCAGGGACGAACCAGTCCACATAGCGTATCGGCGTGCCGCGAACCGTGTGCTTGCTGAAGGCGCGGGGCGTCCCGGCGTTGGCCGGCGCCAGCATCTTCTCGAGAATGTAGCCGTTGGAAGAGGCCTCGTTGATGTAATACTCGCTCGCATTCAGGTCGAGCACCATGTCGAGTTGGTTGTGCGCGAGCCGGTCGAGCGGGACGGCAAGTCCGGGATAGGGCACGAATTGAATATGTTCATAATGCAGAAAGGCCGAATCGGCCGGGCTCCCACGGGCCGGCATTTCGCCGACGTAGCCGACCTTGAAGTTCGTGCCGCCACCGCCGGGGAAGGCGTAGGCGAAGCCGAAGATCAGGACGATCGGGAAGACGAGGTTGAAGATCAGTGTCGAACGGTCGCGGAAGAACTCGAGGTTTCGCGCGACGAAGACCGCCCAGAATTTTCTCATGTCAGTCCAGCCTCGCCCCGGTGAGTTTGAGAAAGAGGTCGTCGAGGTTGCGCCTCTCGACCGATATGCCGGACAGGTCGACCTTGTTGGCCACGAGTTCGCGCAGCGTCGCATCCGTGTCGGAGCAGCCGAAGGTCATGAAGCCTTCGTCGATCGTCGCCTCGCAACTGAAGACCGAACCGGCCGGCACGGCGGAGGCGGGAACGCGAATGACCGCCTCGCCGAAATGCTTGAGCAGGAGTTCGCGGGGCTTGCCCGATTCGATGATGTGGCCGTGGTCCATCACAATTATCTCATCGCAGAGGTATTCAGCCTCGTCCATGTAGTGGGTCGTCAGGATGACCGTCTTGCCCTGG
>JAJXVS010000197.1 GCA_021782015.1 bacterium | reverse complement strand
GGAAGGCCCTGCCGAAGACCTTTTTTAACATCAGGCTCGATCCGGTTCAGATCGGCGGCTGGTCGGTCGAGGAAATCGAAGCCACCATTACGCGCCTCGTCGGCGAGTCGGCCGATCCCTGGCTCACGGGTGTCTGCTGCATCAACATGGACGAGAAGGTCCCCGACGAAAAGGTGCGGGCTATCTTCAAAACCGTCGCCGAGCTTCGGGATCGGGCTCGGTTGGAGTTCGGAGCCGCATAAAAGGGGCAAGTCCCGGCGAGGGCCGGTGCTGCCAGGCGTTGGTGGTGTCAGGCGCCGGTGCTGCCGGGCGCCGGTTCGGTGGCCACAATCATCCTGTTCTCTCACAACTCCACCATCCGCTGGCTTGGGCTTTTTGGAAAAGGGCATGGCCCAGACCGGATGCCAGTCAGCCCTTCGGCAAGGGGCCCTGCCTACTGAATGTCGCTGGAGGAGCAGGAGGTGGCGGCGCCTCGGGGTCGTGGGCCCAAAGGGGGGGCAGGGCGAGATCGCCGCCCGCGCCTGAGGTGAGGCTCGTGGCGGGCGCGGAGCGACCGCCACGGGTGGGGGGCCCGCGCGGGCGGAAGCTCGCCCGAGGGGGGGCCGCGTCGGGGGAGTCGCGCAAGGGGAGAGGGCCTGTGCGTCTGGCCGCTGCCCCCCCCTTATGGCGACTCGACTTTTGCCTGGCCCTGTTGTATATTCACATAATCCTATACTACCCGATTTTCGGGACATCAAGGAGGGCATATGCCCAAGAACATGGGAACCGTCGACCGCATCATCCGTATCCTGCTCGCCGTCGTGATCGCCATTCTCTTTTTCACGAACCAGATCACGGGAGTCGCGGCCATCGTGCTCGGCATAATTGCGATCATTTTCGTCCTGACGAGCCTCGTGTCCTTCTGCCCCCTCTACCTTCCCTTCAAGATCAACACCGGCGCGAAGAAGAAGGCTTAATTAGTCATGGTTTTGACGGTGGTCCTCGCGGTCGTCGGAGCGGCCGCGGGCGCGGCGCTGGTATGGTTCGTGTGGACGACCTTCGCGCCGGGCTACCGCGATCCGGCCGCGCGGATCGCCGCCAAGATCGCATCGGGGGCCCTTGTGGTCGATGTGCGGACTCCACCCGAATTCCATTCGGGCGCTTTCCCCGGAGCGGTCAACCTACCGCTCCACGAGCTCGCTGAGGTCGGCGATCGTCTCGGGCCGCGGAGCCGGGCCATTGTCGTGTACTGCGCCTCGGGGCACAGAAGCAAGCGGGCCGCATCGGTTTTGAGGCAGGCTGGCTTTTCCGATGTGACCAATGGCGGGCCGCTTTTTTCGCTGCCGCGGCGGGAGAGTGGTCGAGACGCATAGGAGGGCCCGCCCGGCACTGCCCGGCCGGCCTTGCCCTGCCCCGCTCCTGTCCCATCCCCCGCCCAAGCGCCTCTGTTTTTTATTGCCCCTTTTGGTAGGCAGGCGTGAGTTTTGAGGTATCCAGCCAATGGATATTGAGGGGGCTGAAGTTGCCCGAGAGCATGCTCAATGATGGATCAGTGTAACTAGTACGTACTTTTTGGACATAGGCGAGGCTCGCCGTCGCGCCGCCCTGGCCATGGCATTGCGCGCAGGAATCCATGGGGTTGAAGGTGTGGCTGCCTCCGGCCATGTGGCAGGTGACGCAGGCGATGCCCTGATGGGCTCCCGTGAGGGTGCGGTCGTCGCCCGAGCCCAGGGTGTTGTCGCCCGAGGGCGGAGTCTGGGGCTCGAAGAGGTTGCTCTCCGCTCGGGCCGTGGCATGGCAGGTGTAACACAGACGATTGGAGCGAGTCGGTTCCACGGAGATTTCACGGCCATTTGCGATGACGGGAGCGATTGGCTGCGGCTCGACGTACTTCTGCGCATAGGCGTCAAAAATGAATAAATTGGTTGTTGTCGCGGCCGGAAGGTTCCGGTAGAAGGTCGATTCGTCGCCGAAGTCCATACCTGACAGGAGTCCTGATTTGGGGATGCTGTGCTGTTGGTGGCAGGCCTTGCAGGAGATCGAGGGGGCGCCGGCCGAGTCGGCGTATGGGCCTATCAATTTCCAGGGGCCCTTTTGATCGATCGGAGCGACGACATCCCCGATTTTCACGGCACCCAGTTCGGGGCTATGGCATTTCAGGCAGGTCTGGTCGAGGAGTTCGGCCGCATTATGAGAGGCGTTGGCGAGTTGCGCCTCCAGGGTCAGGGCATGGCCGCTCCTCGACCATTCCGACCATTCGCGTTGATGGCAGGGGCGGCATGAGGCCGACGACCAGTCCTTTATGTCGATTCCCTGGGCCCGTGCGCCGGTGGGCGCGAGCAGCAATCCAAGGGCAAGGGCCCAGGCGGCGGAAGCCTTCGAGAAGGGACTGTGTCGACCCGTGGGGGGCCTTTCCGTTCGAGGCATCGATTCCTCCATTTGCCCGGCCGCAAGGACCGGAGCTGTTCGAGAAGACCTCCGGAAATCTTCCCGTTGCCACAGCGATGCACCCGTCCCCTCGAAATGTCAAGATATATTTTTATCTAATATGAATTGTGTGCTATATAGTAAAATGATCGTCGAGGTCCAGGTGGGAGCGCGGGGGTGCGGGCTGGGTGCAGACGCGGGGTTGCCGGGTGCGGGCTGGGTGCGGGCTGGGTGGGAGCTGGGCCGCTCAGGGCACGACGCAGTCGAGGGTGTTCGTATTTGTGTCTTCCAGGCCCGATTTCAGGTCTTTGGCCCGAACGATGATTTCGACTGTCTTTCCCGAGCTCAGGCCCGAAAGTTGCGCCTCGAAGGGATAGGGTCCGCTCGCGCTGTTCGTGTAGAGGGTCTGGGCGTAATTTCTTCCCACCGAGGTAAGGGAGGCGAGGTCAACCCGCTGCGCTCCGGCGAGGCTGGGTCCCAGGGCGGCGAGGGAACCTGATCCGTAGGCGTAATAGGCAACGTAGCCGACGGGGTTTCTCCCAATTGCCACATCCCAATCGATGTAGAGGACGCCTACAGTCCTCACATTCGCGGAGCTGGCCGCGTAGATGGCCTGCACGCCGAGGCGAGGGGCCTGTTCGGGCGACTGGGTAATGGTGGCGATGACGGCCCCCGAGGGGCCGGCCGTCTGGCTTGCGGTGACGGTCGAGGACCAGGCTGGGGCCGCCGAGGCCGGCGGATTGGTCGTATCGAAATCGAGGACGCTTGTGTTCGCCTGGGTCAGGTCTTTGTTGGTGAGGTAGGTCCTGAAGCCGGCGATGGCCTCGGATTGGTTCAATGCGTCAGAGATCATGGCCTGCGAGGCCGTGCTCGTGGCCGGCACCGTGATCGTCGCGTTCGAGGAATAGTCGAGGGCGAGGATTTGAAAACCGTCGGCCCGCGAGGCCTCCGCCGAGAGCTTTGGCATGTAATTATAACGATTATCCCCGAAATAGGGCGAGACCTCGGCGTTGGAATCGAGGTAATAGCTCTCAAAAAGGAGGTAGTCGATATAGGGCCGCGTCGTGAAGGCGTATTGGGCGTTGTCTTTGTTGAGGAAAAAGAGGCCCCGATTCTGCACGAGTATGGCCTGGGGGTATTTCTCCCTGAGGCGGCGGATGAAATCGGTGAAGCCCGGCGCGGTCCATTCGTACTCGGTTTCGACGGCCGAGGTTGAATCGGTCCAGATGTTCGGGCCGCAGGTGTCGAGGGTGTCGAGAAAGAGGCCGTCGGCGCCGAGGCCCGCCGAGAGCCCATCGGCGCCCTGGCCGGTAGTGAGCATCTCGTTGATGCCATGGATGTGGTCGACGGCATAGCGCTCGCCGTCGAGGGTGGTGAACCAGGTCGGGTCTCCGGCATTGACGAAGGCAGCGCCCCAGGAAGGATTGAAATCGGGCTTGCCGTCGAGGTTGTCGTCGTCGAGGTAATAGGAGGCATAGCCGGTGCCGCCGGGGCTCGGCAGGCCGGGCCCGACATAGTTGACGATGGGGGCGCCGTTGGGCCACTCGGCCCGGGACATCGCGTGGCCCAAGGCGGCCCTGCCGACGGTGCGCGGGTCGACCGTGGGACCGAGGCCGTTTCCTGAAAAACGTGGGTCTGCCTTCATCGCGGCGTAATCAGCGGCGCCCGATTTCCAAAAAGCGTAGGTGCGAAGGTCCTCGCCGATCGAAATATAGAGTACGACCTTGGTTCCCGCTGCCTGGAGTTCAGCGATCTGTGCCCTCGTGATGCCGGAATTCTCGGGGTGGAAGATGACGAGGGGATACTTTTTGGCCGTCGCCATCACGGCCGCTGTGATTGGGCCATAATAGATCATATAGCTTTCGATCCGGCCGGCGCGCGGAGATTTCAGGCCCGGCGCCGCTAGTGAACCGGAGGAGGCGGATGTAGACGTCGAGGTGGATGTCGAGGTTGACGTTGATGAGCCTGACTGGGCCGAGGTGCCCGGCGAGCCCGACGAGGTCGGTTGGGAACAGCCGACAGCCAAGGCGAGGGTGAGGGTGAGGATGAGGGCAAGGCCGACCCCCCGCGCGCTTGTTTTGCATATTGCTATTGTCATTCCGGGAAGGCTTCGGGCTGATCCGGCTTCTTGATTTTTCATGATCATCGTCCTTTATGCCCTTGATCCTACCATGGGCATGGCATTTGCGGAAGCCGCAACCTTGCGGGTCCTTTGGGGATGGACTAGGCTTGAAGGCGCGGTGGAATTGGGCCGCGACAAGGTGGGGTGATGGGCGCGGAGAAGCGATCGATTTTGCTCATCGAAGATGCCATGCCGATCGCGAAGATGAGAGCGGAAGGGCTTGAGGCCCAGGGCTATCTCGTCGCGATTGCCCGGGATGGAGCAGGCGCCCTCGACCGGATGATCGCGGCCAAGCCGCGCTTCGACCTGGCCCTGATCGACCTGGATCTCGACAGGGGGCCGGATGGCATCGAGATCGCCCGCCGCCTTCTGGCGATCCGGGATATTCCCCTGGTATTTCTCACCAATGCCGACGATCCCGACAGAATGATGAAGGCCGAGGCGCTCGGCGCCTACGGCATCCTGCCCAAGGGCTCGGCCCCCATCCTCGGTTCGGCCGTCCGAATGGCCCTGCAGCTCTTCGAGGCGAGGAAGGGCCTCGAGATCGCGATCGAGCAGCGCGTGCTGGCCGAGGAGGAAGCAAAGAGGGGCGCCGAAAAATACCGGAGCCTCTTCGAGAACGCCCAGGTGGCGATGTTCAGGTCGCAGGCCGACGGATCGGGGATAGTGGACGCGAACCAGAAATTCCTCAGGGTTTTCGGCTTTTCACGCGAGGAGGCCCTGACCGGTCCCTCGACCCTGCGCTGGGCCGATGTCGGCTCCCGCGACCGACTTCTGTCGCGGCTCCGCTCCGAGGGCAGGGTCGTCGATTTCGAGTGCCGCCTCTTCGACAGGGGCGGGAAGGTCCTCACCTGCCTCTGCTCCCTCAGGCTTTTCCCGGAATCGGGAATACTCGAGGGCTCGCTTCGCGACGTCACGATGGAGAGGGAGGCCATGGTCGCCCTTTCGCGGAGCGAAAGGCGATTTCATGGCATCTACGATGAATCGCCGATCGCCCTCGAGCTCTATGACGGGGAAGGGGCCCTCATCGACGTCAATAAGGCCTGCCTCGCCCTTTTCGGCGTGGATTCGGTCGCCGCGGTGCGGAGCTTTAGGCTCTTCGATGACCCCAATATTCCCGCGAAGAACAAGGCCCTGCTTCGATCGGGCGCATCAACCCGCTACGAGGTCGCCTTCGATTTCGACCTCGTGCGCGATCTGCGGCTCTACGAGACATCGCGTTCGGGCATCCTGGACCTGGACGTCCTTATAACACCGATGGTCGATGGCGAGGGAAGGGTGACCGAATATCTCGCGCAGATTCTCGACATAACCGAGCGCAAAAAGGCCGAGCGAAGGCTCCTCGTCGCCAACGAAACCCTGAGCGATGCGATGGACCTCGGCAATGTCGCCTGGTGGGAAATGGAGATCGGCTCGGGCGCGGTGAGCTTCCACGAAAAGAAGGCCAGGATGCTGGGCCGAAACCCGGCTGATTTTCATCACTATACCGATTTCACGGTCCTCCTCCACCCCGAGGATCGTGAGGCGGCGATGGAAGCCATGCGCGCCCACCTCGAGGGCCGGAAGGCGCGCTACGAGGTGGAATATCGGATCCGCGACGCCGAGGGAATCCTGCGCTGGTTCAAGGACCTGGGACGCGTCATCGAAGTCGACAAGGACGGGCGCCCCTCAAGGGTGCGGGGAATCGTCACCGACATCACCGAACAAAAAAGAGAGCGCGAAAAGCTCAAGGAGCGCGTGCACATTTATCACGCCCTTTTCGAGATGAACGGAGCCGTGAAGCTCCTCCTCGATCCGGAAGACGGGACCATCGTCGACGCGAACCCCGCGGCGGCCCGCTTCTACGGCTGGTCGGAGAGCGAGCTCAGAAAGAAACGAATAACTGATATCACCATCCTCGACTCGGCCGAGGTGCTGGCGGAGATGGTGAAGGCGAAGGAGGGCTCGAGGGAGCGGTTCTATTTCCGCCATCGGCTAGCCGATGGTTCCGAGCGGGACGTGGAGGTCTACTCCAACCCCATCGTGCTCGAAGGACGAACCTACCTCCATT
Organism: bacterium; assembly: GCA_021782015.1. Taxonomy (GTDB): domain Bacteria; phylum Spirochaetota; class Spirochaetia; order Treponematales; family Rectinemataceae; genus CAIJMU01. The sequence continues at coordinate 967 of JAJXVS010000197.1, read as the reverse complement.
CCATCGTGCACGACATCACCGAGCGGCGACGCGACGAGGAAAGAATCCGCCAATTGCTCGCAGAGAAGGAGCTTCTGCTCAAAGAGGTCCACCATCGCATCAAGAATAATATGAACACCGCGATCAGCCTTCTCTCGCTCCAGGCGATCGCCCTGGAGGATGCCGTGGAGGGGAGCATCATGGATCCTTCCAAGATTCTCAAGGACGCGATGTCGCGCCTGGAAATCATGAGCGTGCTGTACGACAAGATCTATCGCTCCCAGGACATGACGGCCCTCCCCCTCGGCGAGTACCTGCCCGCCCTCGCGAAGGAGATCATCGGCATTTTCGGCGAAGGGGCCGGCGTGGCCCTCGAAGCCCGGATCGAGGACATACGCCTCGATTTCAAGCTCCTGACGACGGTCGGAATTATGTTGAACGAACTCGTTACCAATTCCATGAAATACGCCTTCGCCGGCATCGAGAGTCCGGTAATCGCGCTTTCTGTCACTCGATCGGAGGGCGCCATACGCCTGGTCTACGAAGACAACGGGCGCGGGCTCCCCCAGGGCTTTTCACTCGATGCCTCGGCGGGCTTCGGGATGAGGCTCCTGAAATCGCTGGTGGAGCAGGCCCAGGGAGGCCTGGCTGTGGAACCCGCCCGCGGGGCACGCTTCGCGATCGAATTTCCGCTGTAAGGACCGGGAGTCCGGAACCTGGGGTGGCCCGGAGGCATTCCTGTCGAATCAAGCATCGTGAGAGCGGAGCGGGCGAAGTTGCGATTGACGAGCTGGGGAGCCGCAACGTTGATGCCCACCCTCCACGGCTTTTCCCAAGAGAGGGCATCCCGGCAGGCCCGATTCTGGATCCAGGCCCCCGACCAGCCGGACAGGGCCTCGGCCCGGGAATTGACACGCAGGATTTTCGCGTTGGGGTCCGTAACGATGATGGAAAGGGGACTCTGGTCGAGGTAGGTTTGCATCTCGGC
>JAJXVS010000196.1 GCA_021782015.1 bacterium | reverse complement strand
GCGATAGAGGCGGCCGCCAGGGTTTCGGGCGCCGGTCGGGGACTGGCGACCCAGACCGTCGCTACGCCGGCAGCCTTCGCGACCAGGGCCGTCATCAGCACGCTCGAGGGCAGGGGGTGGAGGCCGCCGGGCGCATAGCAACCCGCCGAGGCCACCGGCAACACCTCATGGCCTGCCATTCCCCCGGGTATTTCCATAATAAAGGAAGAAAGGGCCGACCGCTGCCCGAGGGCGAAGGTCCTGATTCGTTCCGCCATCCTCTCGAGAAGGGAACGGGCCCCCGGATCCAGGCTGGCGAGGGACAGGCGACAATCGTCAGGGCTATAAAAAAGCTTGCCCTCGCCCAGGCCATCGAGTTCCCTGGCCCAGCGCCGGAGGGCCGCCTCCCCCCCCGCGCGAACCTCGGCAACGATGGCCGCGGCCCGCGCCGCTGTAGCCTCGTCAAAGAGTGGCTCGCGACTCCGGTCGAGATCGGCTGCCGAAAGACGCCTCAGTGGATGCCGGGCCACTTCGCGCTCCCCTCGGCATATGCGGCCTTCGCGTTACCCGGCCTCCGGGTCACCTTCAGGGCCCGCCTGTCGAGTACGCGCTCGACATCACGAAGGCAGGCACCCTCAACCCTGAGCTTGGCTAGGGCGAAATAGACGAGATCGGCCGTCTCCTCGGCCGAGCGCTCCGGCCCCTCAGCCTCGGCGAGTTCGGCGGCCTCCTCGCGGAGCTTCGATCCGAGGAGCCCCGCCTCGGTGGCGATCCGGTGCGTGTAGGAGCCGGGGGGCGGCGACTCCAGTCGGGCGGCAATCGTCCGGTCCAGGCGGGCGAGGCCCCAGTCGTCGCCGAAGCAGCCGCGAGTTCCCCTATGGCAGAAGCCCGCCCCATTCTGCTTGACGACGTAGCGCAGCGAGTCGCGGTCGCAGTCGACCTCGATTCGTACCAATTCCTGCGTATTTCCCGAGCTCGCGCCCTTTTCCCAAAGCCCCCGCTTGCGGGACATGTAGACCCCGCGGCCCGTCTCCACCGACCGCGCGACGCTCTCGGCGCTCGCCCACACGAGGCCGAGGGCTACCCCGTCCTCGTCGCAGACGACCACTGGCCAGTAGCCGTCGGCCCTGTCCGAGACGAGGGGCGCGACGAAGGCCTCGGCCAGGGGAAGCCTGCCCGAATAGAGGGCCATGCCAACCTGGGCCTCGGCCTCCATGCGATCGAGCTCCGCCACCTCCGCGGCTGTTGTCACGCCACCCGCGATCGTCAGCACGGGCTTGCCCGGCAGCGAGGCAGCGAGCTTCGCGAGCTCTCGGGCCGCCTCGAGATCAATCCCGCCCATCTTGCCCTCGCGCTCGACCACCGTCACGAGAAAGCCACCGACGTAGGGGGCGAGCTCGCGCATCCTCTCCTCGACTCCCTTGCCGCTCCCCTTCCGCCATCCCTCGACCACCACCTCGCCGTTTTTCGCGTCGAGGGCGGCGATCAGGCGCTCGCGGGGCAGGCGCGATAGGAACTCAGGCTCGGCCGCCGTCCCGATGATGACCTTGCGAGCCCCGGCGTCGAGGAGATTGGCCGCCGAATCGAAGTCGCGAATGCCGCCCCCCACCCGGCAGGGAAAGCGCCGGATCAGCTCAAGTACAAGCTCGCGATTGTCACCTTCGCCCCGCGCGGCGTCGATGTCGATGACGGCGATCTCGCCGACCCGGGCGAACTTTTCCGCCAGCGGAAAGGGATCGCCCGCGTCGATGCGAAGAGTCTCCCCGCCTTCGAGCTGGACCGCCCTGCCCTTCACGATATCTATAGATGGAATTATCATAGTCGCGCCTCCAAACCTTGTGCGAGAAACCAGTCCTTCACCTCGCGGATGGAATACCTCCCGAAATGGAAGGCCCCCGCCGCGAGAACGGCGCCGGCCCCCGCCCGCGCCCCCTCCGCCATCTGCTCGGGCGTCGCCGCCCCGCCCGAGGCTATCACCGAAATCGGCACCGCCTTAGCGACAGCCCTCACCAATTCGAGATCGTAGCCCAGGCCCGAACCGTCGCGGTCGCGGCTCGTGAGAAGTATCTCCCCCGCGCCGAGATCGGCAGCCCGCCTGGCCCATTCTACCGCGTCGAGGCCCGTGGCGGTACGCCCCGCGTCGACCACGACCTCCCAGGAATCGCCCTTCCGCGTCGCGTCGATGGCGACCACCACGGCCTGCCTTCCATAGCGTTCGGCAATTGTGCCGATCAGAGCCGGCTCCCGCACCGCCCTCGTGTTCACCGAGACCCGGTCAGCCCCCGCGTCGAAGAGCCTGGCCGCGTCCTCGATCGAACCGATACCCCCGCCGATCGCGAGAGGAATGCCCACCCGTTCCCTGACGCGGCGCACCGTGTCAAGCCGCGTGGCCCTCCCCTCGATGCCCGCGGTGATATCAAGTATGACGATCTCGTCGGCCCCTTCCGCCTCGTAGCGGGCCGAAAGCTCGGCCGGATCGCCCGCGTCGCGAAGCTCCTTGAACTGCGTCCCCTTCACCACCCGCCCCGCGTCGACATCGAGGCAGGGAATGATCCGCACAGCCCCGGCCCCGGGCAGGGGGGCGAAACCCGAGCCGCCTTTCGCAGTGCCGCTCGACTGGGTCGCCGCCCCGGACGTCGCGCTCGCCGCTGCGATCCTCGCTGCTCCGGAGCCCCCCCCCGCGGCGATTGCGGCATCGTTCGCCGCCACGGTCGTCGTTGCGCCCGCCGCAACCCCACCACCGCCAGCCCTCCCTTCGCTTCGGCCTCCCGCCGCCTTCGCCGCCATGCCGCTGCTTGCGAGCCAGCGCTCGAGCAATGCCGCCCCCCATTTGCCCGACAGCTCGGGGTGGAACTGGCAGAGGAGGAGACCGGGCCTCTCGCAGGAGGCCACGAAACTCCCGCCGTAGTCCGCGCGCGACCAAAGCATTCCCGGCGGCGGCGTTTCAAGGCGGTAGGAATTGGCGAATGCCGCCCAACCGCCCTGGACCAGCCCGCCCCTATTCGCGGCGACGCCACCGCGACTGTTACCCTCCGCGCCACCGCGACTGTCACCACCCGCCGCGCCGCCACGACTGTCACCACTCGCCGCACCACCGCTATTAGCGGCGACGACCTCCACAGTCCCCCATCCCAGTCGCGGACTCCGCATTCCCGCGGGCTGGATCGTGAAAGTGCCCGGCAAAATGCCCAGCCCCGGAACGCCAGGGTCCTCCTCGCTCGCCTCGAAAAATAGCTGCATGCCGAGGCAGAATCCGGCCGTCGGGGCCCCCGAGTCGGCTCGCTCGCGGAGTACCCGATCGAGTCCCTTCGCGCGGAGGACCTCGGCAGCCGGCCCGAAGGAACCGACACCCGGCAGCACGACGAAGGCTTCGCGGCGGACCGCCTCCGGATCCTGGGTGACATAGCTTTCCACGCCCGCCCTGGCGAACCAGGCCGAGACCGAGGCGAGATTCGCGAAGCCCGTCCTGACGATCGCTACCTTCATAGAATCCCCTTCAGACTGGGGATACCGGCGGCAGAGTCGGCGGCCGGGCCGTCCCGCCCCTCACCACCACGGCCGGCAGCCGCACCGCTGCCTGCCCGCCCCTCACCACCCCCAGCCCCACCACCCGCCCCGCCGTCACCCCCGGAAGCCGCTCCACCCGCGCTCCCCTGCCCGCCACGGCCTGCCCCCCCACCGCCGTCCCCGACCCCTCTCGCCGCACGGTATGCCACCGCCTCCCTGAGCGCGAGGGCCAAGGCCTTGAAGGCGGCCTCCGCTCGGTGGTGATCGTTCGCGCCGCGAATAAGGTCTAGGTGTAGGGTCAAGCCCGCGTGTTGAGCGAAACTGGCGAGAAAGTGGCCCACATTCTCGCAGGCGAGATCGCCCAACTTCTCGCGCACGAGACCGAGCTCGATGGCCGAGAAGGGCCTCCCCGAAATATCGACCACTGCCCTCGCGAGGGACTCGTCGAGAGGCGCATAGGCGGAGCCAAAGCGCAGGATGCCAGCCCGATCGCCCAATGCTTCCTTGAAGAGATCGCCCAGCACGATTCCGCAATCCTCAGTAGTATGATGATCGTCGATCCGAAGATCCCCCTCGCAGCGAAGCGAAAGCGAAAAGCCCCCATGGAAGGCGAGCGTCGACACAAGATGATCGAGAAAGCCTATGCCGGTTTCGACCAGGATCGGCCCCGGCTCCAGGGCGAGAGAAGCCTCGATCCGCGTTTCCTTCGTCTCGCGCCGGGCCTGAGCCCTCCGCACCCCACTCATAGCCACTCCTTCGCGGCCACGAGGGCCGCCTCGAGGGCTGCCCAGCCCTCAACCTCGCCGGGACAACTGATGCGTATCGCGTCTTCCAGCCCCTGCCTTCCCGCAAAGACCCTGATGGCGATGCCCGCCATCGCGAGCGAGGCCTTCACCCCCTGGGGCGACCTCACCCGCGCCATAATGAAATTGGCCTCGGAGGGAGCCGGCCTCGCCCCGAGCCGCACGAACAGCCTATAGAGATCCTCCCGCTCCTTTTTCACCCGCTCGACAAAGGCATCCTTCTGCCTGAGGCCCTCAGGACTCCGCGCAGCCAACCCCGCGACCACCGAGAGCCCCCCCACCGGATAGGGCGCACCGGCGCCGCGGAGGGCGGCAATCCGCGCGCTTGGCCCTGCAACCCAGCCCAGCCTCATGCCGGCGAGGCCGTAGGCCTTCGAGAAAGTTCGCATAACAAGGATATTCGGCCGTGCGAGAATGAGGCCCAGCGTGTCGCGCTCGGAGAACTCCCCGTATGCCCCGTCGACCCAGATCGAAGCCTCGGGCAGGGCGTCGGCCAGCTCGAGGAGTTCCTCGGGCGAGGTGACTGTCCCCGTCGGATTGGCCGGCGTCGCGACGGCGACAGCCTTCGCCCCCGACCTCCTCCCCGCGTCGATGGCGGCCCCGAGCGGAAAGCCCGTCCCCTCAGGCCACGCCACCCCCAAAGGCTCGGCGCCCACAAGGCGCGAAGAGATCGCATACATCTCGAAGGCCGGCTCGAAAACGAGAAGCCTGTCACCCCTTCCGAGATAGACCCTGCAGGCCCTCGCGATCGCGTCGTCCGAACCCGCCGTCACCAGCACCGACCCCGCGGGTAGCGAGGCAATCCCCGGAGCCGGCCCCGCACTCAGCCTCTCCGGCCCCGCGCTCACCATCCCCGGCCGCGCGCTCACCATCCCCGGCCGCGCGTTCACCATCCCCGGCCCCGCGCTCACCATCCCCGGCCCCGCGTTCGCCATCCCCGGCCCCGCGTTCGCCATCCCCGGCCCCGCCTCGATGTCTGCCTCCAGCGCCGTCGCCCGCGGATAGCGTCGTATCGCCTCGACCGCGTCGGTCGCCGCCAAAGCCTCGACCACGAAGCGCCCCGGCTTCCCCTCGTTGGCGTCGAGAAACCAACGCGTGCCCGCGGCCACGGAGGGCGGCATATAGCCCGCGAAGGCCTGAGCGGCAACCTCGACGGCGGCCGCCGCCTCATTCCCGCTCATGGCACGATCCTCGTCGGTTCAGTCACAATTATGTCCGTCCCGCCCCGCTTCCTGATCTCGGGAATCAACTTCGCGAGCGAAGCCTTGGGCGCCGCCACCTTCACTGCGTAGCCGGCGTTTTCCATCAATTGTGAGATCGTCGGCTCGCGCATGCAGGGCAAAATCTCCACCACCGCGTCCAGCCGATCGGCCGGCACATTGATCTCGAGCATCACCCGCCCCCGCGCGTTAAGCACACTCTGCAAGAGCAGCACCATCGCCTCGGCCGTCTCGCGCTTGGCCGGGTCCTTCATCGACTCAGGATTGGCGTAGAGCTTCGTCGTGCTCTTGCCCACCTCGTCGACGATCGACAGCCCATTCGCGCGCAGCGTCGAGCCCGTGGCCGTGTTGTCGACCACACAGTCCGCGTCGTCGGGCGGAAAGACCTCCGTCGCCCCGTAGGAGCGCACAAAGACCGCGTCAAGCCCCTTCGCGGCGATCCACTTACGCGTTATGCGCTCGTACTCGCTCGCCACGAGAAGACGACCCGGCGGCAACCAGCCGTCCACGAGAATCGCCGTCGGAGCCGCCGCCACCAGCCGCACCGGATCGAGCCCCGTGTCGAGAAGTTCTACAAGCTCGAGACCAAGCTCCTCCACCCAATCCGAACCGGCAAAACCGATGTCCCGCGTCCCCGCGTGCAGCATCTCGATGATATTCCGCGGCTTCAGAATCTTCGCCTCAAGCCCGTCGAGGGCGAGACTCGGCCGATAGTCGCGGTCGTCCCCGTGCACCGGCATCCCCGCGTCGGAAAGGAGCTTGAAAACCCCCTCCTGCATCCTGCCCTTCGGAAGAGCGATCTTGACCGACTTCACAGACTGCATACCCACCGTCCTTTCGGGACCCGGGCGGGGACTGCCCACCCGGCGATCCCCTTACATGCGCGGGGCGCCGATTCCTACTCACCACTGGTGAGAAGGCCGGCGCCCTTCAAAAAGAAAAAGCGCCGACCATCGCAGTCGGCGCCCTCGTTCGGTACCTTATCCCTTCCGGAAAAGCCTACCGCCCACGAGATCGCGACCGCGACCCATGATGAGCGTGATGATGGAGGCGCTGAAGAATTGCATTTCCGGAAAGAAGCATATTCGATACTTAACCATTCCCGCAGAGAACGTCAATAGGGCGCGTCGGGCGGTCGCGACCGCCCGACCGGGTGCTCCGCTCCAATCTTTTCCTCGCGACGTCCCCAGCCACGGCGGGTCTCGTCGCCGCGCTCCGCGCGGCCCCGAGCCCCGCCCCACTCCCCCGGGCTCGGAAAAGGATTTCCGCTTCGCCCCCTCGCGCCAGTCAAAATTGTAGCGGTCTCAGCCCTTACAAAGGGGGAATCGCCATGGGTAGGGACCGGTGGCTCTCGAGCAGCGACAGCCATGGAGGCGCCTCGTCGAGAATCGATCGATCCCTCATCCGCGAATGCCATGCCCCGGAGTGCCGCCACTCGTATGCATGTGCCGCAAGCCCGGCCTTCACGGGGTTCTCGTCAATGTAGCCGAAGGCGATGGCGAACTGGCGAATACCGTCGAGAATCCGGGAATGGAAGCGATCGCCCCAGAAATGTCCTGATATACCGTGTTTCTTGTTGTATGCCCGGGCGAAATTCCCCAAAAGCCAGCGCATGATAGCCGAGAGACTCTCGTCGCGACCGGGCTGGATTTGCAAATGCACATGATTCCCCATCACGCAGAAGTTCGCGACCCGAAAGGAGTAGCGCTTCTTGGCACGTTTGAGAAAAGCCAGGAAAAGATCCCTGACCTCGCCACGATCGAGAAGCATCTCGCGTCGATTGACTCGCGCGGTGATGTGGTACCACGCGCCATCCAAAAGCTGCCTGGGGCGTCTCATGAACTACATAAGTCCATGGCTTTCCGTCTCGCTTCGAAAAATCTTCAAAAAGGTGTCTGTCCCGCGCGAAATTCCCAGAAATGGTGGTGACTGTCCCTCGCGGATATCCCATGAACATCATGCGCCCATGGCTTTCCGCCTCGCTTCAAAAACTTTCCAAAAAGGTGTCTGTCCCGCGAAATTCCTTGTCCAGCGCTTCAAAATGGTGGTGACTGTCCCTCGCGGAGCTCGGTGACCGGAG
>JAJXVS010000195.1 GCA_021782015.1 bacterium | reverse complement strand
GGCGACAATGACGGGAATTTTAAGGAATTTGAGCAATTTGGCCGTCGAGGGGATGAGGGGGAGGCTTCGCCCATCCCAGCTCTGCTGACCTTCGGGAAAGAGGCCGATGACGCCCCGCCCTTTCCGCACCACCTTGACGATTGTATCAATTGTCACGATGTCGGGAATGGCCTTCGACTTGGGAATGGCTCCCACGAGCCCGAGGAGGAAACGGAGGGCGCTTCCTCTGAAATGCGCGTCGGTCGCCACCCACCAGACGGGCTCGCTCACCAGTGTCGATATGATGAAGACGTCGCGGGTGGTCACGTGATTGCCGACGATGACATAGGGAGCCTTGAGCCCCTTGAAGACCTTGAGTCCCTTAGCCTCGACGCCGTAGGCGCGCAGCAGCCATCGGCCGAAGCTCCATTTGAGGACCAGGTTGAACCATCGGGGGTTGCGCGGCGAATACCTTCCTTTTTTCATGAGGCCTCCTTATTGGGGCGTCGCGAGGCCGTTTGTAGTCTTGCCGCCCGGCGCATGGGCGGGAAGCCCCGTGCCGCCCGTGTCGACGAGCCCCGCCGCGTCGAGGGCCTTGGCGACCTCGTCGCGGGAGGCGAGGCCCGGCGAGGAAAGGAGGGCAGCCGCCGCATTTCGATCCTTGAAGCCCGCCGCGATGGCCTTGCCGAGGGCGTCGAGGCCGCCCTGTCCGTCGTCAGCCGTCGTCAGCCGGAGCCGCGCGAGGGAGAACCAGGCATCGACCGACTGCGCATCCTTCTTGGTAGCAGCCTCGAGGGTGTCGAGGGCCTTGGCGGCATCGCCGCGCTTTTCGTAGAGGCCTGCCAGGCTGAGAAGGGCGGGCGCGTCGGCTCCGTCCATCGAGTGCAGGTCTTCCCAGGCCTTTATCGCGTCGTCATCGCGACCGGCCGCCTGAAGGGCCCTCGCATAGAGGGCGAGGTCTTCCTTGTCGTCAGGTCGCGCCTTGACGAGGTTTTCGAGTCGTGCAACGGCCTTTTCGGCGTCGCCGGGGCCAGCCGAGTCGAGGAGGAGGAGGGCGGAGTTGTAGACGACATCCTCGGCCCAGGGATCGAGGGCAAAGGCGGCCTCATAGGCGGCCGCGGCATCGGCGGCCTTGCCTGCCTTCCAAAGAGTCCAGGCCTTCAGGGAAATGTAGCGGACATTTTTGGGATCGCCCTTGAGGAGCCCTTTGACGATGGGCAGGGCTCGATCGTAACTTCCCGCCTCGACGAGGGCGCGGGCCGAATTGTACGAGGCCGCAAGGAGGCTCGGATCGAGGGCCAGGGCCCGGTCATAGGCCTTGCCTGCCTCGGCGTACTTGCCCGCGGCCATCCACGCGTTGCCGACCCCATACCATTCGGTGGCCAGGGCCTTCTGGGCCGGCGAGGTCGCGCAACCCATCGTCATCGCCGCCGTCGCGGCTATGACGGCGAGGATGGAGAGCCCCCGAACCCTCCTGGCCTTCCCTTCGCCGAAAATCCCCGATTCGGGCATCAACGCCTCAACACCGTCTCTTCGATGGTGCGTATCTGCGAGCGGTAGAGGTTGGCGATGTTGGAACCGTAATCGGCGATGAGCTGGAGCATGTCGCGAGGCCGCTCGTCCTCGTCGCGGCCATTGATGCGGTCGCCCGCGTCGCCCAGCCCCGGAAGGATGTAAGCCCGCTCGTTGAGGACGGGGTCCATCCACAGGGTGTTGATGGTGGCCGTATCGATGGCGCGCACGATCCTGAGGGCGCCTTTCAGCGCCGAAATGACATTGAGGAAGCGCACCGACTTGGGTTTGACGCCGAGGTCGAGAAGATACTTGACGACGGTTACGAGGCTGCCGCCCGTGGCGTTCATCGGGTCGGCGAAGACGAGATCCTTGCCGTCGAGTTCCTCGGGCCTGAAATAGGAGCGGTCGAGGTCGAGGATGTACTCCATGTCGGACTCGTTCTTCGTGTCGTCGCGCTTGATCTTGAACAGGGCGAAGGGCGTCACATAGCCACGTGAGGAGTACTCCTGGATTTCCTTCGAGAGAATCATCGAGGGCAGGAGGGCCCCGCGCAGCATCACGCACATCACCGTGCCTTCGAGGCGGTCGTCCAGGTCGGGAATCTTGTGGACGGCGAAATTCTGCATGGGTATGGTGACCGGCGTCTTGACGATGAGGTGGTTCTTCTGGGGCGAGCCGCCGACCCCGGGGCCGGCGAAGGCGAGATTGAAAAGAAGCTCGAAGGCGCGCTGGATGTAGTAGGTGAATTCCTCCCGCCCGGTGCGCACGTCGCGAAGCTTGGCGATGAGGCGGCTCGCCTCGCCGTGGTTTTCCTTGGCGGTGACAAAGGAATACACCTGAATGCGCGGCTCGGCCTTGCAGATTTCCTGCATGAGGGCGCCCATCGCGTTATAGAGTTCGATGAGGACCGCCTCCTCGCGTTTTCTGAGGCCTGCGTCGCCTCCATGGGTGAGGATGTTGAAGGAGACCATGGCCTGGCGATACAGGCCATCCATGCGGTCGAGAATTTCCTTGTCGGCCTGGGTGAGGTAGCCATCGAGCGACTCAGCCTTCAACACAACCTTGTTCATGTCCGCCCGCCCGCCCGGCCCACGATCTCGCCCATCGTGCCGGAGCCGATACCCACAGCGTTGCCCTCGTCGAAATCGAGATGACATTCGAGGGCGTAAGTCGCATGGACGCGGCACACGACACCCTCGAAGACGGCCGATCGCTCCCCGCCCGCGCGGAGGCTCACGATCTCCTTGTCGACGACGCCGAATCGCTTCGCCGCTTCCGGATCGAAGTGGATGTGGCGCTTCGCTATGATGAGTCCGCGATCCTTTTTGAGGCTGCCCTTGGGCCCGATGATTTCCATCGGGAAGGAGCCCTCGAGAAGACCGGATTCACGGGTGGGACAGCCTGGCACGCCGAGCTTGAAGACATCGGACGCGAGGATTTCGCACTGGGTTTCCTTGCGCTCGGGGCCGAGGATGCGCAGGCCTTCGAGCCGGCCCTTGGGTCCCTGTATCGTGAGGGTCTCCGCGCAGGCGAACTGCCCCGGTTGGCCCAGATCCTTTGTCTTTGTCAGCTGATAGCCGGGGCCGAAGAGGGCCTCGACATCGGCGCGGGAAAGATGGATATGATGGTTGGAAAGATTGACGATCACCCGTGTTTCGGGCATGAAAAGCCTCCTCGAAGCCGGGCCGCCCTGGGTCGACCGGCCGCGAAACAGAGTAGTCGGAGGGACTCCGGGGGTCAAGGGCGAGGGCGGGCACGACTCCCTCCCCGCTTTTGAGGTGGTATCTCCCCGCAAGCTGTTCTATAGTTGGAGTTGATCCAACTCCTGTTGGAAATAATTAGACTACTCGTACCACCGACGGAGCGCTGCCGATGATTCCGATTTTCCGAAACGCCGCCGCCTTGATGATTTTGAACCTCTGCCTGGTCGCGGTGAAGGCCGAGGCCCTCCCCACGCCCCCTTCGCCGATCATCGAGGAGGCGAAAAGCACCTTCACCCTCCTCTCCCAAAAGGACGGCCTTTCCAACACCTCGGTTTCGGGCATCGTACAGGATTCCAAGGGCTTCATTTGGATGAGCACGCAGGGCGGCCTGGCTCGCTACGATGGTTCTTCCTTCAAATTTTGGCAAAATGAGCCCTTCGAACCCAATTCGCTGTCGACCGACCTGATCCAGACACTCCACGTCGACCCCAACGATATCATCTGGGCGGGAACCTACAACGGCCTTGACCGCCTCGATCCGGCCACGGGCCTCTTTACGATCTACCAAACCCAGGCGGAACGTTCCGATTCCCTTTCGAACAACCTGGTCATAGCCCTGGAGCGCGACGCCCAGGGCCGGCTCTGGGTGGGCACGGCAACAGGACTCAATCGCCTCGACGAGACCACGGGCCGCTTTGTCCGCTACTACAACATACCCGGCAACGCGCGCTCCATTCCCAACAACACCATTCGCTCCATCCATTCCGACAAGGCCGGCAGGCTCTGGATCGGCACGGCGGGTGGAGGCTTCGCGCTCTACAATCCGGGCAGCGACGACTTTACCGTCCTTGCCGGCTCACCGGAAAAAGGCCTCGCCGTGACAGGGGCCGTGGCGGGCGCCGTGACGGGGGCCGGAGCTGCTGCCGTCAAGGGCCCCCCGCCTTCATTGGCGATGCAGGCCATCGCCGAAGATCCCGCCGGCATGCTCTGGCTGGGTGAGTGGGGGACGGGCCTCGTCCGCTATGACCCCGCGACGGGCGCATCTTTCGTCTATCACCTCCCGGACGAGCGCATTTACGTTGTCAACGCCGCCGAAGCCGGGATGGTCCGCGTCGGCACCTGGGGCGGAGGCATGTTCATCCTCGACACCGCGAAGAACAAAATCGAGGTCTACAAGCATTCGCGGGCCCCCGGTTCCCTGCCCCACGATGTCGTCTATTCGATGCTGCAGGACGCATCGGGCGAGTTCTGGATTGGGACCAACGGAGGCGGCGTCGCACGGATGGACCAGAGCAGCGAAGCCTATACGAGCTGGACCTCCAATCCCGACAACCCGGGCTCGCTCCCGAATGGCAAGATCCAGGCCATACTCGTCGACTCGCGGAAGGAGCTCTGGGTTTCCGTCTATTCGGGCGGAATCCACCGGCTCGACCCAAAAAGTGGCAATTGGGTCCATTTCCGCCACGATCCCGGAAATCCGTCCGATCTCGCCGACGACACAGCGGCCTCGCTCTACGAGGATCGCGAAGGCAATCTCTGGGCCTGTACCAATTCCGGCCTTTGCCTCTACGACAGGAAAAAGGCGCGATTCGAAAAGGTCAAGCGCTTCGGAGGCGTCGAGTCGCCCGAGGCCGACATCGTGTATTCCATACTCGAGGACAGGCGTGAAACAGGCGTCTATTGGATCGGCACCTATACCAAAGGCCTGTACCGCTGGGATCGCCAGGCGGGAACCTGGTCCCACTGGGCCCACGACCCGGCCGAGCCCGCATCCCTGTCGGACAACCTCATCAACAGCCTCGCCTACGACACGGCCGGACGCCTCTGGGTCGGCACCAACAACGGCCTCGACCGTTTTGAAAACGGTCATTTCACGCAGTACTATTACAATCCCGCGAACAGGAAGGGGCTGTCCAGCTCGGCCATTCTCCGAGTTTTCGTCGATTCGCGGGGCGGCTTCTGGCTCGCGACAAGGTCAGGGGGCCTCGACCTCTACGATGCGAGTAGCGACAGCTTTTCCCATTTCACCCGAAAAGACGGCCTCCCAAGCAACGATGTCAACAATATTGTCGAGGACGCTTCGGGCAATCTCTGGATCATCACGCAGGCGGGCATAGCCAAGCGGGACAGGGCGACGGGAACCCTCAAGGTCCTCCCCCTCGGCAAGAGCCTCGACGGCAGCACCCTGACCCAAGGCGCCTTCGCGAGCGGCGACGGATCCGTCTATTTCGGATCTGTGGGCATTCTCACGGTCTTCCGGGTCTCGCTCTACGTGAGCAACCTGCACAAGCCCCCCGTCTATATCACCGATTTCATCGCCGCGAACCATCCCAAGCTGGCCCAGCCCCTGGCCGAGGGCTCGGCCTTGCATCTGGCCTCCTGGGAGAACTCCATCGAGTTGCGTTTCGCGGCCCTCGATTTCCGCGATCCGTCCCAGAACATGTTCGCCTGGAAACTCGAAGGCTTCGACAAGGACTGGACCTACTCTTCGACGCGGCGATTCGCCGCCTACACGAATCTTCCCGGCGGCAATTACACCTTTCGCGTGCGGGCGGCCAACAACGACGGGCTTTGGAACAGTGCCGGCGCCTCGCTCCGATTCACCGTCCAGAACCCGGTATGGAAAAGCCCCGGCGCCTACCTCCTCTACCTCCTTCTCATAGCTCTGCTGGGCTATGGAGTCGCCAGCCTTCGCTCCAACCGCCTCCTGTCCGCGAAGGTACGCGAACTCACCCTCGCCCGCGAGGAGCTTGTGAAGGCGAACGCCGAATCCAAACGCCTCGCCGCCGAGGCCGAGGGCGCTACCAAGGCCAAGACCGATTTTATCGCGATGGTGAGCCACGAAGTCCGCAATTCGCTGAACGGCATCATCGGAGTCGCCGAACTCCTCTCGAAGGACCGGCTCGAGGCGAGCCAGGCCGAGGAGGTCGGCGTGATCCGCCAGAGCGGCAATCTCCTCCTCGCCCTGGTGAACGACATCCTGGATTTGTCGAAGGCCGAGACGGATCGGGTCGACCTCGAAAACCTGCCCTGGCAACCGAAGGAAATGGCCAGGCGCCTGTCGGCCCTCCACAGGGAAACCGCCGCCGAAAAAGGCATACTACTGACGATCGAGGCTGACGAGGCGCTGCCACAGACCCTGGGCGGCGATCCGATGCGAATCCAGCAAATTCTCGAGAACCTCCTTTCAAACGCCCTGCGATTCACCTCGCGCGGCGAGGTGCGGCTCCGCATGGGCCTCGCGAAGGAGGGCGACGGCGGCAAGGCCGGGCTCGGCATCGTGGTTTCCGATTCCGGCACGGGCATCAGCCCCGAAAAGCTTCCGACCATTTTCGAACCCTTCCGCCAGGCCGATGCGTCCATAGCGAGGCGCTTCGGCGGCACGGGGCTCGGCCTGTCCATCGTCAAGCGCCTCGTCACCGTTATGGGCGGTGACATCGCCGTCGAAAGCGTGGCCGGCAAGGGTTCGACCTTCACGGTCCGGCTCCCCCTCCTGGCGGCCCCCCTCGCGCCCGTGATGGCCGAGAAGCCGAGCGAAATCTCGGCGGCTGGCCTTCGCGTGCTTATTGTCGACGACGACCCGGTAAGTCGAAGGGTCGCGAGGGCCCTCGTCCTCTGGCTCGGAGGCGAAGCCTTCGAGGCGGAATCGGGGAGCGCCGCCCTTGAAGCCCTCGGCTCGGGCGTCTGGGATCTTGTCCTCCTCGACGACCAAATGCCGGGGATGGATGGCTTCGAAACGGCGCGCCACATCAGGGCAGGGGAAATCGGGGCCGGGCAACAAGGCGTCGCCATTTTCTCCTTGACGGCGCGACTCGAAGGCGATTTGAAACGACGCTGCGAAGAGGCAGGAATGAACGGCTTCATCGCAAAACCCATAACCCTTGAGAGCCTCGGCGGCGCCATCCGGCAGGTGTATGGCCGGCAAGGTCCAGGCATCGCGAAGGCGGTCCCCGCTGCAGCTGGTGCCGCCGCCGCCCCAGCCCCCGCAGCAGCAGCGGCCCCTCCCGGCCCCGAATTCAACCTGGCCTACTTCGAGGAGCGCTATCCCGAGGACGACACGCTCGGCGTCGAGATTCTCGACCTCTGGCTTTCGAACACGGCCCTCCTTTTCGGGCAGGCCATTGAAGGAGCGCGGACGGGCGACAGGGTGGCGGCCAGGAATCATGTGCACAGGCTCGGCGGCAGCACGAGCATCATCACCGACGGGCCGATCATCGCCGAGCTCAAGGTCCTCGAAAAGGAGATTCTCGCCTCGGAGGGCGACGGGGTGGCCTTGTCGGCCATCGCGACGAAACTCGAGGCGCTGAAGCCGCGTTTCGATTCGCTCGTCGCCGATATACAGAACTACCTGAGGTCGAAGCGGGGGTAGGTGCCGCGCGGGGTGCCGGCCGCGCGGGTTGCCGGGTG
>JAJXVS010000194.1 GCA_021782015.1 bacterium | reverse complement strand
GATCGGATGGACGAAGCGCCGCTCCGAAGCGACGGCGAGCCTGAGCCCCTCGAGGTAGTCGACGAGGCCTTCTCCCGAATTCTGGAGAATTAAAAGTATAATTGGTCCGGTCCAGCGGAAGAAGTAGCCCTCGGGCGTCCTTTCCTGGAGGATGGCCGCCAGGTCCCTGATCGCGAGATCGACCGCCTGCGCACCTATCTCCCGGTTGAGTTCGCGGATGTGGTCGAGGCGTATGAAGGCCGCCGCGAACTCGCTTTGTCTCTCGCAGAGCTCCTGGACGAAGGCGTCGGCGTAGCCCCGGCCGTAGAGCCTGGTGGCCGGGTCGCGGAGCGCCGCGTCGCTCGCCCCCACCATCGCCTCCCTGAGTTCGTAATTCGACGAGCGGAGCGACTCCAGTTCCCGCATGAGGGGCTCGAGGTCCTCCGGCGCGTCGATGCAGGCCGCGGTCTCGGGCACGCAGGAGAGGGCGAGGACCTCGCGCGCCAAGGGTTCGGGCACGAGCGATCCGTGGCGCGGACACAGAAGGCGCAGCCCCGCCTCGCGCGGAAGCGCCGAGGCGTCGAGGCCGGCGCCGAAGCCGAAACTGTCCATGTAATTGCGCTGGGCCGCGAGCGCGGGATCGGAATGGTACTCCGGCAAATCCCTTCCCCGCGAGGAACCGATGCGTCCCGAAAAAAGCGAGCCCGAGGCCTCATGAAAGAGGACGAGGACGCCGCTCCCCTCGGGGCGGAGGACGAGGAGTTCGGCCGGGCTGCCTGCGGCGATGCGCCGATCGCTTTCCCGAAGATCGCGAAAGCCGACCCCGACGGAAGCCATGGACAGGGCGGCGACGACGCGCCAGTCGGCGAGAACCTCGCCCCGGAAGCCGGCCGCGGCCCAGGCGGGCAGGGCTGAGGCGGCCAGGGGGCTGTCATCGAGGAGAACGATGGCGCGGATCGAGGAGACGGGGGCGATGGCCTCCGTCTCGCGAATGAGGTCGGATGCCAGGGAAGCCGGCCCGGCGTCCACGAGGACATGGCCGTCGCCCGCGACGAGAAGATAACAATTAATATCAATCGCCGAACCCGGTGCCATCGCCCCGACCCGCCAGAGACCCGCCGCGATTTCGGTCCTGCCCCTCATGTCCGCCCTCCCTTTTTGTCCTCGTCGCCGAGCCGGCGGCAGAGCACGAGCCTTTTCCTTCCGTGCAGGTCCTGCGATACGACGAGGCTGTCCATCGCCTCGTCGAGTATGAACATGCCGTACCCCGATTCGGCGAAGGAGGCGAGGGGTGAACTGGGTACTTGACTCCATTCGTAATCCGGCCCCGCGTAGACGAACTCGGCCGACAAGAGCTCGCCTCGCATGCGCCAGGTCGCCTCGCAGACGCCATCCGCCCCGTCCAGTCCGTGCTTGAGGATGTTCGAGAGGGCTTCGTGGAGGGCGAGGAGAATCGCCGACCGGGTCTCGACCGAAAGCTCAGGCACCCAGGCATCGAGATCGGAAGCGAGCAACTCACCCGCCTTTTCCATGGCCTCGGAAAAGGAGGGCCCGAGGCTGAGCTCGAAGGCCCGCTCCCGATCGTCCGGCTCCGGCATGGATCGGTCCTTGACGCAGATGAGGCTCACATCGTCGTTGAAGCCAGCCGCCGAATAGGCGAAGCCCAGCCTGAGGAGTGTGCCGGACAGCTCGGCCGGTGACAGATCGGCGTAGGTCTTGAGGATGCGCGCCACCCGATCCTCGCCGAAGGCCTCGCCGTAGCGATTGTAGCATTCGGAGAGCCCGTCGGTGTAAAGGAGGAACCAGTCTCCCCTCTCGATGGGCAAAAGAAAGGAACGGTAGGATTGGCCCTTCATGAAGCCCAGGGGCATGTTGCCGCCCTTGACCTTCCAGCATTCGCCCGTTTTTCGCGAGAAGTGGATGATGGAGGTGTGGCCGCAATCGACGAAGCGGAGGGCTCTGCTGCTCTCTTCGTAGCGCGCGTAGGTCAGGGTGGCGAAGCTCTGGCGCTCGAAGAGGCGGCCGACGAGGGCCGCATCGACGGAGCGGCAAATCGCCGCCGGGTCGGGCAGGCGCGGAGCGGCGAACAGCGATGAACTCAGGGCGCGGATAAAGCTGAATTTGATCATCGCCCCGACGATGGCGGCGTTCATGCCCTTTCCCATCACGTCGCCGAGGAGGAAATCGACGCTGTCCCCAGAGAGTCGGAGCACGTCGAGGAAGTCGCCGTCGACCAGCTTGCTCGGAATCGTCGTCGTCTGATACTCGAGCCCGGCCAGCTCGTGGCGCTCCCCCTCCATGAGAACGGCAGCCTGAAGCCGCGCGCTGTTTTCGATGTCGCGCGACTGGGCCTCAGCCAATTTGAGCATGCTTTCGCGGAACACCGTCTCGTCGCGGAGAAAAACCAGAGCGCTGCCCGGCACTTCGGGATCGAGGGCCAGGCGGAGGGCGAACCAGCGCATACCTCGGTCCGGATGACGGTAGGGCAGGAGGATGCTCTTCATTTCACCGGAGGAGGAGGCGGCGGCGGCGAAGAACTCGGCGTAGGCCTTGGGCGCGTCCTTGCCGAGGGCGCCGCCCAGGTCATCCTTCAGGGCCTCGCCCGCGACGCCGAGGAGCCGACCGAGGGGGCCTGGATCGGAGATGAGGCGCTTCCCTCCGGGGTCGCAGCGGAAAAAAAGGCCGTCAGCGAGAACAGAGTTGAGTTCCGTCCCTTCGTCCATCGACAGCTTTCTCCCTTAGGCGAACGACCTATTCGGCAAGCCGACCGACACTCAGCGGGCCGATCCGAGGCCGGGCGATGCGCCGGTCAGGCGGGCGGTGGCACCATCGACATCCTCGTCTATCCCGACGATATCGCTGAGCCTCACCATGGAGAAGAGCACGCGCACCGGGGCCTGCACGCCGCAGAGCCTCATTTCCCCGCCCTTTTCGCGGAAGGCCCGAAGGCCCGAGATGATCTTTCCCAGTCCCGAGCTGTCGATGAACTGGACCTCGGAGAGATCGAGGACCAGACGGGAGCAGCCTTCCATCGCCGCAATCAGCGAAGCGTGAAAGGCCTCGGAATTCAGGACATCGATCTTGCGAAGGGTCGGCCTGAAGACGCCGACCCCGGGGGGATTGGATATTGGAGCCATTCGTCAAGCATAGCCTGTCCAGCGAGGGCCCGCCAGCCTGGGCTCTGGCTCTCCGGATGCGACTCGGGGCGCCTTGGATACTTTGCTAGCCAGTCGATGAGTACCTAAGTATCCACAAATCGCCTGCCAGGCCCCGCCTTGCCTGCCAAAGTGTCCAGCTCGCCGCGCCCAAATGGGCACTTTTGCGTGCTACTGGTCACAATTCTCACATTTGAGGATGTTGGCATGAATCTTGCATGTATGCCCTGTCGGCCAGTTGGCCGAAATTGTCCGTCCCCGGAGGGTAGTCCATGAAAAAGTCTCCATTCATTCTCGCGATCCTCATGATCGCCCTTGTCGCCATGCCTGGCTTCTCGCAGGCGAAGCTCAAGGTCCTCTTCATGCCGGGGGTCGCCGATCCCTTCTATTTTACGATGGAAAAGGGCATCCGCGCGGCGGCCGCCAAGGCCGGCGTCGATCTCTCCGTGGCAGAGTATCCGAAAGCCTGGGGTCCCGAGTATCAGGTTCCCATCCTCCAGGCAGCTGTGGCCAGGCAGAGGCCCGACCTTCTCCTCATCGCGCCGACCTCGACCGATGCCCTCAAGGCTCCCCTCAAGGCCATCTATGACAAGGGAACCGAGATCATCACCGTCGATACCTTCATCGGGGACGGCGACTACAGCAAGGCGAGCGACTATTCCTTCCCGCTCTCGTACATCGGCTCAGACAACGAGCTCGGCGGCAGGCAGATGGCCGAGCACCTCGCAAAGCTCGTCGGCGAGACGGGCAAGGTCTTCTGCGAGGCGACCAATCCCGACGCCTCCTCGGTGCAGGGCCGCGTCAAGGGCTTCACCGCCGGCGTCGCCGAGTATCCCAACATGACCCTGGCCGGCGTGGAGTGGTGCCAGGACGTCCAGCAGAAGGCCCAGGAACAGACCCTCGCCGCCCTCCAGAAGAACAAGGACATCGTCGGCATCTTCGGCACCAACGTCTTCTCCGCCCAGGGCGCCTATCAGGCAGTCGTCAACGCGGGCCTCACCGGGGCCGTCAAGATCTGCTCCTGGGATGCCACCCTCGAACTCATCGGCGCCCTCAAGAAGGGGCAGGTCGACCTCGTCCTCGCGCAGAAGCCCGGCGAAATGGGTTCGCTCGCAATCGAGTGGGGCGTCAAGTACCTCAAGGACAACAGCGTTCAGGTCCCGAAGAAGATCATCCCCGGATTCGAGTTCTTCACCCGCGAGAACGTCAACGATCCGGCCATGCAGCAGTTCATCTATCAGTAGTCAATAACAATTTATAATACCCGCCCCGGCGTGGAAGCGAGCCCCCTCCCCGCCGGGAGCCTTTTCGACGGAAGGTCCTATGATCGGTTCCAGCGGCGCGAAGGCGCCACCCCTCGCGTCACCCCTCGTTCGCGCGATAGCGCGGAACTGGTCGGCGGCGTTCCTCCTCCTGATGCTCGTGGTCTTCAGCCTGGCGACGCCGAATTTCCTGTCGATCACGAACGCCCAGAACGTCGTCCACCTCCAGACCATCGGCTTCCTCCTCGCGGCGGCCGAAACCTTCGTAATTATAACGGGTGGCATCGACCTTTCCATCGGTTTCGTCATGGGCCTCTGCTCTGTGTCCGCGGCGAAGCTCATGCAGCTCCTCATGGCGCGGGGCTTGCCCGACGCTACGACGGTCGTCCTCGCCTCTGTCGTCGTCCTCCTCCTCTCCCTCCTTCCCGGCCTCGTCAACGGCATTGTCATCACGCGCTTCAAGGTGCCTCCCTTCATCGCGACCCTGGGCATGTGGGGCATCGCCAACGGCATCGCCCTCAAGCTCTGCGACGGCTTTCCCGTCGCGGGCCTTCCCGACCTCCTGCCGAGGGTCGGCAACGGCTATCTGTTGTACGTGTTGCCGGGAAATTTCCTTTCGTTCTTCGACAAGCCCCCCGATTTCCCCGACGCGCGCATCCGCGAGCTCTGGCGCCTCATCCCCTTTTCCCTGCCCTTCATCGTCGCGGTCCTCGGCTTCCTCGCCTTCCGCCTCTCGCGCACGGCCTTCGGCCGCCATACCTACGCCATCGGCGGCAGCATGGACGCCTCGATCCGGGCGGGCATCGACGTCGATCGCCACCTCGTCAAGGTGTATGTCCTCTCCTCCTTCCTCGCGGGAATCGCCGGCGTCTTCAACGTCTTCCAGACGGGCATCGGCAACTACACCACCTTCAACGCGAGCTACGAGTTCTTCGCCGTGGCCGCCGTGGTCATCGGCGGCGCGAGCCTGACGGGCGGCAAGGGCCGGGTCTTCGGCTCAGCCGTCGGAGTCCTCGTCCTGGCCTTCCTCGAGAACGGCCTGGCCATATCCGGGGTCCAGCCCTTCTATCGTTATATAGCCGTCGGCGTCCTCCTCGTCTTCGCGGTCGTCGTCGACAAGCTCTTTCCCGACCTCCTGTAGGAGCCCGCCATGGAAACAGCGAAACACGGAACGGCGCCGGGCCTCGCGGGGGGACTGCGGTCCTTCCTCGGCGGCAGGTGGGTCGTCATCTTCCTCGTCCTCGAGATCGTCTACTTCTCCTTCACGTCCAAGGGCTTCGCCGATTTCAACTCGGTGCAGATCCTCCTGTTTTACGGCACGCAGGTCTTCCTCCTCGCGGTGGCCGAACTATTCGTAATTATTACGGGTGGCATCGATCTTTCGGTGGGCTACATCCTGGGTTTCGCCTCGATCGTCTCGATCAAGATCGTCAACGCCCTCGTGGTCGCGGGCCTTCCCGTGCCCGCCGCCATCGCCCTGGGCGCGGTCGCGACCCTGATCGTCGGCCTCGTGCCGGGCCTGGTGAACGGCTGGCTCGTCGCCTGGCTCAAGGTGCCGCCCTTCATCGCGACCTTCTCGATGCTCGGCGTC
Organism: bacterium; assembly: GCA_021782015.1. Taxonomy (GTDB): domain Bacteria; phylum Spirochaetota; class Spirochaetia; order Treponematales; family Rectinemataceae; genus CAIJMU01. Next base: position 1,754 of record JAJXVS010000194.1, on the reverse strand, counting down.
TGCCACGGCGTCTCGGAACTCGTGATCAACGGCGTCTACGCCCTCGGCATGCCCCAGATGGCCGCCGACATCGGCAACGGCTACATCCTTTACAAGGCGCCTCACCTTCCCTTCGTCTTTTTCACCCCGCCCCAGGTCGCGAGGCGCACGCCCGTGCTCGAACTCATTCCGAACATCGTGATCGTCGCCGCCATCGTCATCGCGATTTTCGCCTTCGTCCTCGCCCGCACGCGTTTCGGCCGCCACATCTACGCCCTGGGCGGCAGCATGGACGCTGCGGTAAGGGCCGGCATCCCGACGAAGCGGCGCATCCTCCAGGTCTACGCCCTCTCGTCCTTCCTGGCCTCCCTCGCGGGCGTCACCTACTCCTTCATGTACGTATCGGGCAAGGCCGACGCCGGCGCCAGCCTCCTCCTCGACGCCATCGCCGCGGTGATGATCGGTGGCGCCTCGATGTTCGGCGGCTCGGGCACGGTGGGGCGCACGATGATCGGGGCCCTCATCCTCGCCGTCCTCGACCTGGGCCTCCGCATGGCGGGCGTCCCGACCTTCAACAAGTACATTCTCGTCGGCGTCATCCTCGTGCTCGCGGTGATCGTCGAACGCTACCTTCCGGAAGCGCAGCTCTCCATTTCGGAGGAACGGAAATGAACGAAGCGGCATCGCCCTACCTGCTCGAGACCAGGGACATCGTCAAACGATTCGGCGGCCTCACCGCCGTCGATCGCGTCAGCATCGGCGTGCGCCCCGGAGAGGTCCTCGCCCTCCTCGGCGACAACGGGGCCGGCAAGTCCACGCTGATCAAGCTGATCTCCGGCGTCTACAAACCCGACGGTGGCAGCCTCCTCGTCGAAGGCAAGGACGCCCACATCGAGTCGCCCAAGGACGCCCTGGCCGCGGGCATCGAGACGATCTACCAGGACCTCGCCCTGGCCGAGAACCTCGACGTCGGCGCCAACATCTTTCTGGGCCGCGAGCGCTTCAAGAAGCGCCTCGGTTTCATCCGCGTCCTCGACGACGCCGACATGGCCAAGGAGGCGAAGACCGTCCTCGATCGCCTCGACATCCGCATCCCCTCGCTGAAGGCCGTCATCCGCACCCTCTCGGGGGGCCAGAGGCAGGCCGTGGCGATCTCGCGCTCGATCTACTGGAAGGCGAAGGTTCTCATCATGGACGAGCCGACCGCGGCCCTGGGCATCGCGGAGCAGCGCAAGGTTCTCGACCTCGTGCGGACCCTCCGCGACCAGGGCCTCGGCGTCATCATCATCTCGCACCAGATGTACGACGTATTCGAGGTGGCCGATCGCATCGCGGTGATGCGGCGCGGCCAGCTCGCGGGGGAGCGCCTTGCCCGCGACAGCAGCCCCGACGAGATCGTCGGGCTCATCGTCGGATCGGAGACCGTGACGAGGCGCTGAGACCTCGCGATCCCGGGCATGGCCCGGGCCCGTCGCGATCCCGGGCATGGCCCGGGCCCGTCGCGATCCCGGGCACTGCCCGGGATCGCGTGCTAGAATGGCGGCCATGAAGTGGAGGGCGGCGATATGAGGCTCTTTCAGCGGACCCTCCTCTCGTTCGCGGGGGTCATCGTCCTCGAGGCCGGCCTCGCCTCCTTCGCCATCGCGGCCGTCGTCGGCACGATGCAGACCAAGGACGCGGCGCGGGAAATCGGCGACGAGGCCCAGGGGGCCTTCGAGTCTTTCAACTCCTGGAAGCTCGCCTTCTGGAAGCGCATCAACGAGCTCGCCGAGGAC
>JAJXVS010000193.1 GCA_021782015.1 bacterium | reverse complement strand
TGCCACGGTCCAGGTCGCCACCACCGACGAATCGGCTCTCGCGGAAATGATGGTGGGAAGAGTCGTCGATTTCAACATTAAGAAAAGGCCCGCGACCCCAGGCGACACTGTCCTTTCGATACGCAATCTCGACGTTCGCGGGTCCCGGGGCCAACTCTGCGTCCAAGGGCTCTCTCTGGAGGTCCGGGCAGGGGAAATTCTCGGTATAGCGGGCGTCGACGGAAACGGTCAGACCGAACTCATCGAGGCAATCACAGGGCTGCGGCGCGTCGAGAAAGGCAGTATCAGTGTGGATGGCCGCGAAATTACGAAGTCCACCATTAGGGACAGGGCCCGGACCGGAATCGGTCACATCCCCGAGGATCGACACCGCCACGGGCTTGTCCTGGATTTCAGGCTCGACGAGAATCTCGCACTCAGAACCTATGACCGGGCCCCGGTTCTCCGTCATGGTTTTTTGCTCGACTTTGCGGCCATGGCCTTGAAAGCGAAGGCCCTCATTGAGGAATACGATATCAGGGCGGGAGCCGGCCCTGCTACCAAGGCGAGGAGCATGTCTGGCGGCAATCAGCAAAAAGCCATAATAGCGCGCGAGATCGACCTGTCGCCCCGACTCCTGGTAATCGCGCAGCCGACGCGGGGTCTCGATGTTGGAGCGATAGAAAACATCCATCGACGCATAATCGCAGAGAGGGACAAGGGACGAGCCGTACTTCTCGTCTCCTACGAACTCGACGAAATTCTTGCGCTCTGCGACAGGATAGCGGCGATATCGAAGGGCGAAATCGTGGGGCTCGTCGAGGCGGAGGGGGTCGACGAGCGTCTCATAGGCGCGATGATGGTGGGGCGGGCAGGGACGGCCGACACCAACCGCGAAGGAAGGGCGGAATGAGCGAGCCTCGCATCGTGCCTGCCGAGAAACGAGGCAAGGCGCCGGTCGACGCGCTCATCGGGTCAAACGGTGCTTTGTCCATCCTCGTCGTCGTATTGGGATTCGGCTTCGGAACACTGATCGTGCTGGCTGTCGGCCGCAATCCATCCGGTATGTACCTGGCCCTTGTGCAAACGCTCACCGGATATAATGCGACAAGCCATGTCTGGAATCCCCGCTATGTCGGTGAATGGTTGACGGCTTCCATGCCTCTGATTCTCACCGGGATGTCGATGGGCTTCGCGGCGCGCTCGGGATTGTTCAACATCGGTGCGGAGGGCCAATATATCATAGGCCTCACCGCCGCCCAATTCGTTGCGCTCTATTTCCCGCCGATCGCAGGCCTCCATTGGAGTCTCGCTCTCCTCGCGGCAGCCCTCGCCGCGGCGTTCTGGGGCGGATTCGTCGGCTGGCTGCGAGCCCGCTATGCGGTATCCGAGGTGGTCGCGACAATTATGCTTAATTATATAGCATTTTTCCTTTCGCGCTACCTTACCAGGCTCATACCGGACGCCAATACCTATCGGACGCCTGCCTTCCCGGAAACCGCCATCATCCCCCGCTCCTTTCTCGATCCGCTCACGAATCACTCTCGCCTGAGCCTGGCCATCTTCGTGGTCCTCCTGTGCGTATTCCTGTATTGGCTCATTCTCGAACGCACCAAACTGGGTTTCGAACTCCGGGCGACGGGGCTCAACCGGAACGCCGCCTTGTACGCGGGGATACGGGTCGAGCGCTCCTTCACCGCGTCAATGGCCATAGCGGGAGCCTTCGCCGGACTTGCCGGCGGCATCGTGGCCCTGGGATCCTTCTCGTACGGACGGGTTCTGGGAGGTTATGACAATTACGGCTTTAATGGCATCGCCGTGGCCCTTGTGGGGAACTCTCGCGCCGTGGGCACCCTCGTTTCGGGCCTGCTCTTCGGCATGCTGGCCTCGGCCCAGCCTCTCATGCAGTCGCGCCAGATACCGAAGGAAATCACCTGGATAATCTCCGGACTCGTCGTCGTTTTCGTCTCGCTTCGGGCGGGATTCAGAATGCTCGTCGAGTGGCGTGCCAAACGCGCGGCGGAACGAGGACAGTCCTATGCGGAGGCGCGCGATGATTAACCTTTTCGATATGATCCCCTCCATTCTGATGATGGTGGCGCCCATTCTTATCGCGGCTCTGGGAGGTCTCGTGAGCGAACGATCAGGCGTCGTCAATATCGCCCTCGAAGGCCTCATGGGCGTAGGCGCTTTTACGGCGGCCACCGTCCACACCCTCCTTGAATCCTCCACCCCAATGTCGATCTGGATCGCGCTCGGGGCGGCGGCCCTCGCGGGCCTCGCAATATCCTCCATCCACGCTTTGGCGTCGGTCACCTTCAATGCCGATCAAGTCATTTCAGGGACGGGCATAAATCTCCTCGCCACCGGAGGCACTGTCTTTCTTTGCCAGATCATCTTCCATCAGGAACGCACCGAGCCGTATAAACTCGGCATGATGCCTGGCCCCGGCGGCATCTATCCGACGGCTTGGATCGCCCTCGTCGCCCTGGTCCTGGTTTGGTATTTGCTTTATCGCCGCCCATGGGGCTTCCGTCTTCGCGCCTGTGGGGAACACCCGCAGGCCGCGGCATCGGCCGGCATCGATGTGCGGCGCACCCGATGGATCGCAGTCCTGATTTCCGGGGCCCTGGCGGGGCTTGCAGGTGCCTCTATCGTGGTGACGGAAACCATCCAATATACGATGTACACCATCAACGGGGCTGGTTTCATCGCGCTGGCCGCCGTCTCCTTCGGCCGCTGGAAGCCCAAGGGCGTCGCCGGAGCAAGTCTGCTCTTCGGATCGGCGGTCGCCCTCGCGATCTACATGGTCAACATCAAAATACTGCGGGATTTCCCTCCCGAATTCTTTTCAATACTGCCTTATATAATCACGATCGTGACCCTCGTGGCCTTTTCGGGCAAGGACTACGCGCCTGCGGCCGCGGGCCAACCCTACGAAAAGGGCGGAAGCTGAGTATGCCCATTCGACCTTTCGACCCGCAGGCCGGGAAGGATGCAGCCATGTCGGGAATTCCAGCCGATTTCGAAACGAGGGGCACTCCGCACAACGCTGCCAGAGCCGGCGACATCGCGCCCATCGTGCTCATGCCCGGCGATCCCCTCCGCGCCCGCCATTACGCACTGCATCGTCTCCAAGGGGCTCGCGAGGTGAGTACGATCAGAGGGATGCTCGCCTTCACCGGCACCTGGGAGGGACGTCCGGTTTCGATCATGGGCTCCGGCATGGGGGCTCCTTCGATGGGAATATATTCGTATGAATTATTCGCTTTCTATAAGGTGGAACGCATTGTCAGGATAGGCACCTGCGGCGGGCTTACAGCCGATCTCGATGTCGGAGACATCGCCTTCGCGATGTCCGCGAGCAGCGATTCGGCCTATGCCGATCAGTACGGCCTTCCGGGCCATTTCAGCCCCACGGCCGATTTCGCGCTTCTCGAAGCCGCAGTCACCCGCTCCCGGGAACTTGGAGTCAGGCATTGGGTGGGCTCGGTCTTTTCCTCCGACGTTTTTTCTCTATACAGCGCACGCGCTCCGGGCCAAGGTTGGGAGAAGTGGGCCAGAATGGGCTGCGCGGCCACCGACATGGAGAGTTATGCGCTTTATTGCAACGCAGCCTGGCTTGGAAAGCGGGCTCTCGCGATGTTCACCTGTTCGGACAACAATGTGACGGGTCGCTCCATGGACGCCATCGACCGACAGACGAAGCTCGATCGCATGTTTGACATAGCTCTCGCCCTCGTGCCATGAATGCTCTCGACCGGAGACCTTCCGGCCGGGAGAGCGTTCTCACAAGGGCCGCCGCCTCGGTGCGGAAGGCTTTACTCGACTACAATCCTGAAAATGCGCTTCTTCCCCGCTCTCAGCAGCAAGGCGCCTTCCACGATCCACCTGCCGTCGATCGTGGCCTTTTCGTCCTCGATCCTGGTGTCGTTGACGATCGCTCCCCCTTGTTGCACGAGACGCCGCGCCTCGCTCTTGGTCGAGGCGAGACCGGCCAGGACAAAGAGATCGAGAACGCCGATGCCCGCGGCAATCTCGGTTCGACTCATCACCCTGGATGGAATTTTCGCGATGTCACCCGAGCCGCCGAAAGCTGCCAAGGCCGCTTCCCTCGCCTGGTCCGCGGCATCTTTGCCATGGATGATCGCTGTCACCTCCCATGCGAGTCGAGCTTTGGCGGCGTTGATGTCTCCGCTTGCGAGGGCCTTGCACTCTTCTACAGGAAGGAAGGTAAAGAGGAGCAAAAAACGCTCAACATCGGCGTCGGTCACGTTGCGCCAGTATTGGAAGAAATCCCAGGGGCTCGTCATGGAAGGATCGAGGAAGAGCGCGCCCTTTTCGGTTTTTCCCATCTTCTTCCCGTCGGAAGTCATGATCAGGGGGAAGGTCAAACCGAAGCATTCGGCCCCTTCAACCCTGCGGATGAGTTCGATCCCCGCAACGATATTCCCCCATTGGTCGTCGCCGCCTATCTGGAGCCTGCATCCATGCCGCCTCCACAGTTCCAGAAAATCATAACTCTGAAGGAGCTGGTAGTTGAATTCCACGAATGACAGGCCCGTTTCCATTCGAATCTTGTAGGCCTCGAAAGACAGCATCCGGTTCACCGAAAAGTGACTGCCGATTTCACGGAGAAAGTCGATATAATTGAGATTTGCCAGCCAGTCCTTGTTGTTGGCGGCGAAGGCCGTCCTGTCGTCGAAGCGGACAAAGGCGTCGAGCTGCTTTCTGAAGAGTTCGGCATTCGCGTCGATCGCAGCGTAGGAGATCATTTTCCGCGTTTCGGTCTTGCCGCTCGGGTCGCCAATGCGGGCTGTTCCGCCACCGAGGAGGGCGATGCCCACATTGCCTGCCTCCCGCATATGCCGCAGCGCGAAAACGGGCACCATGTGGCCGATGTGGAGCGAAGGCCCGGTGGGGTCGATTCCGACATAGAAGGTGACCGGCCCCTCATCCAAGGCAGCCGAGAGTCCCGCTTCATCGGTGCATTGCTGGACGAATCCCCGTTCCTTGAGTATTTCGAGCGCCCTGTTCATCCTGACCTCCATCGTTCGGCGCGCTGGCACGCTTGCCTCGATCGTCGCGGGGCCACTTCGCGAAGCCTTCGCAACGAGGAAAGATTATAGGTAGTTGGGCTTTCTTCAACAAGGGCGTCATTGCACGGGAAAACAGCGGGATGAAATCGGGATTCCGGCGAGACAGCCCCATTTCAACGGCGTTTTCGGCTTGCAGCCGGGCGAGCGGAGCGGTAATATAGCCATTATTTTCGAAGGAGATAGTCTATGCCGACCAGCACCACTCCGAAAAGCCTCACGAAGGCGCAGATTGTTGCCCAGCTTTCCGAAAAGAACGGACTGACCAAAAAACAGGTCGTCGCCTTTCTCGACTCCTATGTCGACCTTGCCTACAAGGAAGCCAAGAAAAACAAGAAGTTCACACTTCCTGGTCTCGGCATCCTCAAGCTCAGCAAGCGCAAGGCCCGCGTGGGTCGCAATCCCGCCACCGGCGAGAGCATCAAGATTCCGGCCAAGACCGCGGTCAAGATCAGTGTGTCCAAGGCCTGCAAAGAGGCCATCCTCGGAGCGGCCAAGTAACTTTGTCGGGGTCGGCCGGACCTGGGCTGGCTGACCCGGCATCAATACAGGTATCTGATAGAACGAAGCGCCGCGACTAGCGGCTCACCTTCCGCATCAAATCCCGCCTCCGCTACCGCGGCACCTTCTTCATCGTCGCGCATGAACAGATACCGAGGCAGTTCCAAACGTACTTCCATTCCCGCCCCGTAGTATTCTGAGAGGAAAATTCCGGCGGAGACATTGAGAAGCTCCAGAAAAGCATCATCCCGATTCCATTCGCTGTCTTCGCCATAAAGGATATCCGCGATTCTGCCTCGCAGTCTGGGACCGGCGGAGACCTCCAGGCGCAGGGATATGGGCTTTAGGATGTCTATGGCCGCCCGATTCTCCGCCTCGAGGGTAATCGGCCGATCGGTCTTCTCCGTATCAATGAACACCATGTCGGCCATCGCCGTCTGGATGGCCGATACCAAGGCTGTGTGCGCCTTTTCAGAGTCCATGTTTTCCATCATGACAGACCTCCGAAAGCCTCAAGTATTTTCGCGGGCGAAACGGGTTTCTTGATTACGGCAGTCACCCCAAGCCGCTTCAAATCTTCGACGAAGGCTCCATCCGCAATGCTGGAAATGACGATTACCGGAATGGACCTTGTCTCGGCGTTATTTTTGACGAGCTTGATGAAGGTCTGACCATCCATCTTGGGCATGTTGATATCGGTGAGGATGAGATCGTAGCGTACCCCTTCCCGCAGCATAGCGAGCGCTTCCATGCCATTCTCTGCGAGGGCGAAGGACCCAAACTCGGGAGCCGACATTTCCACGCATCGCTGGATGATCATGCGAGAGGTCGATGAGTCGTCTATGATGAGAACCTGTTTGGTGTTTGCCATCGTTTTGCCTCCTTTCAAATGGTCCATTGGCGCGGGCCGGCCGACAGGGAAATCGTGCCATCGGCCGCGCTCATGGTTACCGTACGGGATGTCGTGCCGCCAGTGTCTTCCGCGATCGGTCCGAGCGAGCTTCGCCAGAGCGCTCGTTTGATCGCAAGGACGTTGCGTTTCCCGATGTCGAAAACCCCTTTGGGGTCCATGACCGCGGCTCCTCCCGCCAGTTTCACCCAAACATGGGCCCTCGTGGCTCCCCTTCGTTTCATCTCTTCGATCATTACCGCGACGCCCACATCCGCGAAATATCCCGGTTGGATTTTCGCTTTTCCCGGATCGACGGCCGAATCGGGCAAGGCGATATGGGCCATGCCCGCGATGGTTTTGGATGTATCGAAAATCATGACGGCCACGCAGGAGCCTAGGGCGTAGGTCTTGATGACATCCTCGGCGTTGTCTGATACGGCCCAGTCGCCAACGCCGAGAGTTATCGTCGCCATGGGACCTCCTGAATTTCCTCATCGAGGAGAGACACGAGCGTGTTGGGGATGTCGTCCAAGGCGACGAGCGACTCGGCGGCTCCGATCTTCCACGCTTCTTTTGGCATGCCGAAGACAACCGACGATTGCTCATCCTGGGCGATGCAGCGGGCTCCGACCTTCCTCATTTCCAGCAACCCATCCGCCCCGTCCCGGCCCATGCCGGTCATCAGCAATCCCACCGCCTTCGCGCCGAAGGCCCGTGCCACGCTCGAAAAGAGAACATCGATCGAAGGCCGATGACCGGACACCTTTTCGGCATGATCGAGTCGCACCCTGTATTGGCGACCGTCGCCGATGATGCGCATATGGAAATCGCCCGGCGCTATTAGGGCGAGCCCCTGTTCCAGACTATCGCCCTCCGCCGCTTCCTTAATGCGCATGTGGGACACTCGGCCCAAGGCTTCGGCGAACATGCGCGTAAAGACCGGAGGCATGTGCTGCACGACGACAATGGGCGGGAAGTCAGCCGGCAGGGACGGGAGGATGGAATTGAGGGCTGTCGTTCCGCCCGTCGAGGCTCCAATCGCGACAAGGCGATTGGCGCCCGGGACTCCCACAGCTCGCGAAATACCCTTGGAATGCACAGGACCGGGCTTCGATACGGCATGAATACGGGCCTTGGAAGCCTCCAAGACGGCGTCGGAGAGTTCGTCGAGCATCGTCGCGAGGCCCTCTCGATCATTGGCTCGGGGCTTGCCGACCACGGCGACCGCGCCGGCCGAGAGCGCCTCCAGTGCCCGTTGAGACCCTTCGGTCGTCACGGCTGAGACCACGACGACCGGAATCGGGTATTGGGGAAGAAGGCGCTTGAG
>JAJXVS010000192.1 GCA_021782015.1 bacterium | reverse complement strand
ATCAAAGTGGTGGAGCGGGTGCCTCACGAACTTCCCGTCCATGAAGACGATCGGGGCTACCTGCTTACCAAGCGAAAGCGCTTCGGACATTGGCTCGAGCTGCAGGAGGCGGCGAAGTAGGTCAGCCCCTCAAGAGGTCCCTTCCCAATCCGCAAAGTGAATCTCGCCGCGAGGCCGATCGACCCGCTCAAAGCCGTGGCCGCCAAAACGGTCGCGCAGAGCCTGGATGAGATTGGCCGGCAGCCAGGAGCTCCGCTGCCCGTCGAAGGAAGACACGGCCGCGGTCATGAGAGGAATGGGAAGTCCCGACTCGATGGCCCTGGCCACAACCCTTCGCAGAGCCGGCAGCGACTGGTCGAGAAGAATCTTCATCCTCGCGTCGTGGAGGAGGGAGGGCAGGTCTTCGGAAAGGGAATAGGCCTCGGCCACATGGTCGAGGAAGGGCCCGCGGATCAAGGCGCCGGAACGCCAGACATGGGCCACGGCCACGGGATCGATGCTCCAGCCCTCAACCTCCGAGGCCTTGGAAAGGAGGGCGAAACCTTCCGAGTACGCGATGATTTTCGAAGCGAGCACGGCCTTGCGCACGTCGTCCATAAGGCTGGCCGGAGAGCCGCTCGCCCTCGTCACATGCTCACCGAGAAGGGCGCTCGCCATCACCCGCTCGTCCTTGTGCGTCGAAAGATTGCGGGCGAACACGGCCTCCGACAGGGTCGAGGCCTGGACACCCAGTTCGAGGGCATACTCGGTGGCCCGAATGCCCGAGCCCTTCTGAGTCGCGCGATCGAGAATCCTGTCGATGAGGGGCGTGCCATCCGCATCGTCCTTCGAAAGGACGTCGACCGAAAGGCTGAGCAGGCGGCTTGATACCTCGCTTCGCTCCCATGAGGCGAAGCAATTGCGGACCTCCTCGCGATTGGCCCGCAAACCCGATTTCAGGATGTGATAGGCCTCGGCCAGGATTTCCATGTCCGCGTATTCGATCGCGTTATGCGTCATCTTGACGAAATGTCCGGCCCCACCGGGGCCGACCCAGATAGCGCAGGGCCTGCCGTCGGGCCCCATCGCGCATAGCCTTTCGAGGAGGGGCATGAGGGCCTGGCGAAATCCTGGTCCTCCGCCCGCCATGAAGGCCGGCCCTTGGAGAACATCCTCGGCGCTGCCCGAAATGCCGAGCCCCGCGAAAAGGATGCCCCGCTCCGCAAGCCCGACTTCCCTCCTTTCGCTGTCGCGAAACCAGGAATCGCCCGCGTCCACGATGGCGTCGCCCGCGCTCAATAAGGGAAGAAATCGCTCAATGGCTTCATCGACAGCCTTTCCGGCGGGGAGGGAGAGCAGGATGATCCGAGGCGAAGCCAGGGAGGCCACAAAGTCCGATTCGTCGATGGCGAAACGGCCCTCCGCCGATGCGAGAGCCGCGCGGAGGCTGCCGATTCGCTCGGCGCTCCTGTCGAAGAGTCGGGGCTTTAGGCCCCTCGACAGAGCATTTCTTGCGAGATTGCCACCGACCCTTCCAAGGCCAAAAAGGCCGAACTCCGCGCCCATATGTACTCCCTGCGCAGGTCAAAAAAAACCGTCGGTTCCCGATGAGGAAGCCCGACGGTCTATCAAGAAAGTGCCTGCCGTCCCAATCAGCCGGGAATAATCGCCTCGGTCGGGCAGGTCGACGCGCAGGTGCCGCAGTCGGTACACTTGTCGGGATCGATCCAGCGGAGACCGTTCTTCTCGGAAATCGCCTCGACCGGACATTCCGGCTCGCAGGCGCCGCAATTTACGCAGGCATCGGTTACCTTGTAGGCCATTGAGAACCTCGCTAGTGATTTGGTAGACGGAGCCTACACCGCTTTGGCGGAAATGGCAAGCTGGCGCAGCGTAAAGCGAAAAGCCGCACATTCAGACCATGGGGCGCAGTGGGACGCGCGCGGTTCAAAGTGAGCGGTTTGTGGGAAATCACCCGACCCGGCGATTCGTATCGTGGAGCATGGCTTCGCGAAGGATGGCGTTGATGCGGGTCTGGTAGCCGCGACCCTGGGACTTGAGCCACGCAAGGACATCGCGGTCAATGCGCGCCGTGATTGCCGTCTTGCGCGCCCGATAGAGATCCATGCCCGCGGCGAGGGAACGGCCGCCCAGCCGGATGGCCTCAGAGGCCTCCTCATTGGTCAATTCGGGGAGATCGCTCGTGTCGATGGCGGTTTCCGGACGCGCCGCGAGGAGGGCGAGCTGCTCGCGATCGGCAGGGCTAAGTTCCCCCACGCCCTCAATCCTCTTCATCGCCTTCGCTCCTCGCATTGCGCTCCCACATCCAGGCTGATGAGGGCCAGGGGATCGGCGAATACTGACCGAGCCTGCTCAAAGCTCAGCCCGTGTTTTCGCAGGTTCGCCTGGTTCTTTGCCTCATCCCACTCGAAGACCATAAGAAATACAAGTTTGTATTTACAATATTGTCAATACGATAGCTTTCGAACCTACCCCAAGACTCTCGCGGGCCATCGCGACACTCGGAATGCATCCCGAGCGTCACTGAAGGTTTTCGAGTTGGCCTTGAGTATCTCCTCGAAGGCCCCCCTGAACGAAGGTTTGCCGAGATTCCCCCTGATGCCATCTCTCCAGTTTTTCCCACGGCGCCGACCTATTTTGCGTCGCTTCCGTCGGATCGACTACCACAGCTGAAAAACGGCCACGAGGGCGCCGAGAGCCGTTGCAAGTTATGCCGCCTCGCCAAGAATTGTCGTTATAGTTGTTATCATCGCGGGCCTTTGCAAAAGGGCGTTTTGAAACGAAGGGCGCAGGCTGCCCTTCTCGAAGCGAGAAGGGCATGCCAGCCTTGCCTGGCCTTCTACCAGCCGCAGCCCGTCACCGTTACCGGCGAGGAGAGAGGACTGGAGATGTCCGTGGTGCTGCCCGTGCCATTCGATATTTTCGCGGTGACCGCCGTGCCTGTAAGGCCTCCGAAATAGCAGCCGGTCATGGAGACGGCCTTGCCGGAATTGTTCATTATGAAATATAGGGAAGATGAGCCAAAGTTGTTGCCGGAAAAGTTGGCAGCAACTGGCGAGCCATAGGCGATTGCAGAAGAAGTGGTAGTTCCGAAGTCGGAACCGGTGATGCTGCATGCGCTGAGGCCCCCCGCCGAGACGGCGCCACCCCACGAGCCGGTAAAGAGGAGATTTGAGGCGCTGAGGCTGCCCTTCGCTAAGTTTATTGCCATATAGCTGCTTGTATCGCTGAAGCTGCAGTTGGTCAGGCTAATTGCAGTCCCGCTTACTGAAGTGATAGGGGAATACGCCTTGAAACCGTCTCCAGCGAATTTTGACCAGGAAATGCTCTGGCTCGTCGTCGTGGATGCCTGGAAATAGAGCCCGACATCATTGAATTGCGCATAACTGATCGTGGAGGTGCCATAACGCCCGAATTGAATCGCGCCCCACAAGTAGCCCATGAGATATGTTGCTTGCTGCGAAAAGTCTACATGGGCCGCCGAGCTTCCCGCGACTACGAGATTTCCCTCAACGACCATCGAAGCCGTGTAATCGAAGATCATATGAACCCCCGCCTGGATGGTGAGGGTGGCGCCAGCCCCGACAACGAGGGTGCCCTCAACATAATAGGGGCTCTGGGCGAGGCTGATTGTCGTATTGCTCGTAAGGACGGTGGCGACATAGGCATTGGATCCGGGAATACCCTGGGGGCCCGTTGCTCCAGTCGCGCCCGTTGCTCCGGTCGAGCCCGTGGCACCGGTTGCGCCTGTCGCTCCAGTGGCTCCATCCAGCGCAAGGGTCTGCCAGGTCGAGCCATCCCAGATAAATGACCCATGCTTGGTCGTGTCGTAGTATGCCCAATCGAGCTGGGGACTCGAAGGCGCGCTCGAGAGCGAACCCTGCCAACTGATGGAGACTCCATTTGTCCCGGCCGGTCCCGTCGCCCCAGTTGCGCCTGTGGCACCGGTCGCACCCGTCGCCCCTTGAGCCCCCGTGAGATTGATGGTCACCCAGCTCGTTCCATTCGAATAATAAAAAGCCGTTTGCGCTATTACGTAAAAGAGTTGTCCAACATTGGACTGGGCCGGCGCCGGCAGGTCGGTCAGCGAATTGACGATGCGAGCGGAAATCGGAGCCGCTGTTTGCGATGATGAGGATGCCGACGACTGATTGATCGGCGAGTTGCATGAAAAGAGGATTGCCAAAGCCACTGCGGCACCGAATGCTCGAAACGCGATTCTGTAAGTCTTTCTCATTTTTTCTCCAACGTGCGCATCAACGCACCGTGAAACGAATTATGAAGAGAATGATGCCCGCAACAAAGCTCAGGCTCTGGATAACGAAGATAAGAGTTGGCAGTCGCATTATTCCCGTGCGTGGTTGTTTTTTTCCAATGAACATTCGTTTGGCCGCGCCGATCTTCCATACCCCCAGACCCAGGTGAACCCCGGCAGAAAGGGCGGCGGCCAGGGCGAGACAAGCGGCGGAGGCAATGCTGAGATGATTGGCCACCGAGTTGCCTACGAGGCCCAAGGCGGCGATCAGGGCTGTCGAAAGGATTCCTTGCTGATCGGAAGATTTCAGGAAGAGATCATTCCCTTCGTCAATCAACCGGCCGATCGTTTCATAATTTCCGCCGTCTTTTGTTTCATTCACTCTGCTTTTCCTCTTCTTTTCCACTTCTTTTTCAAAGCCAATGGATTCTCGGAAATGATGCTATGCATGCGGGACTGAGTCCTCTTCTCGACCTCTCTGCAAATAGCCTTCTAGCTAGATTATCGCCTTTTGGCTAATTGTCAAGCGCCATATGCTGAAAGACATTGTTCCTAGCTTGTAGCTGATCATGGCAACAAAGACGCAGTTGGCCTTGGCCAAGAACATGAAGCGGCATCGGACCCGACTCGGTCTGAGCCAGGCCCGTCTTGCGGAGATGATTGGGGTTAGTATCCCATTTATCGGCGAGATAGAAATAAGCCGGAAATCGCCCTCCCTCGAAACCCTCGAGAAAATCGCGACTGCCTTGGAGATCGAGCCTTTCGAGCTTCTTTTTGACGGAAAGACATTCTCAAAATTCGCCGGTGGCGCGATGAACGCAGCCTTGGCCGACGAGATAGCCGAATTCGTCCGTACCAAGACCCTCGAGTATATAGAAGTAGTTATGACAAAGAAGGTCGACAAGGCCGATCATTGAGGATGCCGAACATTCCCTTTGATTCCCCGAAAAGGCGCAATGCGTCGTGTCAAATCGGCTGCTCCCCCTCGTGTGTTCGATTGCCGCGTCAAGAGCGCCATCTAACGAAGTCTGGCGCAGCGGAACTCAGTCGCCTCAGCCAGGAAGCCCGCCACCAAAGGCAGCCCCATCCACATCCATCGCGCCTTTCGCCTCCACAAGCTCCACGACCCGTCGCGCGACATTCTCGGTGCCGGGGTCGAGGGCCAGGGCGCGGACATTCGCGGCGTACTCTTCCAGGGCCCCGCTTCCCGCGAAGGATTTTACGAGGCGAATGAAGGACACGAGGGTGGGCGCATACCAGCCGATCCTGAAGTTGAGCGCGAAGCGGACGATGTAGCGGTCGTTATAACTGGCCCATTCGGTGAAAACGAGGGGCTTGCCCATATAGAAGGCCTCCATCGCCGAGGAGGCCCCCGCCTTGCCGACGACAACGTCGGCCGCGGCGATCAATTCGTTTATATTGCCCACATACCCCAGGGAAACCAGGCGCGTCGAACCGGCGGCGCTCGCAGCCAGCTTGTCCATGCGCGCCTTGGTCTTGGCATTGCGGCCGGCGACCACGACAATATTGAAGGGAAGGCCGAGGCGAAAGGCTTCGCGCACGTAGGAAAAGACATTGCCGATGCCCTGCCCGCCCGAGGTGACGAGGATGGTCCTTTTGTCCGGATCGAGGCCCAGGTCCGAGGCGATCGTCTCCGGAGCCTTCGTCAGATTGAAAAAACGCTTGTGGATCGGAAAGCCGGTGATGACGATCTTTTCGGGCCTGATGCCGTGATCGACGAGCCTGTCGCGCGATTGTTCCGAGGCGACGAGAAGGACATCAGCCCCGTCGTTCGCCCACCAGGAATAGCCGTCGAAGGGATCGACGACGCAGGCCACAATGCGGAAGTCGACGCCGAGTATCTCGCGGGCCTTGACGGCGACATAGAGGCATAGGCCATGGGTGGCGAAGACGAGATCGGGGCGATAGCCGGCGATATAGCCTATGCCCTTGCTGACGAAGTCGCGGAACAGAAAATCTATGTAGGAATTCCTGCCATGATTGAGTTCGACGAGGAGATAGCCGATGCGGGCCGAAACGGGAAAGGCCAGGGCGATATCCCATGATCGCTTGAGGGCCCTGTCATCGGCGGAGGCCCCCGATTCCTTCGCGAAATCGACGATGTCGATGCGATAGCGGTCAGGCCACGCCGACTCGATCTCGTCCCTGACGGCGATGGCCGGCGACTTGTGCCCGAGACCCACCTCGAGCATCGTCATCAAAATCTTCTTGCGTTCCAGAATGCTCTCCCGATCGCGAATTGGACGCGCCATCCGGTCCCGCGTTGCACCCTGGACCGCGCGCTGGAACAGGCTAACGAGTCAGGGGATCGCTGCTCCGCGTCATCGCGCCGGTCCTGATGAGTTCGTCTATCCTCAAGGTACCATATTTACGGGCCTTCAGAAAGCCGCTCCAGGCCGCCTCGGCAAAGCGTCCCTGGTCGAGGAGTTCGACAAGCCAGGTGTCGGCGAACTGGGCTTCGGCCTGGGGAATGCCGGCCTGGATCTCTTCGAGCCATCGACGGTTGAAGACCTCCTGGGAACCCACGCTCGGCGCCATGAGGAGGGGAATTCCAAGACCGGCATAGAACGAAAGCTCCGAAGGCTTGGTCCAGAGAATATCAGTAGTATGAAGAACTTCGGCGAAATCCGCGAAGTACGAGGCGGCGTCGCCCCTGCCGCCGACAATTCTGACGCCCGGATGGCCGCTTAGGGTCTTCGCCACCTCCTCCTCGAAATAGGCGCGGACCTCCTTTCGGACACCGCAGACGAAATTCCAGGCTATCGTTCCTGCCTCGATGCGGGACTTGAGACTCCTGAAGGCCGCGACTCCGATTTCCTTCTGCGCGCCCGCGCCGCCGACAGCGTAGGTGATGGTGAGGGGCCGATCCGGCCTGCGGGCGCAATTATCGGCGCCGAGGAAGTGCTCGACATTGAGGCCATGAAGGGGCCAAAAGCGGTCGGTGGGATCGAGAAGCCTGAGTCGCATCGCCAGATCGCGCCTGAGCACGTTCAGGCTCTCGTCACCGAGAAGGGCCCGGGGCAAGGGAAAACCTGTCATGAAAATGCGTTCGTCGGGCACCCCATACTGCTTGAGCCGACGCATAGCCGCTCCGCAGGGCACGAGGTATTGGATCCGCGATTCGCGTGGATTGGAGGCCACCCACACCCTATTGATGTCAGCGTCGCAGATGATGCAGTAGACCCGGCCCCAGCCGGCCCTGTCGGCCGCGATCGCGTTCTGGTAAAAGGAGGTGACGAGGGGCAGGGGCTTGGTCTTCATTTTCGTGAGCATGGCCGAGCAGAGGCCCTGCCTGACGAGCCTGTCGACGAACATCGTCTGGATCGAGGGATTGGAAAGGTCGATGCGCGGATAGGGCCGCGGGATTTGCTGGAAGTAGTCCATCACCCCGAAGAGAAAATTGCCGATCAGGGGGATCGACTTGGCCCGAGACAGGCGCTCGTACACGGCGAGCAATTTATCCCAGGTCTTGAGCTCCTCGGGGTCGGCGAAGGCGGGATCGTTGGCGATCATGATGCCG
>JAJXVS010000004.1 GCA_021782015.1 bacterium | reverse complement strand
CGCTTGGACGGCGGGTGGGGCGAGCAGCGCGAGCGCGCGCGCGTAGCGAAGCGAAGCGGGTGTGCTCGCATTGCTCGCCCCAGGACCCGCCCGAGCGGGCATGAAAAAGCCCCTCCGTCGGGGAGGGGCTTTCGTGGGCAGATCGGGATGTGCTAACGCTCGCTGCGCTCGCTAGGCTTCGCCGTGATCGCTTCGCGCTCCCGGCTCCGCTCCCCCTTTGCCTTATTTCGCTCGCTCGACGAAGGACCCATCCCGCGTATCGAAGACGATTTTCGTGCCGATGTCGCAGAAGAGGGGGACCTGGACCTCGAAGCCCGAGTCGAGCTTGGCCGGCTTGGTGGACTTGCCGGAGGTGTCGCCCTTGATGCCGGGCTCGCAGTAGGTGATCGTCCTAACTATGTTGATCGGGAGGGTGACGGAGACGGGCTTGCCTTCGTAGAAGCCGACCTCGACTTCGATGTCGTCTTCGGGGAGCATGTAGTCGGCGGCCTCGCCGAGGTCTTCGCGGGTCAGTTCGTACTGCTCGAAGCTCTCCTGGTCCATGAAGACCCAGGTTTCGCCGTCCATGTAGGAGGGTTTCATCGTGTGGTAGTCGATGGACACGTCCTCGAACTTCTCGCCCATGTCGAGGCCGAGCTCGGAGGTGGAGCCGGTGATGATGTTCCTGACCCTGAGTCGCTTGACCTGGCCGTTGCGCCCGCCCTTGATGCCGAGCATGCGCTGGACGACGACGACGTCGTTGCCAACCTTGAAGACCGTGCCGCCGCGGATATCGCCTGTCATGAGCATGGTAGTTCCTCGCCTGAAAATGATTTAGCCTTGGTCCTTCCCGCGCCGCGCGAGATGTCTTTGGCCGTTTTCCCTTTGTCTGCGCACCCTGGAGGCGGTGTCGATTCCCGCGATTCGTGGCCGGAAGTGTCGTTGCCTGCGGTCTGTACGAATGCGGGACCGCATGCTAGCGCATTTCGCGGATAATTGCCAGTGGGCGGCTGGCGCTGGGTTATGGGCCCGCGAGGGTTCCCATGAATTCGAGGAGTCGGGCGGTGAGGTCGCCATTCGCGAAGAGGGACTCCGCGAAGGCTTCGAATCCGGGGCGCAGGGTCGGCAAGGCTTTCAGAATAGGCGCGATGTCCTCGCGCTCGCCGCCCGAGGCTTCGGGGCCGTCGATGAGGCGGTCGTTGAAGGCCAGGCACAAGGCTTCGTAGGAGGCGATGGTCGAGGCGGGGGCGCCCGCTCCCGACAGGAAGGGGCGGAGGCGGTCGAGGATGGCCTGTACCTTTACCAATTGGTGGTTTCCATCCTGGCGGTAGGCGTGCCAGACGAAGGGGATTCCGGCGAGGGCGGCGCGAGCGAGGCTTTCTTCGCCGCGGACGATGGCGAAATCGGAGGCGAGGATGAACTCGTCCCAGGCTTCCTGCGGCAGGAAGGGGATGGACATAGTTGGGAAGGTTTCGCCTTTGGCCCGCCATGCTTGGAGGAAGGGCGCGGCCCCGAGGCCCTGGGCGACGAGGACGAGAGGAGCCCGGGATGACGCCTTCGTTCCGCGTGAGACTGGGTCCGCCCCGCCCCCGCCCATGTTGTCGCCTCCGCCCCCGCTCATGTTGGCGCTCATGTTGTCGCCCCCGCCCGCGCTCATGTTGGCGCTCATGTCTGCGCCCCCGCCCCCGCTCATGTTGGCGCCTTGCCCCAGGCTCATGATGCCATCGACGATGCGGCTGTAGTCGTGCTGGTAGCTGAAAACGAGAAACCAGGGGCGGGTTTCGTCGCCGGGGGCCAGAGCCAGGCCAGCGCGGGCTGCGAGTTCGAGTCGGAGGGCGGCATGGGAGGGTGGGGCGAAGCCTGCTTCGCCCGGGCCTGGGGCCGTCGCGCCTTCGCCCACTGTTGAGTTTGGGACGGTCGCTGTCGGATTTGGGACAGTCACTGTCGCCAGGGCGACAGTTTGGGACTCGACGCTTGTACTTTCCGAAAGGCGAGTCCTGCCGGCCCTCCAGATCCCGGCCATGGCGCGGAAGGTTGGGTCGATTATGAGGCCGCCGCTCGCCTTGGTGAATCCAGGCATGAAAATGTACTTCCGGACAAGAGCGTGGCGAGTGGCCGAGCGCATGCGGTGAATTTCGTCGACCCAGGTTTCGGCGCTCAGGTGTTCGAGGTTGACGATGAGTCGCTTGTCATCGCGTTTTCGGTCGAAGAGGAGTATTTCCAGCGCCGGCGGGCGATTACAGGCGAAGCATTCCACGATCCTCGTGGGCGGGCCCCCTGAGGCGCAGGCCTCGCGGAGGGCGGGAAGCTCGATATTCCAGTCGATGATGGTCCATTCGTGAAGTTTTTGTAGCTGTTTGCCGGGTTCGACTTCGGGGCAGAGCTCGTGGAAGGCTGCCAGTTTGTCGACATGGATGCGGAGGCCAACCGTCGGATCGACCCCGGAAATAGCCTTCGCGAGTCGATACACGAGTCCGATATCGCCGTAATTGTCCACCACCCGGCATAGTATATCGAGGGTCATGGGATCATGAAATCAGGATGGCACGGATCGTGCAAGTAGCATTCGAAGAGACTGAACCAGAGTCAGGTTGCCATGGCGAGGGCATCGAGCCTTGCCAAAAGGAAGCGGGGGCCCTTCTTCCTTCATCACTCTCTAAAGTCTTATTCCAAAAAGCCGAAATTGTTGTGGGGAATTGTCCCCTCTGCGTACGGCATGCCTTGGAGGGTGTATGGATGATATGTCCGGGAGGCGTCGCGTTCAGTCCGCGAGCCTGGTTTTCTTGTTCGGGCTCGCCATCGTCCTTACGCTTTCCCTGACGACCTGCAAGGCTTTCTCAGCCGGCCTGGGGGCGAAGATAGACATCGAGCCGCCGAGCGTGAGCATCCTGTCGCCGACGAGCGGCGACTACGTAAAAGGCACAATTACGATTAAGGGGAAGGCGGCGGACGATACGGGCGTCAAGTCCGTCGTCCTCGGGCTGACCAACGATCAGACCCAAGCGCCGATCGGGCAGGCCATCCAGGCGAGTTTCGACTCCCAGACAGGCCTCTGGACCGCTCCCCTCGATGTGCCCGCCCTTGTCCCCTCCGCCGCCACGGCTGAGGTGCCGGTTTCCATCGTGGTAACCGTGACCGATATAGCCGACCCGCCCAAGACCACGAGGACCATTCCCCCCCTCAAGCTCGTGTTCGACGAGCATGCGCCAACGCTCGCCCTGAGCTATCCCGACCCTTCTGCCTTGATGGCCGCTTCGGACAGTTCCGATCATCTTTCGTTGAGCGGCATCGTTCCCTTCAGCGGGACCGCCTTCGATGTCGGGCTCAAGCAGGTTTCGCTTACTTATACGCCTTATGACGACAAGGGGAATCGCGGAAGTTCCACGACCATTCTCGCGAGCGGCACCAGCGCCTGGTCGCTCAATCTTGATACCACGAAGATTTTCGCCACCGCGGGAGGGCGGGTGGATCTCGCATTCACGGCCACGGACAGCGCCTATTCGGACAGCGACAGGGGCGGCAATTCGACGACCTTTGAAATGAATCCCAAGGATTCGGCCACCAACCTCTACGGCGTTGTCATCGACCAGGATGCCGGAAAACCCACGTTCAATTCCGATAATGGAAACAACCTCAATCTCGATCTCAAGGCCGGCCTCTGGCCCAACGGAACGATGATCTACACTCTCAATCCGGGAGTGACCATCCCTCTGGTCGTCGAAGATGTGAACGGGTTGGCGACTACCGATGGCTCGCCGTACACGTGGACGACAGCGAGCAATCTCGATGTCGACGTGAGCATCACTCCCAAGCTTCCGGATGGAACCATGGGCACACCGGAGAGCGCGCGGGCGAAAGGCTGGCTTCTGCCGGTATCCACGATTGCGCCGAAGACAAGGGTGGCGCCGGATGGTAAGACCTATGTCATTTCCGCGGCCTATCGGCTCAGCTTCCCCTCTGACCAGGACGGGGATTTCGTCCTCGGCTTCTCGGCGACAAACGATCACAGGGCCAAGGCCCCGGCGGGGAACACGGTCGCGAACGAAACGAGGCTGGTAGGCGCCACCGTCACGATCGATCTCGCGCCGCCGAGAGCGACAGAGACGAACTACGGCAGCTCGCTCATCCAGTCGAACAGGGATGTCAGCTTCGCAGGGATAGCGGACGATGCCAAGCTCACCGCGGGCCGGAAGGCGAAGAGCGCGGTTCTCACCTATTCGAAGGACGGGGCCTCGCCCATAGCGGCGTCACCGGCCTCGACGGCAACGCCGAATGGGTTCGCCTGGGACCAGACAAAAGGAACTTGGAGTTACACTCTTCCCGGATCTTTGGGCGACGGGACCTATGTACTCACATTGACCGTCACCGACTTTGCCGACAAGGTGTCGACGGTTTCCCGAACGGTGCAAATCGATACGACGGCACCGGCGAGCGTCATCGTGACGCCGCCCGTCCTTTCGCTCCTGGATTCCGCCTTTTGGCTGTCGGGGCCGACGGCTGGCATCGGCGGCACTTCTTCCGATGCGGGCAGCGGGATCGCGGGCATTTATTATGCAGTCGTCCCCAAGGGGAGCGCGACGCCGGCATTCTCTTCCTCGAACGGCGTCTGGGTGGCAGCTGGCGGCACCCTCAACTGGAGCGGCACGCTCAAGCTCAGCGGAGCGGGCGGCCTCGGCGAAGGGCAATTCACCCTTTGCGTGGCGGGCCTGGACGCGGTGGGCAACGTCGAGACGGCGAAAACGAGGGATTTCGGCGTGGATCAAAATCCGCCCACGGTGACGGAGTCGCATTCCGCGACCTCGGCGAGCACCTCGACCTTTACGCTCGGCGGAAGCGTCGCGGATACGAATGCAATTGCATCCCTCGCCGTCACCGAACAGGTTGGTTCCGCGGCCGCCGTCAACGCGACGGTTACCCGCTCGGTCGTTGCCGCATCCGGCGACGTCGCAGGCAGGCATGAGACCTGGCAGACACAGCAGTTGCCGACAGTCGGGGCGAATGACGGGGTATACACCTATACCGTCACAGCGACCGATGTCGCCGGCAAGACCGCGCAATTACAACGAATTGTCATGATCGACAAGACGCCGCCCACGGGCACCGTTTTGGCGCCTCCGGCGGCAACGACCTGGACCGGGGTCGGTGAGTACACGATAGGGGGAACCGCCAGCGACGGGAGCAGCGCGAGCGCGTCGGGGCTCGCCTCCGTGACGTATCAGCTCGATGGGGGAGCCTGGGCGAACGCCGACTGGACCGATACCTCCGGTGGCAAGAACCTAAGTGGTACATGGTCTGCCACGCTGAAAGGCCTGTCGGAGGGCCTTCATACCGTCGTCGTCAAGCTTGTGGACGCCGCCGGCAATTCTACGACTCTTTCGCAAAGGACCTTCGGTGTGGATTTCAATCCGCCGAATCTCGGGGTGGGAACGCCGGCGATCGATCCTTCGGTCTATGCGGCTTCGGGGACGAACGGGTTTCCGGGCTTTGCGGGAACCGCCTGGGACTCGAACGCGCTGGCGACCTCCTCGTCGCTGGCGGTCTCCTACACGAGAAACGGAGGGACGCCGACGGGTGCGACAATCAACCTGACGGACTCCAGCCACGCCGCACCGGGGAACGTCTGGTCCTGGACACCCTTTCCCGCCGGAGTCGACGCGATCGGACACACGAATGATGGTATTTATGTCTTTAGTTTCACCTTGACGGACATTGCGGGAAAGACGGCGACGGTGACGCGGCAGGTGCAGATCGACACGACGCCGCCGGCGCTGGTGGTGACGGCTCCGGTGGTGAACGAATCTGCCGCCAATTCGAGCTACACGATCCAGGGGACCTCGACCGACACGGGAGGGGTTGGATTGGCCGCGGCGAATGCGGTTGAGTACAGCCTGGACGGAGGAGTGAGCTGGATCGGGACGGCGAGCGGATCGGGGCACGATGTGAGCGTGAGCGGGACCTCCTGGAGCGCCGCGGTGAGTCTGGGGACGACGGAGGGAGCGAAGACGCTGAAGGTGCGGTCGACGGACAAGCTGGGGAACCAGGCGAGCCAGACGATCGGATTCTTCTACGATTTGAATCCGCCTGTGATGCAGGAGACCGGGGTAGGCGGGGGCACGAACCCGGCGAGTTATGCGATGAGCACGAATGGGGCGATACATTTCGCGGGGACGGCGAGCGATACGGACGCCCTTGCCGGGGCGCATTCGCTGACGGTGTCGGTGGACGGAGGCGCGGCGCAGGACGTATTGGCGATGACGAGCGCTCCGTACACGGCCGGTGGAACGGCGGGATCGTGGACGCTGGCTGTGGCGGTGGGAGGCGGAGGGCTGGCGGACGGTGTGCATGGTTTCGTGTTCACGGCGAGGGACATCGCGGGGAAGACGACGAGCGTGACGCGGACGGTGACGATCGACACGACGGCGCCGGTGAGCGGCATCGCGACGCCGACGGCGGCATTGACTGGTGCGAACGCGGCGTATTGGCTGTCGGGGACGACGGCGGCGATCAATGGGACCTCGGCGGACGCGGGGAGCGGAGCGACCGGGGTAACGGGGGTATACTACACAATTGTGACGAAGGGGAGCGCGGCGCCGGCCTTCTCGAAGACGGGCTGGACGCAGGCCGGGGGCACGACGAACTGGAACGGGACGGTGACGCTGAGCGGGATGGGCGGGATCGGCGAGGGCGAGTTCACGTTGTACGTGGCGGCGACGGATGCGGTGGGCAACGTCGAGACGGCGAAGACAAGGGATTTCGGCGTGGACCAGGCGCCTCCGGTCCTCGCCGAAATTCATGCGGCGACGAACTTCACCAAGGCAAGTTTCGCACTGTCGGGCACGGTGGCGGACGGCAACGCCATCGCTTCGCTCGGCATTACAGAAAGCAAAAATGGAGGAACGGCGCAGGTTGTGGGCTTTACTCCCACGGTGGTTCTCTCCGGGGCGAAGTCCGCCGGCTACACCTCGGTGGCTTTGCCCCTCGGTGGTGTCGTGGACGGAACCTATACCTATTTGCTGACGGCGATGGACGCCGCCGGCAAAACGAGCACCGTCAGCCGAACTTATACGATCGACACAACTGCGCCGACGGTGAGCATGAATGCCCTGCCGGCGTGGATCTCGTCGAGCGCCTACACGATCGGGGGAAGCGCAACGGACCCGAACGCGGGGGCTTCGGGCGTGGCCAGCGTGCAGTTCAGCCTGGATGGGGGAAGCACCTGGAACGCGGCAGCCTGGACGGATACGTCGGGCACCAACGTTGCGGGGACCTGGACGGCCACGATGACGGGGATGGCGGAAGGACCCCACGGGGTGATGGTGCGGGCGACCGACGCGGCGGGGAACGTTGTGACGAACGCGGCGGTCAACTTCGGGGTCGACTACAGTCCGCCGAACCTTGCGGTGACGGCTCCACCCACCACGGTTACGGCCGCGACGGCTTCATCGTTCGTGGGGATCGCGGGGACGGTTTGGGATTCGTACCTGTTGGCTACATCGGGATCGCTGTCGGTGAGCTATTCGAAGAACGGAGGAGCCGCGACGACGGCGCCGATCAAGGTGACGGATAGCGTCCACGCAACGCCGGGCAACGCGTGGGGCTGGACGCCCTTCGCGGGCGGGATTGACGCGGCCACGCATACAAACGACGGGATTTACTCCTTTACCTTCACGGCGACGGACGCGGCGGGGAAGATGACGCAGAGCGGTCCGTTTCCCATGACAGTTGACACGATGTCGCCACAGCTGACGATCACATCACCTGCAACTACGACGCCGATGACATGGGTTGCCAGCTCCTCGCTGGGCGTGACGGGGGTTGCCAACGATGGTTCGGGGTCCGGGGTCAAGTCGGTGTACGTGCTGGTGGATGGGCTGTACCTGGCGAGTTCGCCAACCGATCATAGTACTGATGATCCGACGGCTACTGGATCCTTGTGGACGAAGGCGACGGGGACGGTAAGCTTCGGGGCTAGCCTGAGCCTGACGATGGAGGGAACGAAGACGCTGTGGGTCAAGGCCGTCGACAACGACGGCAACTGGACGACAGCGGCCGAGGCCCTATCCGCGAAGACGGATTTCGGGTTCGACAAGACCGCGCCGAGCCTGTCATCTACGGACAGCGTGCCTTCGACGGTGAATTCGGTCTTCACCCTCGCGGGAAATGTCTCCGACGCCGCGAGCGGACTCGCCAGCCTCACGGTGAGCGTCGATGGAGCCAGTCCGCCGACGGCCCTGACCTTCGGTTCAGGCTCGTGGACCTATCCCGTCTCCTCGTTGCCCGCCGATGGTACTCATTCCTATCTATTTACGGCCAGGGACCTGGCGGGCAACGTGAAGTCGATCACGAGGACCGTTGCGGTCGACACGCAGCCACCCGTCGTGACCTTTGGCAATATCGACCCAACCAAGAACACGGCCTCGACGGCGCTGTCCCTGGTTGACAGTTCGCCAAAAATCATAGGCACTATAACTGATTCAACCGGAGTCGGTGCCGTGCAGTCCGTGGTGGAGTTCTCGGCCGACAACGGCAGCACCTGGACGACGGCCCAGGCTTCGACGGCCCTCTCGACCGCCGGTTCGACACCGCTCAGCGTCACCTTCTCGAAGGATCTCTCCGTTTCGCCCTTCACCACGGACGGACTCTATCGCATAACGCTGAGTGCCTCCGACACACTCGCGACGCCGAACATCGGCAGCTCAGCGACTGTCTGGTTCCGCCTCGACAGGAATAATCCGGTCGTTTCCAGCCTCCTGTCGACGGCGCCGGCCACTTCGGTGAATTCGAGTTTCAGCCTGTCGGGAAGCGCTTCCTCCAACAACCTTTCGGTCGTCCAATACAAGCTGGATTCGGGTTCCTATACCGCCATGAGCGGCGTCGTCCCCGGTACTTTCAGCTTCTCGACCGCCGGTCTCAACGCGATCTCTGTGGCCGCTGCCACGATGACGGAAGGAGCGCACACGCTGACGGTCGAGGCTCTGAGCACGGGACAGAGAGTGGGAACGCAGACCTTTTCCTTCCTCGTCGACCGAACCCCTCCCACGCCGACGATAACCATGCCCGCGGGCGGAGGGGCGATTTCGGGCAGCATGGTTGCCATCGGCGGCGGCGCAACGGATTTGGGCGGCGGAGGCACTCCGGCCGGCGTCGCGAGCGTAGATTGGCAAATCGCCCGCGGCATCTCGCTTTCCCTCTCGACCTCGAACTTCACCGCAGCGACCGCCCATGGGTTGTCGGCAGGCGACCTTGTCTATTTTTCTCCGTATTCCGGCGGCAGCCTGCCTTCCGGCATCTCTGCGAATGTTCCCTATTGGGTGAGTGCGACGGGGCTCACCGCTACGAGCTTCGAAATTTCCGCTACGAACGGGGGCGCTGTGCTGACTCCCGGTGCCGGCGCGACTGCCTTTTTCGCGGCCAAGGCCGGAGCTTGGACCGCCGCGACCTACGGCGCTTCGACATGGAACACCACTCTCAATTCGACTACGCTGAGCGAAGGAAGCTATCTTCTCCTCGCGCGGGCCACCGATCTGGCGGGCAATGTGAGCGCGGCCATCGCCTCGCGTGTCACGATCGACCAGGGCCTGCCCACGCTGGATTTCTCGACCACGGCTGCTTCGGGGATATTCAGCGCGTCCTTCGCGGCCTCGGGACTCGCGACCGATCCGCCCGACGCGAGTGTGGCGACGGCGACAAACGGCATCGCGTCCGTGCTTCTCGCCATTGACGATCCCGCGTTCAGCGCCTCGCATGCCGGAACAGTTGCGATAGATTTGACGAAAACGACGGCCTGGTCCTTCGATCTCGGAGCCGCTCCCGCCAGCTTCTTCAACGGCCTTTCGGGGGCTCCCTCCACCTTCGCGGCCATTCCCGAAGGGGCGCATACCCTCTACGCCCGCGCGATCGACAAGGCGGGGAAGACCTTCGACACGAGCTTCGCCTTCATTAAAGACACAGTGGCGCCCTCGGCGGCCTTCGCGAATCTGGCGATCGCCGCGCCCTGGACCGTGTACCTCCAGACCGCCACCAAAGTATCGGGGACGGTCTCGGACGCGACCGGAGTCGCCTCGGCCAGCTACGCCATCGATCAGTACACGGGCGGGGCATGGGTTTCCAAACAGGCGGTCACGAGCCTTGGAACAACCGCCAATTCAACCAATTTTCCCTGGACCGTCGATCTGACCGGCTACGCGGACGGCCACTATCGCCTCACCCTCACCGCCCAGGATCGCGCCTCGCCGGTTCCCAATGTCATGGCCGCGCGTGTCTGCGAATTCTACATCGATACCGCGGCGCCGAGCGCGACGATCACGATTCCCGTTGCCGGCGAGATCGCGTCGACCGACATCGGTGCCCCGACCGGAGCGGCGAGCGACGCCAACTTGACGGCGGCGACGATCCAACTCGATACGAATACTCCCGTCGATGTCTTCGCGAGCGCTGGGGCCTGGACCTATCCTTCATGGAATTGGGCGGGTCTGTCGGAAGGCACGCACACGCTCACCCTGACGGCGACCGATATCGCCGGCAGGGTGACGACGGCGCCGAGAACCTTCGTCAAGGACACGATGGCTCCTGGCATCTCCTACGGCAACATCGCCACCTCGGGTCCGGGGTATCCGACCGTGGTTTCGACCTCTGCGACGCCAAGCCTCTCCGGAACTCTGAGCGACGCCTCGGGCATCGCCTCCTATTCCTGGACGCTCAGCGTCTACAATCCCGCGAGCCAGGTGTGGAACACGATGACATCCTCCGGACCGACAGTCGTCGCCGGCAATCCACTTAATTATAATTGGTCTATTCCTTTGTCGACGCTCGCCCTTCCCGACGGGAAATACCGGGTGGCGATCAGCGCCACCGATGTCGCGGTCGGCCCGAACACGACTGCATCCCCTGCACAGGTGCAGTTCTTCATCTCGAACGCGTCGCCATCCGGCTCCCTCGCCTCGCCGGCACTGGGCAGTTGGGTCAGCGCATCTTTCACCCTGACCGGCACGGCGCAGGATAGTGCGAACGTGACGGGCGTGAGCGTCCTCGCGACGAGCGGTTCCTCGCCTTCCTTCGGCGCCTCGAACGCGCTTCCGGCCTTTTCCGTCATCGGCGTCAATCCGGCCACCGGGACCTTCCAGACCAGCCTGCCCCACGGTTTTGCCGTCGGTGATTTGGTCTATGTCGCCGGATCGGTGATGCCGACCCTTTCCGGTGGCGGCTTTTTGTCCTCCACCTCGACCTACGCGGTGGCGAGCCTTGCCTCCTCATCCGCGACTTCGGGCGTGGACGAGTTCACTCTCTCGGGTGTGACGCTCACCGGGGCGGGCTCCGGTCTCTTGGTCGCCAAGGCGGGAACGAATTTCGGCTCAGGCTCGATCCCTCCTAGTCCGGCCCTCTCCGTCGCGGGAGGAACAGGGATTTCCAGCACTTCGCCCCTCTTCTCAAACGGCGATGTGGTTTATTTCACCGGGACTCCGCCATCGGCTACGCCCGCCATAGGGGTTGGAACGCCCTACTACGTACAAAGTGTTTCGGGGTCGAGTTTCGTTCTGTCCACGGCAGCGGGCGGAGGTACCATCCTCAATTTCAGCGCCGCTGCTGCGGCCACAGTCTATAGTCCCTCGCTGAACCTGGGTTGGCTGCTGCCCGGCATATCTCTTGGCGGCGTCGGCAATGGCGCCTTCACCGTCTATGCGCAGGTCGTTTCCGCGAACGGCAAGACGAGCGTCATCAGCAGGAGCTACAGTCTCGACAACCAAGCGCCCGTCATCTCGATGAACAGCCCCTCCACGACCTCGATTTCGGCCGCGAACTCCCCCACCCTCGGCACGATTGCCGTCGGGGCCTCAGGCAGTCCTCTTCAGGGGCTGGTCTCCATCGCCGGCACCACCGTCGATTCGGGCAGCGGCGTGAGCCAGAATATTAAATACTATATAGGAAAGACGGGAACCTACCAGGCTGGCGCCTCGGCCTCGAATTGGGTGCTGACCCTGGGCGACATCAGCGGCTATGCGAACACGACGAACGCATATCCGTGCGACCTGAACGGCCAGACACTGCTTTCGCTCGACTACTGGCTGATCCCGATCCATTTTCAGGCCGTCGACAACGCGGGCAATCAAGTCCAGGCGACAGACTACTTCGTTTATAACTCCAACGCGAATACGCCCACGATAAGCATCAGTTCGCCCGCGAACGCGCAGACCTTCGGCGGCCAGCAGCGCATTTACGGCACGGCGACCCAGCCGGTCGGCGTCTATGGCGCCGAAGTCTACGTGGATCCGACGAATGGCTCGACGCCTCCGACTTCGATCCCGACGAGCGTGCTGACGAGTTCCGCCACCTTCACGCTGATTTCCGCCCTCGCAAGCCCACTGCCCGCAAACGCGGTGGTCTACATCAAGAGCGTGGCGCAGATCCCGACCCTTCCCGGCGGCGCGACGGCGGGCAAGGCCTACTATGTCGTCGGGGCGACCTCGACCACGACATCATTCCAGGTTGCCGCGACTGCCGGAGGCTCGGCAGTCAGCTTCACCTCCGGTACCGGGGTGACTTACGCGGTCGATCAGTGGGCCCCGGTAACGCTGATGACCTCTGGCACAAGTGTTTCTTGGTATTATGACATTAACGTGGGCAACGTCTATCCCCTGCCGGGCCGGTCATCTCAAACCATCTCCGTCACGGGGAGGGCGTGGAGCGCGACCTCCTTCGGCGGACCGCGGGGCAATTTCACCGGTTACCTCGCGAGCCCCCTCACGATGACCTTCAACAATACCTTTCCGACTGTAACAATTGCAACGATAACTCCCCAGGGCGGCAGCGCCCTGTCCTATACGCAATCGATGGACGCCCGGGGCACCTTCACGTTGTCGGGAACGGCGAGCACCCCTGTCGGCCTATCGAATCTCAGTCTCGTCGATACGGGACCTTTCAGCGGCACGAGCAGCCTTTACGCCGTCACGACTGCGAGCGGAACGGTGACAGCCATCCCGTTTTCCACGAGTGGCACGACGGGCAATGGCTATACCTACTCGATCGCCGCCCTGGGGCAGCTCGTCTCCGGAGCCGCCGTTACTTATGCGGCTGGCCAATCTTACAAGCTTCTCATTGTCGCTCCCGGCGTGAATACCACGCCGGGGACCAATCCTTGGGCTGCCCTCGGGCTTGGAAGCACGATCACCCCGGTCGTGGGCACGGTGTTCACCGTATCATCCGCCGGCAGCGTGCCGACCGGGGCGCAAGCCATCGAGAGCGACGCAAGCGGAAAGTTCCAGTACTCGATCGCAATTACCATCAATTCATCCACGGTGTATCCGAGCCTCACGACCGGCGCCTATTTTTCCGGCACCCTGGGGTTCAATCTCCAGGCAGCCGATCTCACCACGCCTACGGCCCAGGTCACGACCAGTCCCGCCGGTGTGAGCGTGGATAATTTCGCGCCTTTGGCCGGCACACCGACGGGGCTTGGTACTGTCACCGACAGTTCCTCGAACGTCTACGGAGTACTCACCGGCGCGGCCCAGACGATATCGAGTTCCGCGACCGATATTTCGGCAACCTCCGGGACCGTATCGGGAATCAAGGATATCTACGTCTATCTCCTCGATGGTTCGGGGAACGCCGTGCCGCTTGCGGGAGGGTCTTCGATTCCGACAAGTACCTATACCTATATTGATTACCAGGGACGCACACAAACCTGGCCGTCGACGACTGTTGGCGGCTTTTATGTCGACATCGCAACGATGACGAGCGGCGCCTACGTAGGTTCAGGCATCACGGGCGTAACTGAGATGATGGGGTTGAGCGGCAGCAGTACGACCTGGGGCATTCAGCTCGACACCACCAAATTGGCCGACGGTCCCTACACCCTCGCCTACACGGTCTTCGATATCGCGGGAAATGCGACGCATTACACCTATCGGATTTTCGTGCAGAACAACGGCCCGAAATTCGGCAGCGTGACGCTGGGAACGAGCGTCGGCGGCACGGCTGTTACCCAATCCTGCACCGCAGCCTCTCTTCCAAACACCGGCTTCATCGCCGAGGGGAACACCCTCTCCTTCAATGTCAGCTCGGTCTACGGCAACGGGACCACCACTCCGAACGGCGCCTTGAGCTACAAGCTGACCTGCGGGGGCGTCAACTATTGGTCGCAGGGAACGGTGACGGGCCTCAGCAGCAACGGCGCGACGGTGACCTTCAATCCGACCACGGTTTCGCCGGCAATAGCCGACACTTCGACCTCCAACGGGGCGAGCTTCGTCCTGACCGTCACCGACGCCACGGTCACGATTCCTCAGTCGTACAGTGTTGCGATCAACATGAACATCCAGAACGCGGACCACGGAACCCCGGCCATCGGCGTGGCGCCCTTCGGCACGCAGTACCTTCTGCCGACGACCAACCCCTATACGACGGGCAAAGCCTTCCAGACCGGACCGGTTTCGACCTACGGCCAGAACATCGGCCCGAGCGGCGGACACATCGATTACACGAGCCCCTACACCTCCGGCGCGGCGTCTATCTCGGGCCAGGTGGTCTTCCTCGGCAGCGCATGGAACGACCAGGCCATGACAAAGATCACCGCGACGATTCCTGGGTACAACGGCTCCTTGGAGTTCAGTATTGCCACATATTCGGGGGGCACTTGGGCGCCACTCTCAGGCACGGGCTGGAGCGTCGCGATCGACACGAGCCACCAGGTCCTCGGCCTCTCCGGGCAACAGGTTAACTGGACCTTCACCTGGGACAGCTCTACCCTGTCCACGGTCACCGGGAAAAACCTCGCGGTGACCTTCAAGGCCTACAACGCCAACCCGATCCCGGCGCAGAACTCGGCCACGGCGCAGTCGTTGGTGGATGCGGTGCCGTACATTTCAAAGGTGACTACGGCTTTGTCGAGCGCCTACAGTTCGGTTCCGTCCGTGACGAACCGGAGCGCCCTGGGCTACTACCCGGTGCAAAGGAACGAGACGATCATAATTGATGGATACAATTTCAACGGGATTTCCACCTCGGTCGCCTTGAACGGGACTCCGCTTACTGTCGGAGCGGTGGCCGGAAAGACCACCACGGAGGTGACCGCCTCAATCGGTACGACGGCGACTTCGGGCGGGCTGGTAGTTTCGGCAGGTTCGCCAACGGCAGTCTCATCGACCAATAATTCAAATGTTAACACTGCCTATGTTCTCACCGGGGCTGGCCAGCCCTACTACTACAACGACGAACCCAACAACGTAAACAACAATCTTCTGACCGACGATCGCAATCTCACCGTGTGGAGCATCACCTCGGTCTCGACAGACGCCTCGATACGATATCCGAGCATGCGTATCGTCAATTCCGCGACCGCCTCGAACCAATACATCGGCTGGACCTACGACAGCAGCGAGAATTATTTCTACATGACGGATTCCGGCACTCAGACGCCCCAGCAATTCCAGAGCAATCCTACGCGTTATTACGACACTGCCTTCGCCTACGATGAGCAGGGGGATACCTTCGGGGAAGGCAATAGCGGGGATATCACGGCGGGAGGAGGAAGGATCGTGAATTGGTCGAGCGGGTGTTTCTTCTCGAATCAACCGGGTTCTGGCGCGAGCAGCTATACAGGTGGTTATGACGGGGGAACCTACACCTCGCGCTTTGCTTCCCTGTCGAGCGATGGGACGGTGGCAAACACGAATTCGAATCGTTTCCAGAATCCCGATATTGTGGCGGCCTTGGCCAATCCCGCGGCGGCTTTGGGAGCCGGCAACCTGGCGACCTCCTATCTCAGTTATTACGATGCAGTCCTCAATCAGGTAATGCTGCGAACCGGAACCGTGAATGGACGTTCCACAATTCCGAGCGGAACTGCCTTGTCAGACAAAGGCACGAGTAGCACCATTCCTTGGGATCAGCCGGGAGCGATTACGATTGCCGGAGCCGCGACCTCCGGGGCGTATAGCGCGATCGCCCTGAATCCCGTTGACCGTTCTACCCTTGTGGCGGTTTGGTACGACTCGACGAATCGAAGGCTTTGGTACAGCTATAACACCGCTCCCACCAGTGCGGCGCAATCTGGGCAATGGGCGAGCCATGCTCTCGTCATAGACAGCAGTTTCGCAGGGCAGAATTGCGATATCACGGTCGACGCAGGCGGCGGAGTTCATATTGCCTACTATCGCTCTTCCTCAGGGGACCTGTGTTACGCATATCTTCCCGGCTATGCATCCACCAGCCCCCAACTCGCGACGGTCGATAGCTATCTTTCCGTCGGCCAATACCTTCGAATTGGCACGACTTTGGTTGGCGGTAACTATGTCCCGAGCATTTCGTATTATGCCGGGACCTATAGCGGCACATCATTTTGCGTGAAGCTAGCCACCCGGGTCAATTTCGCTACATTCCAGAATGGGGCGGTGAATGACCAATATACGGGAGCCTGGGAGGTGCAGACCGTTCCCGCGACCAATAGCCCGAAGACCTTTACTGTCAGCATTGGGTACAAGAACTTCGGAACGCCGAACGGCCTCACCCCGGTGTTGGGCTATGCCACGAACGCAGGCCTTGAGTACGCGTACCAGCCATGATTCGCCCTGGTATCGGGCTGGCGACGCTTGCGATTGCCCTCTCTTTCCTCGCCTCCTGCTCCCCCCGTCTCAGCCTCCTCGTGAGCCCGGAGGCGGCGGAGGTCGGAGCCCTTGCCGCGCAAGCGGCTCGACAAGCGAAGGGCCTGGAGGGCCTTGTCGTCCTCCCCGACGCCGATCCCTGGCCGGCCAAGGGCCTTGTCGCGCGCCTCACCTCGACGCCGGGATGGAACCTGCCCGAAGCCGCGCCCCGGTCTTCCCCGATACCCGCGGCTGTCCTGCCTCCCGCCTACGCCCCCCTGTCCGTATTCGCGGCCCTGGGTCAGACCAAGGATGGTTCGTGGGATGCGCTGCCCCTGTTCTTCGATGCGGTCGGCGTCGAAGCCTACTATCGCGAGGGCAGTGCCGCAGCACCAGACCTTCCTAATTGGAATCAACTTGGGGAGGAGCGCTGGGCGGGGCGGGTGACCCTGCCCGGAGGCCAGCCGATGTATCGCGAGGCCGTCTTCTTCCTCGGCGAATCCTCTCCGCAATCGCCCGCCCCCCACCTGGAGGGTTGGTTTTCACAAAGCAATGCCGCGTGGCAGCGGGGGCTGTCGCGGGTCTCGAACCTGACCACCTTATCGGCATGGGTGTCCTCGACCTGGAACTTCGCCCCTGGCGATCTGGACATCTGGCGAAAGGCCGGGTCGCCATATGTCTTCGGCACGACCTACAGATCTTTCGAGATCTCGAGGGGAGTTCTCCAGCGTCGCTTCTCCGCCTGGCGACGAAGCTACGATTCGGGGCAGACGGCCCTGGCCGGCCAGGCTCTCTTCCTCGAAGTCTATGGCGACGCAAAAAAATCCAAGGGATTGGAAGCTTTGTTAAAGCTTCTCTGCTCGCCCGAGTTCCAAATCGAGGTAGGTGTTCGCCTCAAATGGATGGCCGTCAGCCAGTCGACCTCCGAAATTGACGGGGACAGCGCGGCCGTGCGCGACGCGGCTCGCGCCGCGCTTCGATTTTTCCCGCTCACCGAGCGCCTGCCCGGATCGATTCCCTCCAGCAACCTCTTGGGGGAGATCCAGGCAGCCTTCAATTTCGCAAAGAAGAGATGAAGGACCATTTTCGCGCGTCCCTGCTGCGCCATTTCCATCTCCGCGGCCGACAAGGATCTGCACGCCGTGGAAACCCGGTTGCCGCTTCTCCGCCGAAGCCTTCGAGTTTCCCGGTAGGGGATCCAAAGGGCCTGCAGAAAATCATCTTTTCATCTTGACATCTCAAAAACGCGAGATATGTATGTCTGTATGCGCACCACTGTTGAATATCGAGATGATTTGATGGTCGAACTCCAGGCGAGGGCGGCCAGGGACAAACTCTCCCTAAAGGACGAGGTCAACGTCTGCCTCGAGCGGGCCCTCGGCCTTGGGACTCGGGCCGAAGAGGTTTTTAGCGTGGCCGAGCATCATCTTGGGGGCGCGGCCCTGGCGGCCGGCTCGGTCTGGGAGCTTGTAGATTCGCTTGAGGCCGAAGCCTATGTGGCCAAGCGGGATCTCGGCAAGTGACCATCCCCGACCTCAATGTCCTCATCTACGCGGCCGATGCCGATTCGTCGCGGCACACGGAGGCCCGCGTCTGGCTCGAGGCAGCCATAAATGAGGGGAAGGAGGAGCTCGGCCTCCCCCTTATAGTCAGTCTCGGCTTTCTCCGATTGGTGACGAACCCGAGGGTCTTCCGCTCGCCGCTTTCCATCGACGCGGCCCTCGAATGGCTCTCGGCCCTCCGATCCGCGCGGGGTGTCGTGGAGCTTCAACCGGGAAAGGCGCACATGGGCATACTCGGCCATCTCCTCTTGGTGGCCGGAACGGGGGGGAACCTCACGACCGATACCCACCTTGCCGCCCTCGCCTTGGAGAATGAGGCGACCATCGTCACGGGCGACCGCGACTTTGGGCGCTTCCCCGGGGTCAAGGTGAAATTGCTGTTTTAGTCCCAGGAGCTGAGGGGGAGGGCGATCATTGCTTTTCCGCTTTTTCTGCCGCATTTCCGAGCTCATTGAGGGCCCGGAGCACATCAGCCTCGCCGAAGCTTCGCATCACGGCCTCTTGGCCCGGGAACTGATCGCGGGCCTCGAAGCTCAGACTGTAATGAAGGTAGCAAAGGGGCGCGTCGGCGGTCGAGCGATCCACCACGGCCCAGTAGCCGCTGCAATCGCGCAGGGTGCCGCCGCTCGCGACCTGGAGAAAATGCATCACCGTGTAATCGCCCTTGCCACTTGTCCACATATGGAAGCGATTGGTGGTATAGAATTTGAACCCGAAGGCCTTCACCCCCGAAAATTGCTCCGTGATTGCGCCGTTGTCCAGCTTTTCGATGATCTTCACCCAATCGATGCGGCTGAAGACCTTCGATGCTCCTACATAGTTCTTGATTATTCCTTCGATCGTGGAAGCGTGGACGGGATAGGCTGCCTCGGTTTCGGCGGAGAGGCGTATCCATTTTCCGTCTTCACTGCGGGTCACCTGGTAGGTGAGCGCCCGCGGTCTGCCCGCAAGGAGGCTACGGGCTGTGGCGCGGTCGGGCGGGGAGGGGAGTTCTTCGCTGCGATCCGATGCCGCGGCCGCGGGGAAGATGGCCGGCGGCGGGGGCCGCGAGGCGAAGGCCGCGCTTTGGGCCGCGAGGTCGGCTGCCCCCAAAGAGGCAGGGAGGAGGAGGGCGAGAAAACGAAGCGAAACGGCGAGGGCTTTCCTATGCAATTGGTCTTCATTTCGCCGGGCGGCTTGTCGCACATGCCCGCCTGGCGCCCCATCCTGCGTGGCGCGGCCCCCTCTGTCAATGGAGGTTGTGGCTTCGCTCGACATCGCCGCGGCACTGGCCCCCAACCATACTTCGCGCTACACTGGATTCGTCATCGATAGCACCTTACTTGGAGGTTTTATGCTCGTTCGCGACACCATGACCCGCAATCCCGTCACCGTTCTTCCTTCGATGTCCGTGCAGGACGCACTGGCCTTGATGCGTGAAAAAAGGATTCGCCGCCTTCTCGTGGCCGATGCCCAAGGCAAGCTTGTCGGCATCGTTTCGGAAAAGGATTTGCTCTACGCCTCGCCTTCACCGACCACTTCGCTCTCGGTCTACGAAATTCCCTATTTGCTTTCGAAGCTTTCCATCGAGAAGGTGATGACCCGCCAGGTCCTGAGCGTCACCGAGGATGCGCCTCTTGAGGAAGCGGCACTCGTCATGGCCGACCGGAAGATCGGAGGCCTCCCCGTACTCAAGGAAGGCAAGCTCGTCGGCATCATCACCGAGACCGACGTCTTCCGCACCTTCCTCAAGCTGCTCGGCGGACGCTCCAAGGGCGTGCGCGCGACGGTGCGCACCGCGGGCGCGAAGGGCACCTTCGCCAAGATTACGGGCGCAATCTCCGAGGCCGGCGGGGACATTCTCGGTTTCGGATCGATCGATGTGCAGACGCCTTCGGGCGCCGTTGTCTGGCAGACAGCGCTCAAGGTCCAGGGGGTCGCCAAGGACAAGGTCGCAGCCATTCTCAAACCCCTGGTCGATGAAATCATCGATATCCGGGAGAATTGAGGGCCTTCCTTCTGTATACTGCCGATATTTCTGAAAGGCGATAGTCGAACTCCGCCCCGGGTCGCGCCAAGGCGCCGCCCGGGGTCGCTCAGCGCGAGGGCGGTCCATCGTCGATCCCGCAGCGCGAATGGAGCGAACGATGATGCACGGCGCGAACGAGAGACCGGCCCAGGCGGCGAACAGGAAAGGCGGGGCGATCGTCGCCGCCCTTGTCACGCTTTTTCTCACCGCCCCGGCGATGGCCCAGACCAAGCCGGTCGAGCAGTTGGCGGTGGGCACGGCCAACTGGGAATCGCGCTTCACGATCGACGGCTTCCCCACCGGCAAGTACAACATTCTCGTCGAAGGCAAGGACAGGGCAGGCAATATCGCCGTGGGCGGCCCTTTCAACATTTTCATCGACCCGAAATCCGATCTCCCGATAGTGCACGTCCTCAATCCCCTGCCGGCCCAGCGGGTCGGAGGAGACCTCACAATTGTCGGTATTTGCTCCGACGACGATGGGGTCCGCAAGGTTGAGGTTGCGATAGACGACGGTCCCTATGTTCAGGCGCGGGGCACCGACCTCTGGATGCTCACAGTTAATACCAAACTGGTACCCGACGGCAGAAGAACGATCTCGGTACGCGGAACGGACATCAACGGCCTGGTCGGGCCGGCCGTCAAGGTGGCCTTCGACCTCGATCATTTCAAGCCCGTGGTCGATGTGAGAACCCCGGCCCCGGGTTCCCTCGTGACCGGGACCGTGAAGGTCGACGGCACGGTGAGCGACGCCAACGGAGTCCGCGACCTTGAGCTGTCGGTCGACGGCGGCAAGCTTTGGTCGAAGCTCGATCTCAAGCGTGGCAAGAATCCGACGAAGGTGGATTTTCAGACAGTTGTCGATTCAAGGAAACTGAAGGACGGGCCGGAACTCCTCCAGTTCAGAAGCCACGACGGGGTGGGCTCCCTTGGCAGCACCGCCTATCTTCTCATGGTGGCGAATGCCAAGCCGGCCTTTTCGATCGTCCGGCCCCTCCCCACCCGGGCGGTGCACGGCAGCGTCATGGTGGCCGGCTCGGTGAGGGACGTCGTTGGCATCAAGCGCCTGAGTTGGGAGGGGCCCGGGCTTGGCAAGGGCGACATCGAACTCCGCAAAGGCGATCCTTTTTTCGAGAAGACCTTCAATGCGCGCGAGGTCAAGGCCGACCAGTTTCTCGTCACGCTGAGCGCCGAGGATTTCGCGGGCAACATTTCGACCTTCGTGGTGAACCGCAAGATCGACCGCCAGGCGGACAAGCCACTGGTGCGCATCGCGTATCCTAAGGCTGGCGGGACGGCGAAGGCGGGCGACAGGGTATATGGCAGTATCGCCGACGAAGACGGAGCGAGCGCAGTGCTCTGGTCGGTGGACGGCGGAGCGCAGCGGGAGGCCAGGGCGGACGGATCCTTTGTCTTCGACCTTCCAGATCTCGCCTCGGGCAAGCACAGCCTGGCCGTCGTCGGACGCGATAGCTTCGGCGTCCTGGGGGATCCGGCGATCGTCGTCTTCAACTTCGACAAGGGGCCCGGAACCTTGACAATTGATTCCTTGACGCCAGGCGCCGCCACGCCTGCTGCAGCCAAGCCGGGCGCCGCCAAGCCTGCTGCAGCCAAGCCGGGCGCCGCCACGCCTGGCCCGGCCCTGCGCGACTTCACACAGGGGGCGGTCGTCGCCGTGGACGACGGCGAGAGCCTTGTCGGGAAAGTTACCGCCCCCAATCCCCTCACGCGGGCAGAGTGGCGGATAGGGGAGGGCCCGAGTCGCAAGCTGGACCTCGTCAAGGGCGCAGGCGCAACGGATTTCTCCTGGCGCATCCCGATCGATCCTTCCTTCCCCTATGGTTTCGCGGCGATCACGATCGAGATCGCCGATGGTTTCGGGAACAGCTGGGGCGGAAAGGCCTTGCTCTATGTGACTGATTATGCCTCGCCGCGCGAGGACACGGGCTTTACCTTCGATGAGTCTCGCGCGGCGGGCGGTACGGTGACCCTCGGGCGGACCGACCCCTTCGTCGGCGTTTTCTGGCGCGAGGAGATCGCCTCGGTCAGGCTCGAGCCCGAGACGGGCCTTTTGGCGCCCACCTTCGACGGCCCCGCCATTTCCATCGCGGCGGCGGGGGAGGGCCGGACGGGACTGGAAAAAGTAATCGTAACTACTAAGAAGGGCCACGAGTTCGCAGCCGGACCATGGACCTTCGTCACCGATACGACGGCGCCCACCCTGGCGATCGATTCGCCTGCCCAGGGCACGCTCTCCCGGGACGCGGTCGATGTCAAAGGGCATGCCGCCGACTCGGGGGGCCTTGCCTCCCTGTCCTGGCGGGTCGCGCCTTCCGGCCCCCAGCACGAACTCAAGGTCGAAGCGAATGGCGACTTCTCCTTTACGGTGAATCCTTCCGATCTCGGAGGAGGCCTGGCTGATGTGGAGGTCGACGCTACCGATGTCGCGGGTAACCTGGGGAGGGCCTATGTGGCGTTGGGACTTGAGACGACGGCTCCGAAGGTAGATTTCGTAGCGCCAGCCGCGGGTTCCAGGGTGTCCGGCACCGAGGCCGTCATCGCGAGGCTTTCCGATCCGGCCGGCATCGCCACGGTGGAATATGCCCTCGACGGGACCAGTTGGCAGCCTGTGGAGACTCAGGGCGGATGGATTGTGACAACTGTCAATTTCTCCGCCTTTCCGAAATCAAGCTGGCGCGTGACGGATAGGGCGGGAAATGTGACCATCGCCGCGCCCACCGTTACGATCGAGGCCGGCGCGGTCCGCGCACTTCCCGCCGATACCCTGACG
This sequence comes from bacterium, assembly GCA_021782015.1. Classification (GTDB taxonomy): domain Bacteria; phylum Spirochaetota; class Spirochaetia; order Treponematales; family Rectinemataceae; genus CAIJMU01. The sequence continues at coordinate 13,325 of JAJXVS010000004.1, read as the reverse complement.
ATTCGCCCGGCGGCGGACGAAGGCAAAATCGAACTTACAGGCTCGGCCGGGACCCGCAAGCTTGCCGCCCTCATCCCGACCTTGGCCGATCAAAACGCCGCCGATTCCGACTCGCGTTTCGGCGCCCGCCTATTGGTCTCGGGAACCCTTTCGCTCAAAGGCATCGTCTCGATTGTCGGAGGTGCGTCTGCCGCGGGTGGCGCATCTGGTGCGGGTGGTGCGGGTGGTGCGGCCGGCTCGTCTGGCATCAAGGCCCTATCCTTGAGCCTCGACAAAGGCGGAACCTGGATACCCATCGGCGCCGTTAAGGATCAGAAGAATGCCCTGTCGACGATGCCCGTCACCATCGTGCTCGATACAGCCAAGCAGCTACATCCCGGTGCGGGACGACTCCTTTTCAAGGTGGAAGATTTCGCCGGCGGAACGCGTTACGGATCGCTGGATATCTACGTCGACAATGCTCCGCCGACTCTGATTCTCGCCGGACCGGCAGCAGCCTCGACCCCGGTGACCGGCCTCGTTCCCGTCGTCGTGCAGGCGAGCGATGATAGCGCCCTCGCCTCGCTCGGCTGGTCGACGGGCCAAGGAAGCATGAAGGATCTCGGTGCCGCGAGCGGAGCCACATGGTTCGCGGTCCTCATCGATCCCGCGACAGCGCTCAAGGGCGCGGCCTTTCAAGGAAGCCTTGTCGCGAAAGACCTGGCCGGCAACACGACCACCTTGCCGGTCAAGATAGCCTACGATGCGGTCGCAGCCCGGCCTGCTCCCACGATCGAGTTTGGCTCCGACGCCAAATTCCTTCAGGCAGGCGATAGGATCTCCGCCAGGGCCATCGGTCCCGAAGGGCCTGTCGGCCTGTCCCTCGAAATCGATGGCGCGAGTATCGCGAGTTCAGACGCGGGCGCGGTTGCAGTCGCCCTTCCCGCACTCTCGCCCGGCACCCATCTTCTCGCCGCCGTATCGACCGATGCCGGCGGCCACAAGAGCGAAGTGAAGCGGGCAATTCTCGTCCAAGGCCCCGCGCCCTCATTCGGGGCTCTTGCCATCGGCGACGCCAAGACCAAAACCGCCTTCGCGCCAGGGGCACTCTTCACCCTTGGCGCCCAATTCTTCTTCGGCGGCGAACTCGAGGCGCCCAACGGCCTCGCCACACTCGAATGCTCCATCGATGGAAAGCCGGCGTCGGCCGTGCTCGGCAGGGCCGACGCGCCAGGCAAGTCATCAGCGCCGGGCCAGGCAGTCGCGCAGGGGGGGGCGATTCCATTCACCCTCTCCCTCGGCGGCCTGCCCTACGGCAAAAATGTCATAACACTGACGACAAAGGATATGGCCGGCCTTTCCACCTCTCGCGATTTCGTCTTCGTCTCGATAGTGCCGGCCAAGGGTGGCGTGGACGACGCCGAGGGGCTCCGGTTCGCCGACCAGCGCATCGCAGCGGCCGGTGGCGAGATGAAGGCCCTCATGGCGCCGGGCGAAGACCTCGTCGGACGCTTCAATGGGCGCGCGATCAAGCAGGTGGAGCTCGTGCCCCCGACATCCATTCTCGCCGCATCCTTCGCGGGCCCCATCGTCAGGCTGGCGGCCAAGGGCGAAGGCACCACGCCTCCAACAAAAGTCGAGGTCACCACCATCGACGGCGACGTCTTTGATTGGGGGCCCGCGACCTTTTTCATCGATGCGACGCCCCCCGTGCTCACGCTTTCCGCTCCGGCTGACCTCGACTGGAAAGGGGCCAGTCTCAGGATCGCAGGGACCGCCGAATCGGGGAAAGAAGCAATTGTGAAGGTTGAATATTCCTTCGATGGCAGCACCTGGGTCGGACTCGCCAAGTCCGTTGGGGGCGCCGCCCCCGCCGCCCCCGCGACACCATCACCCGCACCCGCCGCCCCCGCCGCCCCCGCGACACCATCACCCGCACCCGCCGCCCCCGCCGCCCCCACCGCACCCCTCGCCCCCACCGCACCCCTCGCCGCAAGCTGGCCCTTCGATTCGACCGTCAAGCTCGAGCCGGATGATGGCACGGTGGCCCTCATGTTGCGGATGGAAGACGCGGCCGGACGCAGCGCCGTCCTGACGCGCGTCTTCACGAAGGACACCGTCGCGCCCATCTTCACCCAGGTCCTGCCTGACCCCGATGTAGCCGTCAATGGTCTGACGACCTTCGTGGGCGAGGTGAGCGATGCCGGCCGGGTCACGACCGTGGACTTCCTCGCGGCCCCCGACGCGAAGGCGGAGAAGGTCGACGGACTCCGCGCCTTCGGCGCCAGCCTCGATCTCTCGACGCTCCCCGATCCACTTCCCGAAGGAGCCGGCTTCAGGGCCGTCGACGCGGCAGGCAATGTCGCGATCTTTCGACCAAAACTCACAATCGATATCCAGGCCGACAAGCCCGTCGTCGAGATAAACGCACCCTCCGACAACGAGGTGTTGCGCCAGGATTTCGCCGTCTCCGGCGTCGCCTTCGACGATGATGGGGTAGCGTCGATTTCGTATCGTCTCGACAATGGCGCATGGCAAAACCTGCCGCTCACGGGCATGGGATTCTCGCTGCCCATCGCGCTGGCCGACACGACGGACAACGGGCACTCCATCGAGATCAAGGCCACCGACATCTATGGCGTCGTCGGAGACCCGGTCATGCGCAGGTGGCGCATTTCGAAGGAGGAACCCTTCGCCCTTCTCGCCTCGCCCCCCGCCACCGAAGTTGTCAGGGGAGTCATCGATGTTTCGGGGAGCGCCTCGGACGCCAACGACATAGCATCGATGGCCCTTTCCTTCGACAATGGTACTAGTTGGCAGGAACCTGAGGGCACGACCTCCTGGGCCTATCGTCTCGATACGAACACCTTGGCCGACGGTCCGCACGCGGTTCTGATGCGTCCGGTCGATGGCTATGACACGCCGGGACTCGCCGCCGCCCTTATCACCGTCGACAACACCCCGCCCGTGGCCGTTCTCGATCGCCCCCTCGACGGCGAGAAGGTTGCCTCTTCCCTTTCGGTGAGCGGCCGCGTTTCGGACAACACCGGCCTCTCGGCGGCCCGTCTGGAGATCGCCCCCGTGGCCGCCGGCTCGCCACCCATCATGAAAATCGATCTCGATACGTCGCGAGTGCAATCGAGATCGGTGGACATCTCTTCGTTGCCCGCGGGCGACTACGTCGTGAGGCTCATCGCGATTGATCGTGCGGGCAACGAGAGTCTGGCAACGCGCGACTTCACCGCAATTGGCAAGACCGAAGGCGAGTCGATCGAAATTCTCTTTCCCCGTCCCGGCGCCAGAATTGACGGACCCTTCACGCTGGGCGGCAGGCTTCACGCCAACGGCAAGGTCGAGTCGGTCGACATCCTGCTCGACGGCAGGATCGTTGCCACGGTCCACCCCGATGCCGAAGGTATTTTCAACTATGCCTTCAAAGATGGCTTGGGCGACGCCGGTCCTCCCGCCGCCACGCCCGCCGCCGCCAGCCCCCCCCCCGCCGCCCCCGGATCGCCCGCCGCAGCCGGCCCTCCCCCCGCCGCCGGCCCGCGCGCCTTGTCGGTGAAGTGCTCCGTCGATGGGCTCCGCGACCTCGCGAGTCCCGTTCAGGGTCTCGATTGGCGAGCCCTCGGCCCCTGGGTCACGATTGACAATATCCAGAATGGAACCTTTCTTTCTTACCGACCCTTCCTCCGCGGCCGCGCGGGCTTCAAGGCCGAGTCCCCCGACCCAGCCGACAAGGCTGCCCTCGCTGCCTTCCGGAAGACGGAGGCTCGGCGTGCGGTCACCTTCGTCGAAGTGAGCCTCGACGGCGGTCGAAGCTGGGAAAGGGCCTCGGGCAAGGACTCCTGGAGCTATCGCGTCGAAACCGGCAACTATCCGGAAGGTCCCCTCTTCGCGATCGCCCGGGCTACCTTTGGCGATGGCAGTCAGGTGTCGGCTCCCGCCTGGTACCGTCTCGACACGACGCCTCCGAAGGTCGATGTGCTGGCCCCCGCGGCGGCCTCGCGCCAGAACCAGGTCATCGACGTATTAGGTACGGCACAGGACGAAAACGGGATGGACAGCGTCAAGGTCATCCTCCGCAAGGGAGATAAGTCCAATTATGAACTTCCGGCCTTCGTCCAGGGACTCTACCTCGATGGCCACGTGCTTGGCGCGACGGATTGGGAGGTGGGAGCGGGCCTGACCTTCTTCGGTGACAACGTGAAGCTCCAGGGCGAATACGGCCAGGCTCCCACGGTCGATGCCACCACGGGGCTCGCCTCGAGTTTCGGCGGCGCGGTCTACGGCGCCAAGCTCATAGCGAACCTGTATTCCCTCCCGCTGGCCTCTATCTTCGGGCCCGACTGGGAATGGCTATCGCTCAGCCTTGGCCTCGGCGCCAATTTCAGTTATTTTTCCGTCGTGAACGGCGATCCGACGAGGGGCCTCATGCTGAGTTCCGTGTTCGGACAGGTCGAATTTCCCAAGGTCACGCTCAAGACCATGCCCGCCTTCAGGAAATATTCCATCTATTTCGAATATCAATTATGGGTGCTTTCTTCGGTGGTCCAGGGGGGCTTCATCCCCAAGCCCTCCTTCGGCTTGCGCCTGGGGATTTTTTGAGCGAGGCATGCCGGGGCTGTCCCCTCGCTCCCAGCGAAGGGGCGGCCCCGGCCCGACCTTGACGATTCATGTCACGCCGACGACAATAGAGGAGTTCTTTTACGGGACGAAAGGCGCACATGGCCAAACTTTTGGTAGTAGACGATTCACCGACCAGCCGAGCGATCGTGACACGGCTTCTCGGCGACAAGCACAAGGCGATTCCCAGCGGGGACGGAGAGACAGCCCTCGCCCTTCTGGCGAGCGAGTCCTTCGACGCCGTCCTCCTCGATCTTTTGATGCCCGGCATGGACGGGCCGACCGTCCTCAGGGAAATCGTCGTGCGCCATCCCGGCCTGCCCGTCATCGTCATCACGGCCGACATCCAGGAAACCACGCGCGCGCGTGTCATGGGGCTCGGCGCCGCCGCCGTCGTCAACAAGCCCCTTCGCCAGGACAATCTCCTCGCCGGCATCGATGCCGTGCTCGGAAAGCTGCCATGAGTCTTTCCGAGTTCAACCTCGAACCGATAGCCGAAATCGTCGGTATTGGTATCGGCAAGGCGGCCGAGGTCCTCAACACCATGCTCAATTCGCATGTTCGCCTCACCGCCCCGTCCCTCGAGCTCGTCAGGCCCGAGGATCTCGAAGGGGCTCTGTTTCTCCGGGGAGTCGAAAAACTCTCGGCGGTGGAGATGGGTTTTTCCGGGGATTTCGAGGGGAGCGCCGAGCTGGTCTTCGCCTCGGCGGACGCGGGCAAGCTGGTGGATTGCATCACCAACGACATTCCGATGCCCGACGGGGATCTCGACTCGATCCGCGCGGGCACCCTGTGCGAGGTCGGCAACATCGTCATCAACGCCCTTCTCGGCAACATCGTCAATGTGCTGCACTCCGAACTCACCTACACGGTTCCTCTTTATACCGAAGGCTCCCTCGCGAATGTGCTCAGGGTCGTGCGCGACGGCGCCGAACTCATCATCGTCGTGCGTGCGCGCTTCGAGGTCGAGAACTTCTCGATAGACGGCGACCTTCTCATTTTCCTTTCGCTCTCCACCTTCGCCAGGCTGGAGACCGCGATCAGGCGATTCGTCGATGGCTGAGTTCGCCGGACCGGCCTGCGCCGACATCATCGCACGGCTCCCGATCGGCGTATTCACGGTGGACTCCAACTGGCGCATCGACTTCTGGAACGCGCGCCTCGTCGACTGGACCGGCATCGGAGCCGATCGGGCCTCCGGCCATCCCCTCGGCGAAATCCTCCCGCGCCTCGCCGAACGGCAGAATTTTTCGCGACTCGAGACCGTGATGGCCGGCGGCCCGCCCGTGGTCCTTTCCTGGCAGCTCCACCGCGATCTCTATCCCCGGAACGGAGGGGGGCTCAGGAAGCCGGGCGCCTGGTACACGGTGGCGAGCGCGTTGCCGAATCGAAACGGCATCCTCTTTTCGGTGGAGGACTACACAGAAATTTCGGAGCTCCTCCATGGGACCAAGGTCGAGCTGACCCGACGACGCGAGGCCGAGCTCGCCCTGCAGCGCGCCTTGATCGCCAAGGAAGCCATCCTTCGCGAATCGAATCACCGCATCAAGAACAATCTCACGATGGTGGCCAGCCTCGTTTCGCTTGAGGAAGACAGGGCTCCCGACGAGGCCTCGCGACATTTCCTCATTGACCTCGGCTCCCGCATCCGATCCATCGGCCTCCTTCACGAATTGCTATATTCCCATCCCTCGGAGGATGACCCACGGGTCGACGAGTATCTTTCGCGCCTTTCCTCGACCATCGCACGGAGCTATTTCGGCGACCTTGGCTTGTCGAGGTTGTCGCTCGAACTCGCCGCCCTTCGACTACCCGCGAGCCAGGCCATCAAGGTGGGGCTGATCCTTGCCGAACTCCTTACCAATGCCTTCAAATATGGCGGCAGCCCCGCCGCGCCTCCGGCCGTCCTCGTGAGGCTCGCGGCGATCGACGGCGGGATATGCGAACTCCACGTGGCCGACGATGGCCCCGGCTTCGCCCCCGGTTGGCGCGAGGGGCGCAATTCCCTCGGCCTCCTCCTGGTCGAGTCCTTCGCCGAGGAACTGGGCGGGACGCTCGAATTCTCCGAGGGCCCCGGCGGCAGGATTCGCCTGCGATTTCCCCTGCCCGGGACCGCCGCCCCCGCCCGCTGAGGCGCCCCGCGAGGGCTGGGGCCCCTCGCGGCCTGGCCCCCTGTGAATGCAAGGGCCCCGCGGCGTCAGGCGGCGGGCGGGGTCTCCGACTCCCCGGTCTTTCCCGAATGCGGCCAGCGGCCGAGGGCGATCGAGAAGACGGCCGCGGCCACGCCGAAGGTGAGGACGCTCGCCACGAGCGGGAATCCGTGATAATTGAGCAGATCGAGCATGAAGACCTTGAGCGCGCCCGCGATCACGATGAGGATGGCGACGTTCCTGAGTTCGCGATCCGCCCGTGCCGCCGCGAAAAGGACGACGGCGATGGCCGCCACGTTGATCAGGACCGACTGGCCGCACACGAACCAGGCGGTTTGGGGATCGGCGAGGAAGGGCGCCACGATCCAGGCGATGCCGATTCGACCCGCCATGAAGAGTGACGACAGGCCGCCGACGAGGACGACCACCGCGGCGCGATCGCCCGTTCCCTCCATCTCGAAGCGGGGCGATCGGGGCCGGAAAATGCCCCGGCACCAGAGGAACTGGAAGATGCCGGAGCCGGCCACCACCAGGGCCGGGACCATCTCCCAGGGCTCCAGCGTTCCGCGATAGCGGGCGAGGACGTCGATCGCCAAGGCCGAGGCCGCGAGGGCCTGGCCGAAATAGCTCGCGATGCGCATGCCCCTGGAATTCCAAAGCCTTCCGAGGAAGGCGAGGCCGAGGGCCGCGAGAGCCGCCACTGCGAGCCCCGGCACGAAGGCCGCGCCGCCGCGGGGAATCGTCATAAATAGAAGAAGCATGGCCGCGACGGCGAAGGCCGTCGCCGGAGCTGTCTGCCCGCCCCGTCCGGTCTGGCCATCCCTCGCCGACTGTCCGCCCCGTCCGGCGCGGGCCGCGAACCAGAGCGAGAGGACGAAATGGACGAGGACGAGGGCGGCGCCCACGGCGATGAGCGCCCAATTCCATCCGGAAAAGCCCGCCATGGCCATGATGGCAGAGGTATAGGCCCACAGGGCCGCGATCGAAGGCGTCGCGAGGTCGAAGGCGTCGAAACCCTTCGAGAAACCCTTGGAAAGGCCCAGCACGGCGAACACGAGGAAGCCGGCGAAGAGAATCACAAGGGAGGGCGTGAAAAAGCCGGCATAGAGGCCTTCCGGCAGCCCTCCTCCGGAGGGGACGCCGCCGAGAATGAAGCTCCAGTACCCGATCATGGCAATTGTCACGAAAAGGACGAGCCACCGGAGCCAGGACCTGCTCTTGAGGCTCGAGGCGTAGAAGCCGAGGATGTTCGCAAAGACGAGTATGAGGGCGAGGAGGGGCCAGGAGGGATTGGGATAGTCCATCGCCACACCAGCCACGCACATGCCGATGACGCCAGCCGCGACCGGGAGATAGGTCGCGTAGCGCCTGCTCACGAGGACGAGACCGACTCCCATGGCGACCAACGTGAGGTAGGCGGGCACGAGGGGGAGGGAGAGGAATCGATTGTGGGTCTCGACGACGACGGTTGCGAGAAGTACGGCTCCCGAGGCGGCGAAAACCGGGGCTGCGGGGCTCTTCCTGCGGTACATGAACCATGAGGCGACCATGAGGGCCGTCGCGTAGCCCATGCCGATGATGGCGCCCAGGAGCTTGTCGACCACGCCCGCATCGGTGATCGTCCGGAGAATCAGGGCCACTACAAGGAGGAAGGAAAAGGTCGCGGCCCTCTGGAGGAGCGAGGTGCGACCGGCCCAGGAAATGGCCTCATCTGAAATGGGAGCGGCCCCCGGAGCGGGTGAATCGCCGCCCCCGCCCCCGAATAGCGGAGGCATGCCGAGACTCGTGGCCCCGCTCCTCGCTTCGTCAAGCTGACGCGACAGGGCCGCGAAGCCGGTCTCGAGCCCTTCAATTCTTTTTTCCAGGAGGGAAACCCTTTCTTCGAGCCCCTTTTCATCCTGTGCCATCAAATGCCCTCCGGCTTCCTGCAAGTAGAGGCTAGGCTAGTCCCTGCCGGCCTCCCTGTCAAATAAAAGGTAGAGCACGGAAACTTGGAATATTGACAGGCCTTCTGGGAAGGGGTATATTGAACAAAGTACAATTTTACACCATTTTCATAGGAGAGCTACATGAAGACGTGGATCTGTTCGGTGTGCGGCTATGTGTTCGAGGGCGGTGAGGCTCCGGATTTTTGCCCCCAATGCAAGGCCCCCAAAGAAAAATTCGTTGAACGAAAGGCCGTAGCCGGTGCTGGAGCCGGCACTTCGGCCCACGCCGGGACTGCGGCCGGCGCCGTGCCTGCTAGCGCTGCCCCCTTCGCGGACGAGCATCGCATCGGAGTCGCCAAGGGGCTGGATGCGGAAGTCGTCGAAGGCCTGCGCCAGAATTTCCAGGGTGAGTGCACCGAGGTCGGCATGTATCTCGCGATGAGCCGCCAGGCCGAGCGCGAAGGTTTTCCCGAAATCGCCGAAGCCTATCGGCGCTATGCCTTCGAGGAGGCGGACCATGCCTCCCGTTTCGCAGAACTCCTCGGCGAGGTGCTTCACGCTGACACGCGAACCAACCTCCGGTTGCGGGCCGACGCCGAATTCGGCGCCTGCGAGGGCAAGCTCAAGCTCGCCAAACGCGCCAAGGAGTTGGGCTACGACGCGATCCATGATACTGTCCATGAAATGTGCAAGGACGAGGCTCGGCACGGATCCGGCTTCCGCGGCCTCCTCGCCCGCTATTTCAAATAGGCGAGCCCTCTTGACTCTCTGCGCGCGGCGTCGATATAGCTGACGCCGCAGCGCTTTTCCGCGTGGGAACGCGATCGGAGACGAAGGTGAACACGGTCGATTATTTGAGATCAAAAGGCGTACAACCTTCACAACAGCGAATCCGGATTTGGGAGGCCCTCGCCTCGACGAAGGCCCATCCCTCCGCCGATGCGGTGCACCGGGTGCTTTCCCCGGAGATTCCCACACTATCGCGGACCACCGTCTACTCGACCCTCGATCTGTTCGTGGGGCTCGGCATGGCGCAGCGCCTCGAGATCACCGGTTCGGAGGTGCGCTACGACGCGGACACGAGTTCCCACGCCCACTTCCGCTGTCATGCCTGCGGCGAGGTCTCCGACCTGTTCGACCTCAAAGTGCCTGCCGTGTCGGATCTCGGCGACGGCAGCCAGGTGGAAAGGGTCCAGCTCTTCGTGACGGGCCTCTGCCCGGCCTGCGCGAAGCAGGCCTGAGGCCGCTGCGGCCCGCGCCGCCGGCAGCCATGGCCGCCAGCGCCCCTCCCCTTCGTTTACTCGACCACGCGAATCCAGTGCGCCGGGTCAGGCAAATCACCATACTGAATTCCCACGAGCGTATCGTATAACTTGCGGGTGACCGGTCCGGTTTCCGTCTCCGAATGGAACACGTGGAGCTTGCCCTTATAAAAGAGGCCACCGATGGGCGTGATGACGGCCGCTGTGCCGCAGGCTCCCGCTTCGGCGAATTCGTCGAGGCGATCGATGTAGACGTCGCGCTCCTCGGTCTTCATGCCGAAGTTATCCTTGGCCACCTGCAGCAGCGAATACTTGGTAATGCTTGGGAGAATCGAGGGCGACAGGGGTGTGACGAAGGCCCCCGTTTTCGTGATGCCGAAAAAATTGGCCGCGCCGACTTCCTCGATCTTCGTGTGGGTGGCCGGATCGAGGTAGACGCAATCGGCGTAGCCCTTGTGGGCGGCTTCCTCGTGGGGCATGAGACTGGCGGCGTAATTGCCGCCGACCTTGGCCGCCCCCGTGCCCCGGGGTGCCGCTCGATCGTACTCGCTCGCAATGAAGTTGACCGGCTTGAGCCCTTCCTTGAAATAGGGCCCGACGGGGATGCAAAACACGCCGAAGAGGTATTCGGGCGCCGGCTTGACCCCGATGTTGTCGCCCACCCCGATGAGCCAGGGCCTGAGATAGAGGGTTGCGCCCGTACCGTAGGGCGGCACCCATTTCTCGTTGGCCTTGACCACCTGCATGCAGGCGTCGATGAACTTGGCCTCGGGGACGTGCGGCATCACCATGCGGTCGGCGGTGGCGTTCATCCTCGCCGAGTTGCGATCGGGGCGAAAGAGCTGAATCTTACCATCGGCGCGCGTATAGGCTTTCAGCCCCTCGAAGCATTGCTGGCCGTAGTGAATGGCGGTGGAACCCTCGGCGATGGTAATCGTATTTTCCGTGACCAGGGAACCGGCGTCCCACGCCCCGTTCTTCCAATGGGAAATGTAGCGATAATCGGTTTTTATGTAGGAAAACGAAAGTTTGCCCCAATCGAGATCGACCTTGGACATATGCGCTCCTAAATGATATTTGCCATGGAAGGCTGGATCATCTTACGGAAAAACCCGGATGAGGACAATGTCCTCGAAGGCCCCCCGCCCCCTCGCCAGCCCGCGCCTTCCTTGACGGGGCCGCAGGGCCATGCGCGCATCGCGCGCCCACCTTTATGGGCCAGCGCCTTCCTTGACGGGCCCGCGCCTCGCGGGAGAGTATATTCCCCGTTCAATTCGCAACATTTCGCAAGGGGGATTCGATGAAGTTGAAAGACAGGGTGGCTGTCATCACGGGCGCTTCCGGCGTGCTCTGCTCGGAGATGGTCCGCGCCTTGGCCGACGAGGGCTGCAAGCTCGCCCTCCTCAATCGCCATGCCGAATCGGCCGAGGCCCTCCGGGCTTCGCTCGCCGCCCAGGGCCATCACGACGTCATCGTCACCTCCGGCGACGTTCTCGACAGGGCCTCACTGGAGGCCGCTCGCGAGCGGGTGCTCCGCGAGTGGGGGCGCATCGACATCCTCGTGAACGGCGCGGGCGGCAACCATCCTTCCGGCACCACCAAGGTCGAGCAACTTGAAAAGGATACACCCAAAGCCGACGGCTTTTTCGGCCTCGACCTCGGCGGCTTCGAAAACGTCAACCGCCTCAACCTCATGGGCACGGTGCTGCCGAGCCAGGTTTTCGGCGAGGCCATGCTCGGCAAGGGCGGCTGCGTCCTCAACGTTTCGTCGATGAACGCGACCCAGCCCCTCACCAAGGTAGGCGGCTATTCCGCCGCCAAGGCTGGCGTCGAAAACTTCACGCGATGGCTCGCCGTCCATCTCGCCAAGGTCGGCATCCGCGTCAACGCGGTCTCGCCCGGATTCTTCATCACCGAGCAGAATCGCTTCCTCATGATGGAGGCCGACGGAAAGACGCCGACGCCCCGCGGCAAGAAGGTGCTCGCCAAGACCCCGATGGGCCGCTTCGGCGACGCGAAGGATCTTCGCGGGGCGACCGTGTTCCTCTGCTCGGACGAGGCCTCGTTCATCACGGGAATAGTCATCCCCGTGGATGGCGGCTTCCTCGCCCACTCGGGCGTCTGATCGCCCAGGGGGCGATTGCGGAGGGGCGGCCGCCGCGTCCCCCTTGGCCGTTGTTGCGGCACCCGCCCGCTTGGTGGTAGCTGCCGGGGCGGCCGCCGCAGTCCCTCTCGGCCCTCAGCTCGCCGCGGGTCTGGCCTTCACCGGAACGCCGGCCAGGTCGCCGATGACGTTGACGAGTTCGCGATCCGCGGGCAGCACGATCTTCGCGTTGTTCTGCAAGGCCGTCTCGACCGTCTGAAGCCTGCGGAGGAGCTGGGCGTTGCCCACGAAGTATTTTTCCGCAGCCTCATTCACGAGGGCGATCGCCTGGGCCTCGCCCTCGGCCTTGAGAATTTCTGCCTGCCTAATACCCTCGGCCTTCTTGATGGCGGCGCGCTTCTCGCCGTCGGCCATGGTCTCGGTGGCGGTGGCGAAATCTACCGCGGCGATCTTCTCGTTCTCGGCCTTGACGACCTTGTTCATCGTTTCCTGGACGTCCTTGGGCGGGTCGATCTCCTTGAGCTCGGTGCGCACCACGGCGATGCCCCAGGTCTTGGTCTCGTTGAGGAGGGTCGAGAGCAGCTCCGAATTGATGCGGGAGCGCTCGGAGTTGGCCGTCTTGAGGGTCATGGTGCCGATGATGTTGCGCAAGGTCGTCCGCGCGAGGTTGACGATCTGATATTGATAATTGTTAACATTATAGACCGAGGCCTTGACGCTGTCCTCGTCGCCCTTGACGCGGAAGTAGACCTGGGCGTCGACGCGGGCGTTGAGGTTGTCGTTGGTGATGATTTCCTGCGGCTCGGCGTTGACCATCTGCTCGGTGGTGTTGATCCGGAAGAGCTTCGTGATGCCGGGGATGATCCAGTGGAAGCCGGGCTCGGCGAAGCGCCGGTATTTGCCGAGCACCTCGATGAGGCCGCGGTGGGTCGGTCGGACGATGCGGATGCCGGAGAAGAACAGTACTGCGACGACGATGACGATTGCCGATAGAACGATTTCCATGCTGGAGCCTCCTTGGGGTTCGCCCCCATTATAATGCAGATCATCCGCACCCGCCCCTTTTGGGCCGCCGAGCAAGCCGTCGAAACGGCCGGCTCGGCGCGGCGGGCGCCGGGGATCATAGCGGCGGGCGCCTGATCATCGAATGGGGCCGGGACAATTGCGGGACGCGCGGCCCCGGCCCAACGGATTCCAAGCGCCCTGCCTAATCGAACTAATTAGTATTATGAAGGCTGCCGGGGCTTTTCCCGCAGGGGCAGGGGCATCGCGCCGG
>JAJXVS010000191.1 GCA_021782015.1 bacterium | reverse complement strand
TCGCCTTCCCGAAGGGGGGAAGCTCCGCTCTCCGCTCGCTGCCAGATACGCAAAAGGAGCCAGAGACCCATGGTCAACCTCCTCGGCATCATCGCGCTCGTCGGCGTGTTCATCGTCTATGACGTATTGCTGCAACTCGCGGGGCTCTTCAACCCGAAGGGGTTCATCCCCTATACCGAGCACCTCCAGCGCAAGGCGGTAAGCAAGATCTTTGCCGTTTTCGCCCATTATCGAGGATGGAAGCCCCGTTTGATTAATCGCCTCGATGGGGAAATTCCCGAGCGCTTTATCCTCGTCGCGAACCACCAGAGCCTCTTTGACATTCCGGTGGTATGGGACCTTTTGCCTGCGCGATGCCGAATGCGCTTTGTCGCGAAAAGGGAGCTCGGCATGGGGATTCCCCTCGTTTCGAGTCTTCTGAGGCGCCAGGGGCACGCCCTCGTGAACCGCAAAGGCGACATGTTCCAGACGATGAAAAGCCTCGAGCGTTTCGCCCGCCGAAGCAAGGCCGAGGGATTCTGCCCGGTTCTCTTTCCCGAGGGGACCCGCTCGCGAAACGGCCAACTCGGCCCCTTCCACACCGCAGGTTTTCGCAGGCTCATCGAAATCGATCCCCTGCCCGTGTTGGTAGCCGCCATCGAGGGGGGCTCATGGGTTTCGAGCGTCAGGGATCTTTTGAAAAATCTCGGTCGGCACACCTATACGGTGCGGCTTGTCGCTGTCCTCCCGACCCCGCAGGGGAAGAAGGAAATTCTGGCCACGCTGGCGAAAAGCAGGGATCTGGTGGCGGCGGCCCTTGAGGAGATGAAGGCCGAATCGGCGAAGCTGAGCCTGCCGGGTCCCGAATCGCGATCGGTGCCGTAGGGAAGGCCACAATAAAAAGGCCGCTTCCTCATCCCCAGGGGAAAGGAAGCGGCGTTCTGGGCCTCGGCCGAATTCCGCTCGGCTCAGACGAATTCGCTGGGGCGGCGCTCGGTGCGCTTGCACTTCTCGCACTCGGCGAGATTGCGGACCTTGCCGTTTTCGAGGATGGTCTTCATCTTGATTTCGCCGCCGCAGGGGCAGAAAAAGCGCTGGGTGGCGCTCGCCGTACGTGAGTTCTTGGATTGCTGTGCCATGGGGGGACTCCTTCTCACATCGGAAAATAGCAGTTTAAAGGGTTTTCGTCAATGTGACAAAAAAGAACCCCCGGGATAGGAGGAGGGACCCGGGGGTTCGCGCACTGAAGCGGTGTGTCGCGCGCCGCTTACACTGATCAAACCCCAGCCCCGCGGAATGGTTACGGCTTCGGTTGTTCTTTTTTCCCGGAACGTCCGAATGCCGTACGAAGGCCGCCGAGGAGTCTCGGGAAAAAAGGCTGATGCTTCGCGCCGTAGGTCTCGCCGTAGTCTTTGGCCGCCGCGGCGAGGGAGTAGGCCAGGCCGTATTTCTTCTTGAGGATGTCCCAATGCTTGACCACGTAGACGTAGAGGTCGGAGACCGTCCGTTTGGGAAAGCGCTCGAGGAGGCCCGCCTCGTCGATGGCCAGGGCGATGGGTTGGTAGACATTCGCGTACCAGGAGACCAGGGCCTGCCAAAAGGGGAGTTCGGCCTTGCTCTGCTGGTTGATGTAATACTTGTGAACATTGATGTGCTCGACGATTTCGTCGTAGCGACCCGTGGTCGTGAAATCGAGATGCTCGTCGCCGGTCAGTTTCCCGAAGGAGGTGGCGGCGTAGAAGTCCCGCTTTTCCCAGCCGATCACCTGGGCCCGCAGGTCGTCGATGGTCATGCCGGGCTCGAGGAGGGTCTCGGCGCTGAGGCTCGTCACCTCGGCGTCGATGTGCGTCTGGCCGCGGAGGGCGGCCACCGAAACCCGGTGATTGCCGTCGCGCACGAAATAGAGGCCGCCGATCTCGTAGAGCCTGACGGGGGGGAGTTCGATTTCGCTGTAGTGGGCCAGGTCGATCGAGACCCATCGGTCGCGCAGGCGCTCGTGCTTTGGCAGGAAATGGCGGTTGAAGTCCCGGTAGCGCCCTTCGCTGCCGACGATGCGGTCGAGGGCGACGGCCTGCACCCCCTCGTAGGTTTCGCGCATCGGCTTGAGAAGGCGCCGCACCTCCTCGAAAGGGAGGAGACGGTCGCGGGCCGGGCCCAAAAGGTGGGCGATGCGGGACAGGAGGGCCCTCGTCCTCGCCTTCGAAAAATCCTCCCCCGCGAGGTCGCGATGCCACTGGCTCATGCCGTTTTCTCCGTGTTGATGATCCAGTGCCCGAATGCGTTGACGATGGTCGTCGGCCCTTCTTCGCTCGATCGGGGGCTGGCCAGATCGTAAAGATGCACGTGACCGTGGACGAACCAGGCCGGCTTCCAGCGGTGAATGAGCCCGAGGAAGGACTTGAAGCCGCGATGGCATGGGTCGTCGCGGTCCTGGATGCCTAGGGGCGAGGCGTGGGCGAGGACGATGTCCAGTGCCTTGCCGCGGAGGAGCCGCTCAAAAAAGAGCCGCGGGGCCAGGGCCAGGATGTGCAGGGCCATGGCAAGGTCGCTGAATTGGTTGGGGCCGCGATTGTAGCGAATCGAACCGGGAAGGCCGAGGATGGTGAGGCCCCCTTCCCGTATCAGGCGAAAGCCGATGTTGCGCGCCCCCTCGTCCGCGGGCGAGGAAAAGTGCGTCCATTGGAGGGCGTCGGCCTTGTCGTGGCCGTCATGATTGCCTTCGACGTAGAGGAGGGGGCAATTGAGCATCGACGAAATGAAGCCGAGGTACTCCAGCGGAAGATCCCCGGCCGCGAGGACGAGTTCGACGTCCCCAAAGCGCTCCTTGATCCGCGGCGAATAGACCAGCGGATCGACCTCGTCGGCGATGCAGAGTATCTTCATCACGCGGAGGGGCCGGGGACACCCGTTTTCGAGAGAAAGCCCTGGAGAAGGTCCTTCGGATAGAGTTCCACGGAACGGTTTTCGGCGAACTCGACGGCCTGACGCGAAAAGGTCGAGCTGGTCACGATGCTGCCGCGCATGATGCTGAGCTTCTTCATCTGGTCGAGGAGGGCCCTGATGGCCGGTTCGCCCAGGGTTTCGGACACGCGGAGGAAGCGGATGAGACGGGGCTGTTTTTTCTGGCCCATCCATTTTTCCGAATCATTCTCGACGGCGATGACCTGCACTCCGCCCTGGATGTCGGCCGCGTCGCGGATGGAGAGGCCCATCGGGCCCTGGACCATCGCCTGGCAGAGCTGCATGTATTCTTCTTTGCCGCAGGTGAGGAAATCCTTCATCCGGTCGTCGCTGCGGTATTCCTGGTACTGGGTGAGCTTTTCCGCGACATCGCGGAAGCCCGGCTTTTTCGCGTAGATCTTTTCCCATTGCTCGATGGCCTTGTCCAGCTCGCGCTGTTTTTCGTAGCACATGGCCAGGAAGTAGCGGCCGTAGAGGGCCTCCGTCGCGGCCTCGTCCTTTACCATTTTGACGGCGCGCTCCAGCTCGGGAATCGCCTTGTCGAGATTGCCCTGGCTCATATAGCAGCCGCCTCGCTCGACGAGGGCCTTTATCTTATAGGAACCGCTCCGGGCCGCCTTTTCGAAGGCGAGGAGGGCCGCGGTGTGGTCTCCCGCTTCCTTGTGGATCTTGCCGATGTAGTAAAAGGCCTCGTAGTCTTCGGGGTTCCACTTGATCGAGGCCTCGAACTCCTTGCGCGCCTCCAGATCGTGCTTGGTGCGGTGGAGGATGAGGGCCAGGAGATGATGGGCCTCGTGGACCCGCTCGTCGAGTTCGATGGCTTTTCGGAGGTGGTTGACCGCGACATCGGTCCGCCCCCGTCCTTCGAAGAGCCTTCCGGCCTCGTAATAATTGCGGGCGTCGTTGGCCTCGATCTTGGTGAGGAGGATGCGTTCCTTGAGCGCTTCTTCTAATTGGTTGAAACGCTCGTAGAGTTCGGCCATCTCCTTGCGAAAGGGGATTTCCGGCAGGTCGGGGCCGAAGGAGCCGAGCTGGTTGACGTGCTTGTATTCCATGAGGGCGAGCTCGGGCTTGCCGTCGCCCATGTAGGCCTTGCCTAGGAGCCAGTGCGCCTCGGCGTTGCGGGTATCCTTGGCCGTAACCGCCTTTGCGGCGCGGATTGCGGCCTGGAAGCGTCCCTGTTTTATCAGGTCCGCGATCGCCTTGGTCTGTCGGGGCGCCGCCATCATGCGTATGATGAACCAGCTCAAGAAGCCGACGAGACCGCCGAGAATGAGGATGATGATCACCACGAGCATCGCGTTTCCCGTTCCGGTGCAGTTCGCCTCATGTAAGCGCTCCACCTGTGATATCTTGCCAGTGTAGCGTGAAACGGGGGAATATGCGACACCTCGGCGAAATTGTTCAGAAATCAGCGTCCGGCGGGGGCGCGTGGCTGCCCCTCGTCGTCGCCCTGTGCTCGATGGGGGCCCTTGCCATTCCTCTGGCTGCCCAAGACACGGCTGTCGCCCCGACATCGCAGGGTGGCCAGGTCTCGGTAGGGCCGGGCGGCCAGGTCTCGGTAGGGCCGGGCGGCGCCGCCGTCGTAAGCCCCGTGACGGCTTCCTTTGCCGAGGGTGAGAGGCTCTTTCGCGCCAACAAACTGGCCGAGGCCATCCCCCAGCTCGAACAGGCCATTCGCGATCCGGGGGTCGACGAGAAGGCCTATATCTGGCTGGCGCTCAGCTACCAGCAGGTCAATCGTCCCGACGACGCCATGGCGATTCTCAGGAAGGGTGTCGCGAAATCGGTGGTCCACAAGGATCTTTTCTGGTTCGACCTCGGCAATCTCTATCTCGCTCAGGGAAAGGCTTCCTTCGCCAAGGACATGTACGATTCGGCGATCGCCGTCAACTCTTCGATGGCGGGCGCCTTCCTCAACCGGGCCAACGCGGGAATGCTTCTCAACGACTACCCTTCGGCCCGCGACGACTACGCGCGCTACCTCCTCCTCGATCCATCCTCCCCGCAGAAGGATGCGATCCAGTCCCTGCTCGGCGTTCTGGGAAAGACCATCGCCGACGCGGAGCAAAAAAAAGCGCAGGAGGAGGCGGCCAAAATAGCAGCCGAAAACGCGCGGAAACAGCTCCTCGACGAGGTGAGCGCCTCGCTCAAGGCCGCGGCCGAGGACACGACCAATCTCGCGGCGGGATCGGGGCAGGTCCAGTCTTACACCGACGAGCTTCCTCCCTCGAATTGACGCGACCGAAAGGAATCACCGAATGCTGAAACGCCCAGGGCTTCTGGCCGCGACCGGCGGCGCCCTCCTTCTCGCGATCGCTGTCGGGGGCGGCATAGCGTGGACGACCATGCGCGCCGCGACCGAGACCTCCAACGCCCTCGCCCTCGCCAAGGATTACATCGGTCGGGGCGATTATAACCGGGCCCTCGATATCCTCGATCGCATACTCATCGCCGATTCCGGCAACGCCGAGGCGAAGAAACTCCACAACGAGGCCGCCGACGGCAAGAACCAGAGCGACACGAAGAAAAGCAGCAGCGACAGCGCGATCGCCAAATCCCTCGAAAAAGTGGGCCAAGCCCTGGTCTTCCCTCCCCAGGGCTCGGGGCAGGGAGGCGCGGCCTCCGATCAGGCCTCGGCGCAGAAGAGGGCTGACGATTCGGCGCAGCGGAGGGCCGAGGCCGACGCGGCCGCGGCGAGAAAAAAGGCCGCCGACGCGGAGCTCTCGAAGCAGAACGCGGAATTGCAGAAGAAGATGCGCGAGGTGAACGACCTGGTGGACAAGGGCAAGGCGGCCGCGACAAAGGGTGATTTCGCGGGGGCGGGGCAGAATTTCCAGGAGGCCCTCGGCAAGCTGCCCGAGGGCGAGGATCGTTTCGCCTCGCAGACCCTCGCGGGCATCGCGGACGGCCTCTACGCCGCGGCCCGGGCCAATCCCGGACCGGGCGCCGACCAGGCCATCAAGGACGCCATCCAGAACGCCCGCGACGCAAAAAAGAAGGACCCGAACAACGCGATGCCCTTCTACACCCTCGGCAAGATCAACGCGGACCTCAACCAGGTGGACAACGCTATTGCCGAACTCAAGCAGGCCGCCAGTCTCGATCCCAAGAATTATCTGTATTCATATGAACTCGGCAAGACCTATCTCAAGGCGAGGGACTACGAAAAGGCGCGCCTGTCCTTCGATGCGACGGTGACGCTCAAGCCGGATTTCGAGAACGCCTGGTACAATCTGGGTCTGACCCACCAATACCTCAAGGATCCTTCGCGGGCGCTCGGGGCCTACGGAAAGGCCCTGAAAATCAAGCCCGATTTCACCCTCGCCCTCGTGGCGAGCGGCCGCATCTACGCGGCGAGGAACCAGCAGCAGGCCGCCCTCGCCGCCTTCCAGAAGGCGGCCCAGGCCGATCCGACCAATCCGCTCGCCCTCCGCGAACTCGCGGCCCAATACGCGGCCGGCGGCGACTACGCGAGCGCGGAGGGCTGGTTCCGCAAGGCCCTTGCGGTGGGCGACGACGCCCAGACGAACTACAACCTGGCCACCGTCGAACTCAAGCTCGGCAAGGGCAAGGAGGCCCTTCCCTACGCGCAGAAGGCGGCAGCCCAACAGCCGAACAATCCCGAGTACCTCTACACCCTGGGGCTCGCGAGCGAAAAGGGCGGCGCCACCGATGCCGCCCTCGAGGCCTACGCGAAGGCCGCCGCGCAGGACAAGGGCTATATCGAGCCGCGCATCAACCTCGGCAACCTCTACCTCGAAGCCGGCTTCGTCGACAAGGCCCTCACCTATCTGGAGGAGGCGGTCGCGATCGATCCCAATTCCTTCGAGGCGAACAACAACCTCGCCAACGCCTACGGCAAGAAGGGCCTCTACGATAAAAGTATTCTGTATTATCAGAAAGCCCTCGGCCTCTCGCCCCGCGAGACGACCGTGCGTCTTAACCTCGCCCGCGCCTATGTCTCCGCGGGTGACAGCGCGGGCGCCATGGGCGCCTACGGTGAACTCATCAAGCTCGACTCGAAGCAGTGGGACGCCATCTACGAACTCGGCAAGCTGGAGGCCTCGACGGGCGACGCGGCCTCGGCAAGGAAGACCCTCCAGGATCTACTTGCCCGCAACCCCGATTACACGGGGGCGGCCGACGCGAAGAAGATACTCGCGGGTCTGTAGGCCCCGGCGAGGTGGCGCTCATCAGACGATTCGGCGGACGAACCTGAACAGGTCCTGGCGCGTCAGTCTGAACCACACCGGCCTCCCGTGGGGGCAGCGGGGCTCAGGCAGTTCGAGGGCACGCCTTGCGAGCTCGAGGGCCGAAGCCGGGTCGAGGCTCTCCCCGTCCTTGATGGCGGCCTTGCAGGCCGTCATCGCCCTGGCCGAGCGCTCCGGATCGTCGCTGCCGCCCTCGATGAGTTCGCGCAGGGCGGCCTCGGGCTCCCCGCGAAGGGAGGCGGGGAGGGCGGTGAGCTGCCAATCGGCGCCCTCACGCGCCAGCGAAAAACCCGCCTTCGCGATGGCGGGGGCGAGGAGGGCGAGGCGCCTTTCCTCGGCGTCGGTATCGACCCGGATCGTGACCGGCACGAGGAGTTCCTGCACCGTCGGCCCCCGCGAGGATAATTCGTCATAAATAAGCCTTTCGTGGGCGGCGTGCTGATCGATGAGGAAGAGTTCCTCGCCGCGCTCCACGACAAGGAAGAGGTTGAAGGCCTGGCCGAGGTAGCGCAGGGCCCCGGCCGGGCCCCCGGCCGCGGCCCCGGCCGAGGGCCCGGCCGAGGGCCCAGTCGATGGGCCGATCGGGGGCCCGGCCGATATCGCCCGCTCGAAGGGCCTGTCGCGAAGGAGGGCTTCCCAGGAAGAGCCTTCGCGATCGTAGGGAGTCCCTTGATCTTGAAATCC
>JAJXVS010000190.1 GCA_021782015.1 bacterium | reverse complement strand
CGGGCCTGCCCTGGAGCGGAAGCGAAGTGCCGGGCAAGGGCTGCAACCATCATTGAGTGATCGCGGACGCCGGCCGTCTCCCGGAGAGAATGCATGGAGAGAAGGGGCGAACCGACGTCGACGGTCTCGATGCCCGACAGGGCAGCGGACATCGGCCCGATTGTGGACCCAGGACTCATGTCGGCCCTTGTCATGAATTTCTGGCAAGGCAGGCCTGCCTCCTCGCAATACCGGCGAAAGCGGACCTCCGATCCGGCATCGGTGGCATAGCGGAAATTCGCGTTCACCTTGATCGCGGGGCCCCCATTGAGAAGGGGGGAATAACCTTCGTCCAGTTTTTCGGGCCAGGCGGGATGCCAGGCTTGCGAGACGTCGACCGACACGGTGAAGGACGATGCGAGGGCGCGATGGAACCCCTCGGTCGAGGTTCCCTGCAGGCTCGAAATCCTGGCGAGAGTGTCACGCAAAAAAGAAGAATCGGCGCCCATGCGGGTGCGCGAGCCGATCTCCTCGCTGTCGAAGAAAACCGCGACCTGGCCGTGGGCCGCGGGCCGCGCCTCGACAAAGGCCTCGAGTATGGCGTGACAGCCCAGAAGATTGTCGAGACGATAGCCGTTGACAAGGTCTGGACCTATCAATTGGGTCTTCTGTGCGTCCACGAAGAAGAGGTCGGCCGCGAGAATCTCGTCAGCCCCGATCCCGAGTTCCTCGCCGAGCAACCGCGCGATGATCGTCGAATCCGGGCCGCCATCGAGCGGCGAAGCCGTCGCGCCATGAGCAAGGGCTTCGGGAGACGAGGACAGGAGGACGGGCAATTGCGTCTGCGCGTTGTACTCATAGCCCTTGTTGAGATCACGATTGAGATGGATGGCGAGGTTGGGCACGACGCCGACGGGGCGGCCGAGGGAGACGAGTCTCTCGATCGGGCGTTCGGGCCCCTTGACGAGGACCCGGCCGGCAAGCGAAAGAGGCCGGTCGAGCCAGGTCGAGATTATCGGACTGCCGTAAACCTCCACGGCACAGCGTTCCATGCCGCGGCTTCCGAGTCGTTTCTCGAGTCGCACCTTGAGTCCGGGGCTGTCGGTGTGGGCCCCCGCGAGGGCGAAACCCTCCTCGGCGGGACTGCGCAGGCCGGGCCTGAAGGCAATGAGGCCGGAGCCCGAGCGATCGATCCAGTACAGACAACCGGGCTCCAATTTCCACGCATCCCTTTCCTCGAGCCTAAGCCCCCCCGCAGCCTCGAGCCGGGCGCCGATCGAATCCACCGCCTGCCAGGCCGTCGGCGAGGCATCGATAAAATCGCATAACTTTCCGATAGATGCAGCCATAGTGGTCAGTCCTTTTCCGCGCCGCGCTTCCGCGGCGCGACACTTTCGAGCGTTCGGGAGGCGTCGCGACTCGCCGTCCAAAGGCCGACAAAGTCGCCGCGGAGCTCGGCCAGAAGCGCTCGTTCCTCTGTCAAGGGTTTGGATATTTCCGCGAGAATGCGCTCCTGGGCTTCTTTGAGCCCGAGGCCTTCACGCTGTGATAGATGTCGTATCCTGAACAGGAGCCGCAACTCGGCCTCGCCGTATCGACGCCGTCCGAAAACATCCTTGTCCGGCGACACTACGGCGAGGACCCTTTCCCAGTGCCGGATGGTCGAGGCGGGAAGGCGGAGGAGTTCTTCCGCCTCCCCGATGCTGAGCTTCGGCATGGCGCGATGATCAGGCCAGGGGCGCCTGGATGGAGGCTTTCACGCGCCGTCCTTGGCCTGGCCCCGGCCCGAGGCCCGCGGCTTTGAGGCCCGCGGCTTCGGGGCCCGCGGCTTTGAGGCCTGCGGCTTTGAGGCCGGCGGCTTTGAGGCCCGCGGCTTTGAGGCCTGCGGCTTCGGGGACCGCGGCTTAGTGGGGCGGGCCCCGGGCCCCGCCGCCGCTCTGGCCCTGGCCGCCTTGACTGCCTTGATTTCCTTGGCGGCGATGCGCCGGTTTTCAGGCTTCTGCGCCTTCTTCGCCCGTGCGGGCTTGACGCGGCTCGACTTCGGCGGGACTTTGACGCTCGCCCTGCCGCTCGGGGTCTTTCGGGAAGGCTTGGCCTTCGATGGACCACTCACCGCTTCTCCGCCGGAGGGTTTGCCCGCGGGCATACTGCCCGAAGGCACCCTGCCCGAAGGCATATCGCCCGAGGGGGCCTTTGGCGCAGGCCTGGGCCCTCCAGGCGCCTTTGACACCGCGTCGATGCCCGCCTTCCGTTCGACCCAGCCCTGGCGGGAGGGTTTGAGTTCGAGGAGGACGGGCACCTTGTCGAGGCCGAGGTCCTCGCGCAGGCGATTCCGAAGGAAGGAGCGATAGGCTTCCGCGACCGCCTCGGGACGCGTGACGAAAAAGCTGAACCCCTGGGGGTTCGAGCTCGTCTGCACCGCGTAGCGCAGTTTCCAGCGCGTCCTCGGGCCCACGGGCGGGGGAGTCGTCTCGATCCAGCCTTCCACCGCCCGCATGAGGGCGCTCGTCTCGATCTCCTTGGTCAATTGGGCGTATATAGTAACAATTGTGTTCATCAACTTGTCCACGCCGAATCCGTCGCGCGCGGACAGGGGGAGGACCGGAGCCCAGGCCATTTGGCCGAAGAAATAGCGCAGCTTGTCGCGGGCAGCCTCGAAGGAATTCTTGATGTCCGGCATCTCGTCCCATTTGTTAAGGATAAAGACGACCCCGCGTCCGGCCTCGGCGGCGAAGGCCGCGATCTTCTTGTCCTGGTCGGTGAGGCCTTCGCGGGCATCGATCATATGCAGTACGATATCGCAGTCCTGAACGCTCTTGATGGCCCTCGTCACCGAGTAGTACTCGACGGAATCGTGGACCTTGGCCTTGCGCCGAATGCCCGCGGTGTCGAGGATCCGGAAATCACGCTTCTTGAAATTGAATCGGCCCTCGACCGGATCGCGCGTGGTGCCGGGCTGGTCGCTGACGATGCTCTTGTCCTCCCCGAGGAGCCTGTTGAGGAGGGTGGACTTGCCGGTGTTCGGTTTGCCCAGAATAGCGAGCCTGATCGGAGCCCTTTCCAGCTCGACCTCGACGATCTTCGAGAAATCGAGACGCCGGATTATGGCCTCCTCGAGCTCGTCGATGTTGCGGCCATGCTCCGCCGAAATGAAGAGGGGGGCGCCGTCGGCCTGGACCTCACGGGAGGCCTTGCCCTTTCCGAAGCCCCAGCGCAGATGACCCCAGGCCATGGAATCGCGCTCGGGGCTGTCGGCCTTGTTGACCACGAGAAGGACCTTGTCAGACCAGCGCCTGAGGAGTTGCGCGAACTCCTCGTCCTCCGGGGTCACTTCCTTCGCGTCGACGAGGAAGATCACGAGGTCGGCATACACCAGGCTCGCTAGGGTTTTTTCGACGACAAGACCATCCAGCCCCTCCCTCTCGAGCTTGAACCCGCCGGTATCGACGAGACGGAAGCGCCGGTCCGAATCTCGGAAATGGCACTCGGCCTCGATGGGATCGCGGGTGACACCGGGCGTCGGATCGGTGATGGCCCGACGCTTGTGGAGGAGCCTGTTGTAGAGGGTGGATTTGCCGACGTTGGGCCTGCCCGCGATCACCACGAGGGGAAGGCCCTCGTACCGCACGCGCTTGGGCGGGTTCGTCGTCTCTTCCACCGTTTCGATCTGCTGTTTCATGTCGTTCCTGTCGGAGAGAATGCTGGGATGGAGCCGCCAGAGGCTCTTTTCATCGACGTCGCGCGGCGTCCTCGAAACCGGCGACCCGGTCCTCGAGAAATCCCCGAATGCCGGAAGCCGTCTTCATGGTCATCGCCTCGGCCGCGATCTCGCGGGCCTCGGTCATGGCGACGGAACGGATGAGACGCTTGACGGCCGGGACGGATTGACTCGACATGGAAAATTCACCGAGGCCGAGACCGAGGAGGAGAAGGGCCGCCGCCGGATCGGCCGCCATCTCCCCGCAGAGACCGACGGGGATGCCGGCCGCCTTTCCGTTCTCGATGGTCGTCCGGATGAGCCTGATGACCGCGGGGTGAAAGGGGTCGTGGAGGGCGGCCACGCGCTCGTTGCCCCTGTCCACCGCCAGGGTGTACTGGGTGAGATCATTGGTACCAATTGAAAAGAAATCGCAGCGTGCGGCGAGGATGTCGCTGGCGATTGCCGCGGAGGGCACCTCGATCATGATGCCGGCGGGGATACGATCGGGTATGTCGTGACATCGCCTCGCGCATTCCGAGCGAGCCGTCGCGAGGAGATCCCTGGCCTGGTCGAGCTCCTCGACGGTCGAGATCATCGGGAACATGATGCGGACATCCCCATGGGCCGAGGCGCGCAGAATGGCGCGGAGCTGAGCAAGAAATACCTCGGTCTTGGACAGACAGAAACGTATGGCCCGCCACCCGAGCAGCGGATTCTTCTCGCCGCCGGCGCCAAAATCGGGTAGCACCTTGTCGCCCCCGATGTCGAGGGTACGGATGGTCACCGGATGTCCGGGCATGGCCTCGAGCACCCGGCGGTAGGCGCGGTACTGCTCGTCCTCCCCGGGAATATGCCCCGGCTTGAAAAAAAGGAATTCGGAGCGGAACAGCCCAACCCCCTCGGCGCCATGCGCGAGGACAGAGTCGGCTTCGTCGGGCACTTCGATATTCGCCTTGAGAAGAACGCGATCGCCGTCCGTCGTAACGGCCGGCAGATCGCGCAATCCCGCAAGCTCCCGAACTCTCTCTGCCTCCCTCGTGCGGGTGAGCTCGGCCCGGGCCCCGGCCGCCGCGTCGGGATCGGCAATCACGAGACCGGAGCTGCCGTCGACAATGAGGGGCGTGCCCGCCCCGATGGCATCAAGGGCCTCGCCGACACCGAGCACGGCCGGCATCTCGAATGCCCTCGCGAGGATGGCCACATGACTCGTCTTGCCTCCCGCTTCGGTGATCAGCGCGAGGACGTGTTCGCGATCCATGTTCATCATGTCGGAGGGCAGGAGGTCGCGGGCGACGACGACGACATCGCGGTCGAGTTTGGCGAGGGTGGCGCGCTCGGCGTGCAGAAGGTGACCGAGGATGCGCCGCGAAACGTCCTGGATGTCCGCAACCCGTTCCTGGAGCTGCGGATCCTCGACGCCGGAAAGGCGGTCCACAAATTCGGTCTCGACCTCGATCAGGACGCGCTCAATGTTGCGGAAAGTCGAGCGAAGCCGTTTTTCGACATTTTCGAAAAGGTCAGGATCCGAAAGCATGAGGAGGTGGGCGTCGAATATGGACGCCTGTTCGGCGCCGGCCATGTCGTGGGCCCGGTCGCGGAGAACCGTGACCTCGGCCTTCGCCTTTTCGACGGCGACCAGAAGGCGCGCCCACTCGCCATCAATATCGCGTTCGGCGAGCACGAAATTGGGCGTCACGACCTCTTCATCATCGAAGAAGAGAAGAGCCGGGCCGCGCGCGATGCCGGGCGATGCCGGAAAACCTCGATATTCCCTCATGGCCGACAAGGATAGCAGATGCCGGCGGCTAAGTAAATCAATGCAGGAGATTGGCCGGATTGACCGTCGTGCCGTTTTTGAAAACGGTGAAATGAAGGTGCGGCCCCGTCGAATAGCCGGTATTGCCGACCAACCCGATGACCTGGCCGAGAGCCACAGCCTGGCCTGGCCTGACCTTGATCACCGACAGATGACCGTAAAAACTCGCATAGCCAGAATGGTGGGCGATGAGGATGTAGTTACCGAACGAGGGCGAATAGCCGGTGTCGGCTACCCTCCCCTCCATGGCGGCGCGGATGGGCGAACCCATCCAGGCGGCTATGTCGAGGCCGTTATGAAAGCCCCGAAGCCCGGTGAAGGGATCGGTCCGCCAGCCGTAGCGACTGGAGATCTCTCCATTGACGGGCCATCGGAAGAGGTCGCCGTTTATTTCGCGGAGCTTGAAGCTCGGGAGCCGTGCGTCCGGAAGGAATATCGGCGTGCCGGGGTCGAGGGTGGCCGAGAGGAGCCCGTTCGCGTCGATGATGGCGTCGCCCGAAATCGAATAGGAGGCGGCGACCGAATCGATGGTGTCGCCAGCCTTGACGGTATAGAGGATACCGGCCTGGCTCGGCACGCGGAGGAGGATACCGGGTTGAATGGTCCTCGTATTCTTGATGTCGTTGAAACTGACGATGGAGTCGGTGGTGATGCCGGCCTGGTCGGCGATGGCGCCGATCGTGTCGCCCTTCGCGACCTTGTACACGCTGTAGTAGAGGCCCCGATCCTCGGGGGCCTGCGTGGAAATGGGCCCCTTTTGGCCGGGCAGCTTTTCCGTCGCGGGAAAGGCCGCGCCGCCCATCGCGGGAATTGTGGCGCTGGCTTCCTTCGGCGCCGAGCCCGTGAATATCGCGATAAACAGAAGGGTAGAGGAGCCGAGGGCGATGGCCCGACGGCGCCGCACGAGGAAGTTCCCGAGGGCGAGGCTCAGTCTTGCAGGATGGCCCATCGGCATGCCTCCATTCTTGATGAAAATCGCGCGATTATAAACCACCTCCCCCAAGCCGGACAAGCCATGTGTCATCCTTCGTCGACCGGGCGCAGGGGCCAGGGAGATGCTTCTCTCCGAGAATCGGCAGCGAGACGGTGGAGATTGACAAAGACTTCACCGAGGGTCGGCGGCCACGGCCGAAAGGAGGCGGGCGCTTTCGGCCACTCGCGAGGCGAAGGAGGCGCAGCGAGATGCAGGCGTGGTCAAGGGTTCCATGTTTGTGTCCGACCCGGCGCCCGACCCCATGACGGCCCCTGCAGCCGCCGCCCTCGCCACGAGTTCAGCCGACTCGAGCTTGAGTGCGACCACGCGGGTCACGGCCTCGTCGAGACGCCTTTCCGATAGTCGCCCCGATCGCAGCGCGGCAACTATCGCGTCGCGCGCGGGGATCGCGGCTGCCTCCGAGGAGAGCATGAGAAGGTCGGCCCCGGCAGCGATCGCCTCGGGCGCCGACAGCCTGACCGGCATGTCGAGAGCCTTCATGAGAAGGTCGTCGGTGAGGACGACCCCGCCAAATCCGAGCTCATTCCTCAGTATTCCTATCACTTTGGCCGAAAGGGTGGCGGGCCGGGCCGGATCGATGGCTTCTACGACGATGTGGGAAATCATGATTGCGGGAACACCCGCCTCGATGGCTGCCCGGAAACGCCCGAGGTACAGGCTCCGGAGACGATCGGCTGAGACGTCGAGGCGGGGAAGGCTTAAATGGGGATCGGCGGGGCCGTCGGAAGGAAAGTGCTTGGCCACGGCGATCGCGCCGCCTTCCGCGAGCCCCCGGATGTAGGCCGCCGCCGTCGAGTCCACGAGCCCGGGATCGCTCCCGTAGGATCGGCTTCCGAGAAAGGCCCGATTCTCCGCGGTGAGTGCCTCCACGACGGGCCCCAGAACCATGGTGATGCCGAGGTCGCCGAGCTCGAGGGCCTCGCGCCTGCCGAGGAGGGCGGCGTAGGCCCTGCCCCTGCGGGCCGTCTCCAATGGGGATGGAGGCCTCGTGATGCCGCCATGAAAGCGGAACACGAGGCCGCCCTCATGGTCGATTGCGACGAGGAGGGGCAGGCCGGCGCCCGAGGTTTTGGCGGCCTCCTGGAAAGAAGCGAGGGCCGGGCAGATGCCGGTCGGGACCACCGGCACGTTGAAGCCGAACAGCAGTATGCCGCCCGGCCCCACATTCTTCACCATCTCGAGACTCGATCGAGGCGCGAATCCCCGGCCCCCCACGCTCACGAGAAGAACTTGGCCGGCTTTTTCCCCCACGCTCATCCGGGCGACGAGCGAGGTGGCCCGAAGTTCGGCCTTGGAGGCCGAGGCGGCGTCGACCGGTCCAGCGCCACCGGCAGCGGCGACGAAGAAGGAATCAATACATAATATA
>JAJXVS010000189.1 GCA_021782015.1 bacterium | reverse complement strand
TCACGATGGGCACGAAGATGAAGGCCACTACGGTCATGACGCCGAGGGTGTATTGGCTCGAGGAGGAATTCACGATAGTGAGATTCGAGGCCGGATCGATATTGGATGGAATGAGGTTCGGAAAGAGGCCCGCAACGCCCGTCGCGACGACGGTGGCCACCGTCACGAGGGAGGCGGCCATGGCCGCGCCCAGGCTTCCCTTCGACGCGAAAACGCGCACGAGGATCAAGGCGACGACGGCGAGAAGCGGTAGGATGAAGAGAAGTGGCGCCGCCAGGTAGTTGTCCCAAAGATGCGTCGCGAAGGCGCTGTAGGCGAGGAAAATCACCGCGACGACGAGGACCGGCCACCAGAGTTTTTTCGCGGCAGCCCGGGCGCGTTGTGCGATCTCCCCATCGGTCTTCACCGCGGTGTAGAGGGACCCGTGCATCGCGAAGAGGAGCACGAAGAAGACGCCCGTCACGAGGGCATAGGGATTGAGGAGGCCGAAGAAGGTGCCCTGATAGGCGAAGACCGCATTGGCGAAATCGTTCTTCATCGGGATGCCCTCGAAGATGTTGCCGAAGGCGACGCCGAAAAGGAGGGCGGGCAGAAAATTGGATACCACCATCACCACGTCCCAGAACTTCTTCCAGCCCTCCTTCTCAACCTTGCCGCGGAACTCGAAGGAGACGCCGCGGAAGATGAGCGACGAGAGCAGCAGGAAGAGTGCGAGGTAAAGATTCGAGAACATCAGCGCGTAGGTCGTGGGGAAGGCCGCGAAGGTCGCGCCGCCGGCGGTGATGAGCCAGACCTCGTTGCCGTCCCAGACTGGTCCGACCGCGTTGATGACCTGCCGCTTCTCCGTGTCGTTCTTCGCGAGGAAGGCCGACATGAAGCCTGAGCCGAGCACGAAGCCGTCGAGCATGAAATAGACCGTCCAGAGCACGCCCCAAAGGACGAACCAGACGACCTGCAGAGTTGTCGCGTTCATGCTAGCTCCTCCCCTTCACATTGACGATCTTGCTGAGGTCGCCGTCGGGATCTTTTCGCGCATACTTGAAAAGAAGCCAGATGTCCACCGCGCCAAGCGCCGAATACATCAGCACGAAACCGATGAGCGAGATCCACACATCGGCCACGGGCACGCTCCGCGAAACGGCGTCGGCCGTCTTGAGGACACCGTAGACAATCCAGGGCTGGCGCCCGATTTCCGAAAGGACCCAGCCGAGTTGGATGGCGAGGTAGGGCAGAGGAATCGCCCACACGAGAATGGCGAGGAGCCAGCGGCTGTTCTCTATCGAACGCTTGCCATGCGAGAACCACAGCGCCGCGAGGGCGAGGAGCCCCATCAGCACACCGAGGCCGACCATGAGGCGGAATGAAAGGAAGATCGGCAGCACGGGCGGTCGGAGATCCTTCGCGATATCGTTGAGGCCGGTCACCTTCGCGTTGAAATCGTGGAAGGCCAGGAACGAGAGGAGGCCCGGCACCCCGATGGCCTGAAGACGATTGCCTTCATCGCGATCGGGCCATTCGAGCAGATACATGCTGGAATGCTCGGCGGTTTCCCAATGCGATTCCATCGCCGCGAACTTCGAAGGCTGGGTGGCGGCGACGTCGATTCCCTGCTGATCGCCCAGGACGACGAGACCCACGATAGCAATTACGCCGAAGATCGAGGCGGCCTTGAAGGTCTTCGTGAAGAGGCCCGTCTCGTTTTTCCGGAGGATGTGCCAGGCCGAGACGCCCAGCACGAAAAAGGCGCCCAGGGTGTAGGCCGAAAGGAGGGTGTGCCCGAAGGCCAGGAGCGCGGTCGGGTTCGTCACAAGTGCGAGGAAATCGACCATCTCTGCGCGGTGGTTGGCCGGGGAGAAGACGAAGCCGACGGGATGCTGCATCCAGCCGTTGGCGATGATGATCCAGAGGGCGGAGAGATTGGTGGCGAGGGCCGCCAGCCAAATGGCGAGGGCGTGCACCTTCTTCGAGACCTTGTTCCATCCGAAGATCCACACGCCGAGAAAGACCGACTCGAGGAAGAAGGCGGCGGTCGCCTCGATGGCCAGGGGCGCGCCGAAGATGTCGCCGACGTAGCGCGAATACTCCGACCAATTCATACCGAATTGGAATTCGAGCGTGATGCCGGTGACGAGACCGAGGGCGAAGTTGATGAGGAAGAGCTTGCCGAAGAACTTCGTGGCCTTGAGCCAGGTCTCGTCGCCCGTCCTCAGATACTTCGACTCCATCCACGCGACGAGGATCGACACCCCCAGCGTCATCGGGACGAAGATGAAGTGGAACATCGCCGTCAGCGCGAACTGCAGGCGACTCAACGCGAGAACATCCATGTATGCCTCCTACCCCCTATTTGGGGAAATGACGAACCTCAATTGATCCAACACTGCGTATCATTCGTCGCCGCCGGACCTCCGGCGACGCAGAAGGACGATCGCGGCCGGCAGGGCGACGGCGACCGCTCCGGAAACGAGAAGCACGGCGAGGTGCGGCGCGGGGAAGCGGGCCGCGACGGCCCTGTCCTCGAAGACCATGGTGGCCGCGGTAAAGGAAATCGCCGCCGCGCCGACATAGACGAGCCATCGGGCCCTGTCGATGAGGGAGGAGATGAAGCCGCCCGTCATCATGAGAAGGGGCATGCTGATGAGGAGTCCCGCCACTAGAAGGGGAATCGAGCCGTGGGCCGATCCCGCGATCGCGATCACGTTGTCGAGACTCATCATGAAATCCGCGGCGAGGATGAGGACGATGGCTTGCCGGAAGGTGCCCGCGCGCCTGGCTTCGCCCTCCCCTGTCCCGCCCGCCGTGTCGAGATCGAGGAGCCTCCACACCACCCAGACAAGCACCAGACCGCCGGCCGCGGAGAGGAGCGGAATGAGGGTGAGGAGGGTGGCGATCGACGTGAGGGCGATGCGAAGCACGATGGCGAGACTCCCGCCGGCGATGATCGCCCATCGGCGCCGATGGGGGGGCAAGGATGCCGCCGCCATGCCGATGACGATCGCGTTGTCTCCGGACAGGGCGAGATCCATGAAGGTGATATTGAGAAACCGCAGGACGAAATCGAAATCAACGGCAGGCATCGTCCCTCCCCGTTTCCCATGCCTAATCGACCTTTCGGTACCGATCTTCTCAGCAAAACCGCCTTTTGTAAATAGTCCAATTCAAAAATTATTACAATTTTCCGGGCCATCAAATTCAAGACGGGGCGACCCCGGCCCTGTTTCCCCATGCCTATTCGATAAGACTGGTCACAAAGGAATGCGCCGTCAAGTTCGCACTCACTATTGTATACAAATCCGACCCCTTGCAGCCTTCGTTCCGGTGTGCTAGTTTCCCGCCCCAAGAGGAGGCGCCAGAGGATGAGCCGTGCACGCAGGCCATTGTTCCTAGGGGACGGTCTTTCCGGTTTGTCCGGAGGCGGGCCCCGCAGCCTTCATTTTTCCATTTCGTCAATGACGCCGCCCATTCGGGCGGCTTTTTTTTCGCCCGCGACTTCGCGCCTCCGCCCCGCGCGAAGAAGCAGGTCTGCGGCGAGTTCCGCAAGGAGGACAAGATGGTGACGGGAAGACACCTCATCGAACCGAAGGACTTCAGCATCGAGGAGCTTGAAGGCCTGTTCGCCCTGGCCGGGCGCATGGAGGAACAACCTCGCGAATGGCGGGACGCGGCGAAGGGCAAGCTCCTCGCCTCGCTCTTCTTCGAGCCGAGCACCCGCACGCGCCTCTCCTTCGAGGCGGCCATGTTGCGACTGGGCGGTTCGGTGATCGGATTCGCCGAGCCGGGTTCCAGCTCGGCGGTCAAGGGCGAGAGCCTCGCCGACACGATCAGGACAGTCTCCGCCTATGTCGATGTCATCGCCATGCGCAATCCGAAAGAAGGGGCGGCCCTCCTCGCCTCGCGCTTCTCAACGGTGCCGGTCGTGAACGGCGGGGACGGAGGCCATCACCATCCGACCCAAACCCTCACCGACCTCCTCACCATCCGCAGCCTGAAGGGAAGGACAGAGGGCCTCACGGTCGGATTCTGCGGAGACCTCAAGTTCGGGAGAACCGTCCACTCCCTCGTGCAGGGCCTCGCCCGCTACCCGCGCAACCGCTTCGTCTTCGTCTCGCCCCCGGAGCTCCGCATCCCCGACTTCGTCACGAAGGAAATCATCGACAAGGGTGGCATCGAATACCTCGAGACGGAGGACTTCGAGAAGGCCCTTCCCGAACTCGACATCCTCTACATGACGAGGGTCCAGAAGGAACGCTTTTTCAACGAGGAGGATTACCTCCGGCTCAAGGACAGCTTCATCCTCGACGGCGCCAAGCTGCGTCGGGCGAAGGCCGATCTGGCCGTCCTCCACCCCCTCCCCCGCGTGAACGAGATCGCGGTGGAAGTCGATTCCGACCCGCGCGCCGCCTACTTCGCCCAGGTGCGATACGGCATGTTCGCGCGGATGGCGCTCTTCGCCTCGATACTGGGAGTCGCATAATGCTGAACATCGCCAAAATCAGGAACGGCCTGGTCATCGATCACATCAGGGCTGGCCTGGGCATCCGCATCTTCAACTGGCTCGGCCTCGACAAGGCGAAGGCGCCCGTCGCCTTCATCGTCAACGCCCCCTCGAAGGAGATGGGCACCAAGGACATGCTCAAGATAGACGAAACAATCGCAATTGATTATGCCCTTCTGGGCTTCATCGACCACAACATCACCGTCAACGTCATCGAAAACGAGGTCATCACGGAGAAGATCCACATGACCCTGCCCGAGCGCGTCGAAAACGTCCTCGTCTGCAAGAATCCCCGATGCATCACCCAGGTCGAGAAATCGGCGCCGCAGGTCTTCGTGCTCTCCGACCGGGCCAAGGGCGTCTATCGCTGCGAATACTGCGACGAGGCCCGCGGGGAGATCGACCTCAGGTGAGGCTGGCTTTCCGGAACGTCCTCCTCGTCGGCGCCGACCTTTCTGGCACAGCCCTGGACTCGAGGCTGGGCGACCTCGTGGTCGAGGATGGACGCATCGCCGATGTCGGCCCGGGATCGGCGTCGCGGACCGGCGCCTCGACCTTCATCGACATAGACTGCTCGCGGGCCTCGGCGCGAGGTGGGCCCCTCGCCCTCATGCCGGCCTTCATCGATCTCCACGCCCATTTCCGTGAACCCGGCTTTTCTGAAAAGGAAACAATTGAATCGGGATGTCTGGCCGCGGCGGCCGGGGGTTTCGGCACCGTGGTGGCCATGGCCAACACGAGGCCGGTCACCGACGACCCCGCCTTGGCGCTCGCCGCGAGAAGGCGGGCCGGGGCCCTGGGCCTCGTCGATTACCTGCCGGCCATCGCCACCACCAGAGGTCTCGAAGGGCGGGACATTTCCCACCTCGACGCCCTCGCCGCCTTCCTGTCCGACGCACGAATGGCGGGTGGAGGTCCCGGTGACCGCGGAGGCGGCTGGCTCCGCCTCATCTCCGACGACGGGCGCGACTGCGCAGACGACGACACGCTCCTGGCCGCAATGCGCGCGGCCGCCGGCCTCGGACTCCTCGTCGCCTGTCATTGCGAACTCGGCGCGGCCGCGCCACCTCCGGACCGAAGCCAAAGAGAGTGGTACGCTTCCGCGGAAGGCATGGGAGCCGACAGGGCAGCGGAGCTGCGAGGAGTCGAGCGGGCCCTCCGCCTCGCGAAGGAGGCCGGCTGCAGGCTCCACCTCTGCCACCTGTCGACAGGCGAAGCGATCGAACTCGTCCGGCGCGAAAAAGCCCGGTACACTCCGGGCGCGGGAGGCTTTCGCCTGAGCTGCGAAGTGACGCCCCACCACCTTGCCCTCGGAGCCGAGGATGCGAGGGCGGCCGGGGCGGCGGAAGCCGGTCGCGTCAATCCCTGGCTCAGGGAAAAAGCCGATCGCCTCGCCCTCCTCGAAGGCCTCCGCGACGGCACCATTGACGCCATCGCCACCGACCATGCGCCTCACGCGCGGAATGACAAGGCAATCGCGGCCGCGGGCGCAAGGGCTGCCCCGGGCGCAAGGGCTGCCCCGGGCTTTTCGGGGCTGGAAACGGCCTTCGCCCTGCTTTATTCAGTATTGTGCGAATCCCCGGGCCCCGGCGACGCGGTGGCGCAAGGCTCCATCGCCGAGCCATCCCTTCGCTTCGACCTCGAAACCCTGTCGAGGCTGATGAGCGCAGCCCCGGCCTCGATACTCGGCCTCCGCGACAGGGGCAGGCTCGAGGTCGGTCTTCGCGCCGACCTCGCACTCGTCGACCCCGATGCCAGGTGGACGGTCGATCCGACCACTTTCCGCTCTCGCGGAAGCAACAGCCTCCTCGTAGGCCGCGAACTCCGCGGCCGCGTCCTCATGACCCTGCATGGGGGAAGGATCGTTTATGACCAACACTGACAATCACCTCGGCGACCGCGCAGGTGGAACCTCGCGCGACCGCGCCGCAGGCACCTCCCCCGAGGGTCGAGGTTCCGCCGAGGGCGGAACCTCGCGCGACCGCGCCGCAGGCGCGGTCGCGATGGACCGCATCTTCGATGCGGTCGCCCTTCGGGGCCCCGTCTGTGTCGGCCTCGACACGGCCATCGAGCACCTTCCTCCTTCGCTCCGTTCCACCCACTCCTCCCGGGCCGAAGCCATGTTCGCCTACAACGAAGCCCTCATCGAGGCGACGGCCGACTATGCGGCCTGCTACAAGGTACAAATCGCCTATTACGAGGAGCTGGGCCTCGAAGGCCTTCGCGCCTATGCCCGCACCCTCGAAGCCATTCGCCGCTCAGGCCGCGTCGCGATCGCGGACATCAAGCGAGGCGACATCGCCGACACGGCTTCGCGCTATGCCCTCGCCCACTTCACCGGCGAGTTCGAAGCCGACTGCGTGACCCTCAATCCCTACATGGGCCTCGATTCCCTCGAACCCTGGCTTGAGGCCGCCGATAAATTCGGCAAGGGCCTCTTCGCCCTCGTGCGCACCTCCAACCCAGGCATGCGCGACTTCGAAGGCCTCGCTCTCCAAAAGGGCGGCCATGTCTACGATGAAGTGGCCGCACGCGTCGCGGGGCTTGCCTCGCGAGGAAGGGGAGAGCGCGGTTACGGGACCCTCGGCGCCGTCGTAGGCTGCACCGAGAGGGACGAGGCCGCGGAGCTGCGCGCCCGCCTCGGCGGCGTCTTCATCCTCATTCCGGGTTACGGCGCCCAGGGCGGGGGAGCCGAGGATGCGGCCCTCCTCCTCGTGAACGGAAACGGGGGAATCGTCAACGCGAGCCGCTCCATTCTCAAGGCATGGGCGAAGTCGGGACGGCCCGCGGACTCGATCGGCATAGTCGAGGCGGCCGAGGCGGCGAGGATGGCGACCCTCGAGATGCGCGACGCCATCGCAGAAGCCGTCCGGTCCCAGGCGAGTCCTCGATGACCTCCGCGAGCTGCCGCGAGCGCGCCTACCTGGCTTGCGACCTTGTCTCGAATCGCGGCCTGGGAGAAGGCCTGTTCAGCCTGGAGGTCTCGTGGAGGGGGCCGCGCCCCGAGCCGGGCCAGTTCTTCATGCTGCGGGCCGCGCGATCGGCCTTCCTTCTCGGCAGACCCATTTCGGTCTTTGCGGCATCAGACACAACACTTACGTTCATACTCGCCGAACGGGGAGGGGGCACCATCGAACTCGGCGGCCTGCGCGAGGGCGATGGCATCATGCTCGAAGGCCCGCTCGGCAATTCCTGGGCCTCAGCCTGGGCGGGTTTGGGGGCCGGTCCGCGACCGAGTGACGCCTCCAGAAGGCCGGGCGGCGCGAGGCAGAACGCCGAGCCGCGGGACGAGCGCCCCCTCGCCCTGATAGGCGGCGGCGTCGGTCTGGCTCCCGTCGCCTTTCTCGCCAGAACCCTCGCCCCCGGCTCCTACGATCT
>JAJXVS010000188.1 GCA_021782015.1 bacterium | reverse complement strand
CCGAGCATCCTCTCGGCCGCGCTCATCGCGAGTTCGCTGGAGGCTCGATCGTTCGTGACCGGGGGATAGCCGCCGAGCCACTCATAGTCGAAACCGAGGCCGCGGAGCGAGGCGATAGCCCTGCCCGTGTCGCCGATCCGCCGTTCCATGAGGGCTCGCATCGCCCCTTCCATGCTGCGCGCCGTGCCGAGAAACTCGAGGCGGTCGGGAATGACATTGTAGGTCGTGCCGGCATGGACGGAGCAGACCGAAATCACGGCAGGCTTGACCTGGTCGAACTCGCGCGCCCGGAGCGAGTTGAGCGCCACCACGAATTCGGCGAAGCCGGAAATCGGGTCGGGACTGTGGTGGGGCGCCGAGCCGTGACCGCCTGGGCCGAAAAAGGCGCCCTTGAACTTGTCGCTCGCCGCCATCATCGGACCGTGCAGAAAGGCGACCTGCCCGCTCTTCATCTCGTCGCTGAGATCGCCGACGTGACCGGCGGCGATGGCCGAGACCCCTTCGAGGACTCCGGCCTCGATCAGCGTCTTTGCGCCGTAATAGCCTTCCTCGCCGGGCTGGAAAATCGCGCGCAGGCGAAAAGGCAGATCCCTTTCGCCTGCGAGAATCCGGGCCGCCACGAGGAGGGCTGCCGTGTGGGCGTCATGGCCGCAGGCATGCATCCGGCCGGGAAAGATCGAGGCCCAAGGCCGGCCCGTCGCCTCCTCAATCGGCAGGGCATCCATGTCGGCGCGGAGCGCGACGAGGGGACCGCGACTCCCGATGTCGACCCACATGCCCGATCCGACGCGGTGCGGTTCCAGACCAAGGGTGCGCAGCTCGGCCGCGACAAAGGTCGCCGTTTCCGGCAGGTCGAGACCGATTTCCGGAATGCGATGGAGGGCGCGCCGATGCTCGATGATCAGAGGAAGAAGAGTTCTGGCCTTCCCGAGAAGGGCCGAGGCTTCGAGACTCATGGCTTGTCGCCCCTGGTCGCGCCCCCGCCACCGCTCGCGCCGCCACCCCCGCCACGGCTCGCGCCGCCCCCACCTTCCTCGCCCTCTCGCTCAGCCTCTCCGATCGCCCTCAGCCGCCGGTGCTCCGCGACGAGGTCCAGGGCGTCCGCTTCGTCCCCATCTCCGACAATAAGGCGGAAGCCGCCCGAATCGATGCTCCAAAATGGCGCGATTTCCGACATCGATCCCGCGAGAATGTCGCTTTCGATGCCCGCCGAATCGAGAAGCGTCTTGAGGACGAGCACCTCTTCCTGAAAATACGAGGAAAATACTTCCTTCATCGCCCACCTCCGCTTCGCGCCCCGGCCCCGCCGCCTGCTCCACGCCCGCCGCTGCCCCCGCCGCCGGCTCCACGCCCGCCGTCGGCCCCACGACCACCACCCGCTCCACGACCGCCGCCGGCTCCACGACCCGCGCCGCCCGCCCTGCCCCTGGCTCCGCCGCCCGCCGCGCCTTTGCCCGCCAGATAGGGCGGAACGGCCTCGACATAGAGCCGCAGCAACTTGCGGCCATCCTCATCGCGGAAGGGATTGCGCAGATTCTTCCGGTACTCCCGATATGCGGCGCAGGCCTCATAATAGCCCTCGGGCCCGCGGAAGGTCGAGAGTTCGTCGCATCGGTACAACTCGAGGAGGAGAGGAAAGCGCCAATCCTCGATGGCTTCCCTCGCGGCCTGAATGGGCAGGCGCGGCAAGGCGGCGGGGAGCATGTGCCACCGCACAAGATAGCCGACCGTCTCGATGATGCTCCGATCGAAACCCAGCCGCGAAAGAAAGCGCAGCGCGAGATCAGCCCCGATTTCCGAATGCCGCGCAAAGCGCTTTCCGTCGACCGAAGGGGCCTCCGGCTTCCCTGTATCGTGGAGGAGGAGGGCGAGGGACAAGGCCAGGTCCGCCACCTTGCGATAGCGGAAGGTTTCGAGCGTGTGATCCCAGGCATCGCCCTCGGGGTGAAATTCCTTCGATTGACTCGTCCCCGGCAGGGCGGCGAGCTCCGGCCACATGGCGGCGATAAACCCCGACTTCCTGAGCAACTCCAGACCGCGCTCGGGGTGGGCCGAGGTCAAAATGAGCGACAAAAGATCCCGTTGGGCATGGGCAGGCAGATCGCGGGGCGGGACGGGAAACACCCCCTCGCGAAGCCGATACTCATAGCGCGACACCAGAACCGCCGCCTCGAAAAGCTGGGCCCCCGCCTGGGCCTCGAGATCACCCTCCCGAAGCCCCGCATAGACCCCGCGCGGATCGAAAAAGCGCCTCGAATCCGGCACCCGGAAAAGATCCAAAGGCGCGAAAGCAACCATACCATCATCCGAACGGAAAGCCTCATCGACACAGCGAAAATGAAAGGTTAGCCCCTCGGCCTCCAGACTCGCGTCGGCCCAGGCCAGACCCC
The DNA here is from genome assembly GCA_021782015.1 of bacterium. Lineage (GTDB taxonomy): Bacteria > Spirochaetota > Spirochaetia > Treponematales > Rectinemataceae > CAIJMU01. Next base: position 5,528 of record JAJXVS010000188.1, on the reverse strand, counting down.
GGAATTCGAGCCCGGCGATCGCCTTCGCCAGATCGATCAAACCAGCCCCGACCGCAATAAACCGCACCGGAGCCCGCTCCAGCCCGAAATAGGCGTCGAGTGCGGAAAAAGAAGTCTCCCAAAAGGGAAGGGCTCTCTCGGCGAGCGGACGAAGGACCGAATCCATGCCCTCAAGATACCCGCGCGAGGCTTTGAGGTAAACGATGAAGGGAAGAAAGGCCAGACCGCACCGACGCTCCCCCTCCACGGTGGGTGCGCCCATCGCAACTCGCAGCGGGGCCGGCCTCCCGTTGTTGCGCGATCGCGGCCGCCCCCCGCACCCGGCCGGCCCCGCCCGGCTGCGCCGGCCGCCCCTCGGCGCCTACTCCCGCCGCGGCTTAAGCCCCTTCCGTGATGCCCGGGCTCCCGCCGGATCCTCGGGCCAGTCGTGCTTCGGATAGCGACCGCGGAGTTCCTTGCGGGCCTCAGCCCAGGCCCCCCTCCAAAAACCGGGCAGATCGGCCGTCACCTGAATTGGCCTCCCCGCCGGCGAAAGAAGCCTGAGCACGACGGGAACCCCCGCGACCCGCGGATGCTCTGCGAGGCCGTAAAAATCGTGGACCCTCCCCTCAACCAGGGGCTGCGGCCCTTGGTCATAGAGGAGGGGCCTGACGACGCCCGAAGGGAGCTCGATACTTTCCGGAACCTCGATCCGGAACCGGCGCCGCAGATCCTGGGGCAAACGCTCCTCGAGGGCCTGTCGCAACCTCGTTCCCGGAAGAATGTTGGTAGGCTCGGTTTCGATCCAGGAAAGAAGCCAGTCATAGGCCTCCCGCCCCTCCCCATCCCCGCCGGCGATATCGGGCAGGCCCTCGTTTCCCGGCACCGACCGCCAATACGCATAGCGTGCGAGAAAGGCCTCGGCTTCGGCGTCGGGAAAGAGGGTGGCGAGGCCCTCCTTAACGAGGCGAATCCGCGCTGCCTCGACGAGACTACCGCGATCGAGGGCCCCCATGGCCGTCGAAGAGAGCTCAAGGGTTCCAGCCCTCCGCAGCCTTCGGGCCCGATAGCCCCGTCCCTTCCATTCAATCTCCGTCACCGATTCGACGAGGGGTTGCAGGGCGGCCAGGGCCTCATCTTCGCCGATCGCCAGCCCCGCGTACAACCGTCCGAGACTCTCTCCGGCGTCGGCCTCGACGGCGACAATCCAGGGCGAGGCCGCCAGAGCCTGGCCCGCCCTGATGCGCCGTCCCGCCGGCAGCATGAAAACAGCCGTGTTCCCGCCGAAGTCGACGCGGCGTGCGACCCGATCGGGCCAGGCCGCCGCGAGGAGGGGTGGAAGCCCGGCCTCATCCACCAAGGCGAGATCGAAGGAGATGCCCGCTCGCGCCGCGATGCGCCTCGCCTCATCCAGGCATCGCCGCGCGGCGAAATCGAGGTCCCTCAGCCGGCTCCGGGCCAGCTCCGCGACGCGACACGCAAAATCGGCCTCGCCGTAACTGCCCCCAAGGTCGAGGAGGGCCGCGGCGAGGCAGGCCCCGCTTCCCGAACCCCGAGCCCCGCCTTCCGCATCCCTGCCCGCGATGACGAGGGCGGCCAGTCTCGCCTCGATACCGATGGCCGCCATCTCCCTGCCTCGCGCGGTAACCTTCGGCTCTTGAGCCGGCGGCTTTTGGGCCTGCGGCTGTTCAGCCGGCGGCTTTTGCGCCTGCTGACTTCCCCCTTCCTGCGCGCGGCCCACGGCCCCGAGTCCCCGCAGAGTCTCGATGGCGTCGTTCCAGGCGACCAAGGGGGGCGCGTCGATCCAGCGCAGCTCGGCAGGCGTGGCCGCGCCCCAAACCAGGCACGCGAGGACCAGGTCCGACAGATCGGCGCGAAGGATTTCAGGAGGGCTTCGCTCCGGAAGGATTTCGGTCCGAGGCCAGGCGCGGAGACAAAGACCTGGCCCAAGGCGGCCAGCGCGCCCGCGGCGCTGTTCGGCGCGATCGGCCGATTCGCGTTCGGTGACCAGGCGATTGAGACCGCTTCTTCTATCAAAGCGAATACCCCTCGCCAGGCCGCAATCGATGACTATCCTCACCCGCGGCACGGTGAGGCTCGTTTCCGCGATCGAGGTCGAAAGAATGACGCGCCGCGCCGGATGCTGCCCGGCCTCCTGCGAGGACCCGGCAGTTTGGCCGGAAAAGGCCCCCGAGACGACCCGTCGCTGCTCCTCGAGGGGAAGCGAAGAATGCAGCTTGAGGGTCTCGATTCCCGCATCCGCGAGCCGACCCGCGACGAGGGCCTCCACCCGGAGTATCTCCGCCATCCCTGGAAGAAAAACCAACATGTCGCCCGCTTCTGCAGGGCCCTTGTCGCCCGCTTCCGCCGGGCCCCTGCCACCTCGGTCCTCGGAAACCCTGCGGCCCCCGTCCCGACCTGCCATTTCAAGAATCGCATCAGCCGTCCAGCGCAGAACATCGGCTGGCCCCAGCTCCGCATGTCGCGTCTCGATCGGGAAGACCCGCCCCGGCACATGGAGGGTCGGAGCCTCGAGTTCTCGGCCCAGGCCTTCACTATCCAAGGTGGCCGACATCACGAGAATGCGAAGCCCCATGCCCCGGGCCGACCTCGCCTCGCGCGCGAGGGCCAGGGCCAAATCGAGATCGAGGGAGCGTTCGTGAAACTCGTCGAAGACAAGGACGGCGACCTCTTCGAGCAGGGGATCAGACCCCAGCATTCGAACCAGGACGCCGGCGGTGACGACCTCGATCCGCGTGGCCCCACCGGCCCGCGACTCACCCTTTACCCGATACCCGACCTCCCTGCCCAACGAAAAATCCCCGAGTTCCGCAAGCCGGGTTGCCGCCGCGATCGCCGCGACCCGGCGCGGCTCGACCACGATCACCTTGCCCGCGGCCCCCAAACCTTCGGCGATCGCGAGGGGTACGAGACTTGTTTTGCCCGCCCCAGGCTCGGCCGTCACCACGAGAACTCCTGCGGCCTTGAGCATGCCGACAATGTCGGGAAGGAAGGGACAAATCGGGAGATCGCACATTCGATTAATGAGGCTTTCCCCCTCACTTCCCGATGAAAGCCGAGCTTGCGGGCCGGGTAGCTTCAAAGAGACGCGATCTCGGTGTCCGAAAGCCCTGTCACCTTGACGATCAGGTCAAGGGATACCCCCAGTTCCTTCAATCTCCTTGCATTCTCAAGCGACTGTTGGCGTTGACCTTCGGCTCGACCTTCGGCCCGACCTTCCGCGAGACCTTCCGCGAGACCTTCGGCTCGACCCTCAGCTAATCCTGCCTCCCGACCTTCCGCGAGACCCTCTGCGAGACCCTCTTTCCGCCCTTCCTCATGCCCTTCTTTTTGGGAATCGATCTTCCAGGCATTGATGGTCCGCTCCCAATCAAGTCGGCGTTCATAGGTGTATCGAGCCTTGTCCTGTTTCGTGAACACCCCCATGATTTCGATTGCCTCCCGTATTCCGTCGCGCAGGCTTTCGTAGCTTGCACCCTCCGTGTCAATCTCCTCGCCCGAGGCGAGGAACCAGATCCACTCATCCAAACTCGTTGCAAATTTACTCGTTTCATTGCGGGCGGACAAGACTCTCCATTTATCCAGCTCGACGGTCAAAATCACGGCATCCTCGCTCAAGACCTCGCCGGATTCCCTCTCGCGGAGCTTAAAGGCATGAAACCATGCGTCATCCGGAAAGTGGTTCGTGCCCAGGACCCAGAGTGCGATGAGGGGATGGTGCTTCCGGTAATCCTCGCCCTTCTTCAATTGTCCCGAGTAGAGTCGCGCCCAGTTGTCCAGCATTCGGGATGTGAGTGCCTTGTCGTTCCGAACCTGCATCTCGATTTGAATTTCCCTTTGGTCAACATCCTTGGCATGGATGTCGACGGTGATCTCCTTGTCTCCCACGAAGTCGGCGAGCTTGAAGGGATTGAGGATATCGATGTGCACAACCTCCGGCACACCGGCGAGGGGAAAGAGGGAATTCAGAAAATCCCTCGTGATCTCCTCATGTTTTGGACTTCCGAAAATCTTCTTGAAAACGACATCGACGGTAGGCCTGATTCCTATTCGCATCTGCTTCCTCCTAAGAGGACTACGTGCGAAGCGAGGCGCTTTGCTTCAAAAAATGTCGAGAAATGGGGGAAAAATCGACAGGTGGACCACAATCTCCCCGAGGATCAGGTTCGGAGGAACCAGATCCACTCGGCAAATTCCGATTCGAAAGTAGCTGTTTTGTCGGTGTCGCACGACTTGGCAGGTGATTTTTGAAGGCAGGACCAGAGAGTGTGTAGCATCTAAAAGAATGAGACACTAATATGCAGGTAGTACTTCCAAATATTTTTGCGGTGTCGTGACGAAGGAGAAATAATCAATGAATGCCTCCTGGGGCCTTTTGGGTTCCGAGCGCTTGCCGAATACACGTCGCACTCGAACCCTTGGTGTTGCCGCGTCCGTTCGTTCATTCAATGATCTGGCCGTTCCCGGTTTGGGCGGCGTCTGGTACGGCAAGCAAGTGCTGTTGGCTACGCTTGGCGTCGCTGTGGCCGAAAGAGCTCGCCGCAATGGGGCGAAGGTGCAGAATATTGAAGTTGCGAACGCAATTGAAGCATTGGCCTGCCGACTTGCATTTGAAAGCAATCAGTGGAGCCGCGATGCCCGATTGCGCGGAATTACCAAGCTGCAAACCAAAGATGATTTCAGCTTCCGGCGTGCGCGGCAGCGAAATTTCTATGTTACACAGCCCATGCGTATGGCGACGGTCCAGACATTGCCTGCCCTCGGTCTCGTCGAGTCCGCTAGCGCGCGATTCAACGCATTTCGTTGCTCCCCAGAAGGGAGTTCTTTTGTCGAGAGAGCTACCGAAGAGTTCCATCCAAAAAACAGGACGGTCCTAGAGGGCCTTGCGTTGTGGGTCGAGGGAAGGGACGACCGCATCGAGACAGATGCCCTCAAAAAGGCCTTATCCCCGATCCTTCCCCTTTCCAAAATTGCGGTTGAAATCCTGCGTGAACGATTGATTCAAGGCGGGAAGGAAGCCTTTGAAGACAAGAAGCGGCGAAGCCGGGCCATGGCATGGGTTGAGATGCTTCGCCAGAGCAAACCGACCAGCCTAACCTGGGAATTTCGCCCCAGTGAAATTTCGCAAGAGCATTGGCAGGACCTTCAAGCCGGGGCGCTCTTTTTCAAGACACGCGATGCAGCGATTGCCGTTCTTGATGCCGTCGAAGTACAGGGCGGAACCATGAGCGTCGGGGGGTCGGTTCTTTTGAACCGGACGATTCCAGAGCTGCTCAATCCCTCGTTCGATGTTTTGAAGAACCTCGCGCGGCAATTTCTTGATTTCTCCCATGCTGACGAGGAAGCCAACGCATTTTGCCGGGAGTGCACGATGGACGATCCATCCAGGATCTTGAGATCACTGGTGAATCGAGATGGTCAAGTGCTGCGACTGGTAGGGGATGAAATCAAGCCAGGCCCAGCCTTTCGTGGTTCTGCAAAGCCCATGGGTGTCGACGAGGACGATCAAGAGGCGCCTCAACCGGGGC
>JAJXVS010000187.1 GCA_021782015.1 bacterium | reverse complement strand
GAGCGACCTGGCTAACACTCTTCCCACTGCCGTCCTGAGTCTTCTTAACTACTGCGGCCCGAAATCCCATGGAATACTTCATCTAGTTCCGCCCTCCTTGTGGCGAAAACTATCTTGACTTCTTTTGGACTCCTCGACTCGTACTTCCTGGATTTCAGGAACTTCCATTGGCCTCTTCTCGATATCGATCTCGACAGAGAGACGATTCTCCACCCCGAAGGCTTTCCCCTTGTCGATCGGGTCGAAAGTATCCCGTACATTTCGGTGACGCTATGCCCGCTCGCCGCGCTAGCCTGTTCAAAGGATTGTTGACGCTCCTAGACGGACTCATTATTGTATATCAAGGAGATAGTATGGCCAGGATCGAGAACGACATTTCAATTGCCTCGCTTCGCGGCGCCGCTTCGGTCGTTGCAGAGAACGCCCGGTCCAAGGCTTTCGCCGCAGGGACCACGGTCGCTTACATAGAAGAGGGCAAGCTGATACGCGAATCGCATGATGGAACCAAGGTCGTGGTTTCTTCCATCGTCTCCAAGCAAGTCCGACTAGAGAAGAAGGTCTGGACCATAAGCTGAATGGCCCGCCTTAGGATCTTTGCCGGCCCCAATGGCTCGGGGAAATCCTCCCTCTACTCCCGCCTTGTCGATGCAGGGCATTTTCATCGCTCAATCTATATAAATGCCGATGAGATCCAGGCAGGACTTGCATCCTCGCAAGCCGTTTCATTTCCTTTCGACCACGAACGACGTTTTTTCGAGTTGCTCCGCAAAAGCCCCTTTCTTGGGCATGGGCTCTCCGAAGAAGCTATTGCCCACATAGAAGGCAGTCCTTCGCACGGACTCAAACTCGCGAAAGGTGCCGAATCCGGTGGCTATCTTGCCGCTGCGATCGCCGGCGCAATCCGCACCCTCTGCGTCGAGGAAGGCAAGTCTTTCGCCTTCGAGTCCGTCATGTCACATCCCTCCAAGCTAGGCCTTCTCGAAGAGGCCCACCTCCACGGATTCCGCAACTATCTCTACTTTGTTACAACGGAAAACCCTGACCTCAATGTCGAACGCGTGCGGCAGAGAATGAAGGAAGGTGGGCATCCGGTTTCCGAGGGAAAAATCAGACAACGCTATGCCCGCTCGATGAGCCTCATGGGTGACGCGATCGCCCGGAGCGACCGCGCCTATCTCTTTGACAATAGCGGTCCCGAAACCATCCTCGTCGCTAGTGTAAATGGAGGCCATCGACTTACAATCGAATCTGACATCGTGCCAAGTTGGCTTGCAGCCATGATCCATGCCCTTGGGTAGACCGAGTGGGCTATTCTGGAGATGATCTTCTCGAAAGGAGCCCCTTTTGACCCGATATCCCGACGCCTTCATCCGTGAAATCCCGAAAACCGATCTCCATGTCCACCTCGACGGCTCGCTCCGTCTCTCCTCCCTCATCGAGATGGCGAGGCAGGGAGGCATCGCCCTTCCCTCGTATAGCGAGTCGGGCATGAGGGAGCTGGTCTTCAAGGATGGTTACGCAGACCTGGTCGAGTACCTCAAGGGATTCGCCTACACCTGCGACGTTCTCCGCGACCCGGAGAATCTCGAGCGGGTGGCCTACGAGCTGGCGATCGACAACATCGAGGAAGGCGTCTTCTACATCGAGCCGCGCTTCGCGCCCCAGCTCCTCATGGACAACGGCGGGCTGACGATGGAACGAGTCCTAGAGGCCGCGGACAAGGGTCTGCGCCGGGCAAAGGCCGAGTTCAACGCCCGGCCGGAAGTGCGGGATGGAAGCCTCCCGCACTTCGACTACGGCATCATCGCCTGCGCGATGCGCATGTTCGGCCCCAAGGGATTCTCTCCCTATTATAACGATTTTTTCGCCCTCCATCGCTATTCTGAGCCGATGGAAGTCATGCGTCTCGCGGCCACGGAGGTCGCGCGCGGCGTCGTCAGAATTCGCGACGAACGCGGGATTCCCATCGTGGGCTTCGACATCGCAGGCCAGGAGGCGGGCTATCCAGCGGGCAACTTCCGCGAAGCCTTCGACTTCGCCCAGAAGAACTTCATGCACAAGACGGTGCACGCGGGCGAGGCCTACGGCGCCGAAAGCATCTTCCAGGCCATCACCGATCTCCACGCCGACCGGCTGGGGCACGGCTACTATCTCTTCGATCTCGAGAAGGTCACCGATCCGGAAATCGAGGACAAGGGTCGCTACGTCGAGGACCTGGCCTCATTCATCGCCGATCAGCGCGTCACCATCGAGGTATGCCTGACGAGCAACCTACAGACAAACCCCGACCTCACGGACCTGCGCAGGCATTCCTTCGGCAAGATGCTGGAGCGCCGCCTCTCCGTGTCGCTCTGCACCGACAATCGCCTTGTCTCGAACACGAGCGTTTCCAAAGAGATTCGCCTGGCCCTCGACAGTTTCGACATCGGGCCCAGCATGCTGAAAGACATCATCGTCTACGGTTTCAAGCGGAGTTTCTATCCGGGCCCCTACGCCGAAAAGCGTAATTATGTGAGACGGGCGATCACGCATTACGAGGCGGTCGCGGCGAAATACGGGATCGAGGCCTGATTGGAAAGACCCTCGGCGACTTGAGGGCCCAAGGGACTGCGCCTCGCAAGGTGCCGCCGGTGCACGTGAAGGTAAGGCTGGCGCCCCGCAAGGTAAGGCTGGTGCCCCGCCGGTGCACGTGATAGTGTCGATCGCCAAGGAGAAACCATGGCCCTCATAATTCTTATCGCCTTCGCGCTTCTCTTCGTGATCACCCACGTCGGGCTCTCTAGCCTCGCGGTCAAGGCCGCCCTCGAAAAGCGCCTTGGCGTCGGCTGGGTCAAGGGGCTTTACTCCATCGTCTCCATCCTGACTTTCGGTGGAATGATCGTCACCTACGCCTTTTTCGGCGCCCGCGGAGCCGCGCTCTGGGCCCCCTTGGGCTGGGACAATGCCTTCATCTGGGTCCTGATGATTCTCGCCTTCCTCTTCATCGCCTACTCGATGTCGACGCCCAGTCCCGTCGGGGCGGATATGGGAAGGCCCGCGAAGCCCGAGGCGAGGGGAATGCTCCGCGTCACCTCGCACCCGCAGAACATGGGAATGCTGTGTTTCGGCCTGGCCCACGTCCTCGTCACGGGGACGGTAGGCGGCCTCGCCCTCTACGGGTCCTTGGTCATCCTTCCCCTCATCGGCTCCTGGCACGAGACGGCGAAGACAGGGCGATCTGCCGACCCGGCCGTGCAGGCCTTCCTGAAGGAAACGAGTCCCCTCCCCTTCGCGGCCATCCTCGCCGGACGCAATCGCCTCGTTCTCGGGGAGTTCGCCCTGCCCACCCTTCTCGGCGCGATTGTGGCGGCGGGGGTGGCTGTGGGGCTTCACTTCATCCTGTAGGGATTGGCCGACCCCCGACGCCCTGGGCGCGCCAGCGGTCGCCCCCCGACACCCAGGGCGCGACGGAGGCCGCCCACTTTAGGCGAGGGCGCCGGCGGCTTTGGGCGGCGCGACGCCCATCAAGCGGCCGCAGAGCCCCGCGATGTCCTCGTCCCCAGATAATACGGCACGAGAAATCCCGTACCTACTAGCTCGATGCCGAAGGCGATGGCGTAAATGGTCGAGATGCGAAGCCCGAGCCCGGAGTAGAGCCAGGTCCCGAGGATGGGCCCGACAAGGCCGCGGAGGCCGATCAGCATGCCGTGGAAGCCGAAATAGAAACCGAGTTTGTTGCCTCGGGCGAAGAGCATGATCGAAAAGACGGGAATGAGATCCCAGCCCGCATTGCTGATGCCGTTCAGGAAGGCTCCCGGCGCAAGTTGCATCGCCGAGCCGGCGAGAGCTGTATTGAGAAAGCGCGTGGAGGAAAGGAGGGCGGCGACAATGAGGGCGAGGAAGGGATTCGTCCGCTTCGAGGCCTTCGCGTAAACGAGGTAGCCGATGAGGGCGCCGACGAAGGGCAGGGTTCCCTGCACGATGCCGGCCTCGGCGTAACTCATGCCGAGTTCGTCGACGAAGCGGATCGGCTCCAGGGGGGTGACGATTTTGTCCGGGAGGCCGATGACGAAATAGATGGCCATGTAGATCATGAAGGGCCGGTCGCGCGCCAGTTCGGCGAGGGAGTCAAAGAAGCCGGCGCTCTCGGCATCCTTTTGTCCCGCGACATCGGCCCTCCCCGCGACATCGGCCAAGGCCGCGTCCCTTCCCGCGTCCCTTCTCCTCGTGACGAGGTCTTCGGCCACCCCCTTCTGGGCCGCCCTCGGCCGGACCTTGACCCGGAAAAACAGAAGACTGCTCGCGATGCCGAAGGCCGATGCGATCGGAAAGAGCCAATGCTGCGAGCCCGGAACCACCTCCATCAACCAGCCGGCGAAGGCCGCGGAGAGTGCGGTCGTCACCTGGAGGATGACGCGGACATAGCCCATGAGTTCGCCTCGATGCCGGTCCGAATAATTGGTACGCATGATCGAGGTGTAGGCGGGACCGCTCAGGTTGGTCACGACATTGAACACGGACATGATGCCGAGGTAGAACCAGGGCGAGACGCCGATCAGGGCGAAGGCGACGAGGAAGCGCGACACGAGGCCGGGAATCAGAACCCAGGCCTCGACATGTCCCTTGCTGGAAAGATGGCCGATCCACAAATTCAGGAAGAGACCCACATAGGCGCTGATGGCGAGGACCGCGAGCATCTGCGAATCGAGGCCGATCTTCCTGCCGATGATGCCGGCGAAGGTCACCGCGAGTCCGTTGAAGACTCCCACGCAGGCTGCCGCCGGCATGTCGAAGGAAAGGGTGAGGCGGTCTTCCGATGAGTAGCGGGAGAGGAATCGGGACAGGTATTTTGGGCTGCGCATGCTGGGAACCACGAGGATACTATAGCGTGGGGCTTTCTCTATCAAGTTGTGCGGCCGGCCCTTGGCCACCGGCAGAACCCGCCAGGCGCCCTCCTGGCCGGCCCCCTACCAGGGGCAAGGGTCTTTGGGTGAATGTACGTGGTGAGTGTACGAACAGAAGGCGGCACGGGATGGCAATCGCGAGAACTGTGGGCTAGGATTGCTCCGCTTCGGACCTGCACCCCGAGGAGAATCGAGGTTATGGCATGATCACGGTCGCAGAACAGCTTGTACGCCGTCTCCGCGAGCAGGGGATTCGCTATGTGTTCGGCGTTCCGGGAGGATCCTGGCTTCCCTATATGGAAGCGATGCGCAAGGAAGGTCTCGAGTTCGTCCTTGTCGGCAACGAAGCTTCGGCCGGGTTCATGGCCGGTGTCTGTTATCGGCTGACGGGCGTGCCGGGCCTCTGCTACGGAACGACCGGTCCCGGCGCCACGAATCTGAGCACCGGGGTTGTCTGCGCCCTCCTCGATCGCTCGTCGATACTCGCTCTTTCAGGCGAACCGTCGGAAAAGATGATCGGACGGACTGTCCAAATGGCGATCGACCAGCAGGCGCTCTTCCGGCCCCTCACGAAATGGACGACCCGCCTCGCCGCCGAACGTGTGGACCAACAACTGAATCAAGCCCTGAGAATGGCCTTGGCCGAGGTGCCCGGCCCCGTCCACATAGGCCTGCCCGACGGCCTCGGTGAGCGCGCGGGACAGGAATCGCCCGCGGCCCTCCCTCCAATCAAGGCGTCACCCATCCCCGTCGCGGATGAAGGCCTCCTCTCGGAGATGGAATCCATTTTCGAAAGGGCGAAAAAGCCCATCCTCGCCCTCGGCCTCTCGGCGGTCCGAGCCAAGGCAGGTCCACTCATCCTCGAAGTGGCCGAAAGACATCGCATTCCGATTGTGCTGACGCCGATGGCCAAGGGTCTGGTCCCCGAGGATCATCCCTGGTACGCGGGCGTCCTATTCCACGCCTTGAGCGATCGGGTGGCCGAAACCCATGGGCAGGCCGACCTCGTCGTGGCCGTCGGCTACGACCCTGTCGAGTTCAATTTCGAAGACTGGATGCCCGTGGTTCCCCTTCTCCATCTCGACACGGTACCGGCCGACATCGACCGGAGCGAGTATCGCGAGGTATTTGACATAATTGGCAATATAATAATTTCGATGGAACGGCTCGCGGGGCTTCCGCCTCTCGACTCGGCCTGGGACCTGGCGGCCCTCGCCGGGCGCCGCGCCGCGATGTTCAGGCTCCTGGAGCCGCCGATCGGGAGCTTCGGTCCCCGGGCCGCCCTCGCCATCCTTCGGGAAATTCTCCCCGACGACGGCATCATGGCCTGCGACGTCGGCGCCCATACCCACCTCATCGGTCAGATGTGGCGAACCCCGGCCCCCGGTCTCCAGCTCATGACCAATGGCGGCTCCTCTATGGGCTTCGGCGTGCCCGCGGCCTTGGCGGCCAAGCTCTGCATGCCCGAGCGCAAGGTCGCCTGCGTAACGGGCGACGGCGGCTTCCTCATGATGGCAGGCGAAATGGCCTTGGCAAGACGAAAAAAACTCGCCATCGTCTTCGTCGTTCTGGCCGACGAGTCGCTCGAACTCATCCGGCTCAAGCAGGAGAAAAGGGGCTTCGAGCCTTTCGGGACCAGACTTCACGTCGAGGCCTGCCCGAGCGCGGCCTACGTCTTCGGCGTACCGGTGATCGAGGCGAAGGATGCGGATCAATACCGATCGGCTCTAAAGCGGGCCTTCGCCGCCGACGGCCCGGCGATCGTGGAGGCCAGAATCGACAGTTCCGAATACGCGGAGCTGATTCAACGCAAGCATAGGTAGGAAGGGCTGACGATGGCTTACGCCGGGCCGCACCCCTTCGTTTGTCGGGAGGAAACATGACACAGTACCGAGTCGCGGTCGTCGGCGCCCTGGGCGCCGTCGGCCAGGAAATGATCAAAACCCTCGAGCAGCGCGATTTCCCCGTGTCGGAGCTCGTGCCCCTCGATATCGAATCGAAGGCCGGCAGCCTCGTCACCTACAAGGGCGCGAAGGTGGCCGTTCGCGCGGCCAAGAAGGGCGCCTTTGTCGGCGTCGACTTCGCCCTTTTCTCCGCGGGCTCGGAGGCCAGCCTCGAGCTTGCGCCGATCGCCGCCTCCGAGGGCGCAATCGTCATCGACAACTCCGCCGCCTGGCGCATGGATCCTGGAGTGCCCCTCGTCGTGCCCGAGGTCAATCCCCAGGCACTCGATGCACACAAGGGCATCATCGCCAATCCCAACTGCTCGACCATCCAGATGCTCGTGGCCTGCAAGCCCATCCACGACGCCTTCACGATCAAGCGCATCGTCGTCGCCACCTACCAGGCCGTCTCCGGCACGGGGGCCCCGGCGATCGAGGAGATGAAGGCCCAGGCCGCCCAGTTCGTGCGGGGCGAGAAAATAACCAATTCGGTGTATCCCCGCCAGATCCTCTTCAATGCCCTGCCCCACATCGACGTCTTCCTCGACAACGGCTATACGAAGGAAGAGATGAAGATGGTGAACGAGACCCACAAGATCCTCGACCCGAACATCTCAGTGAGTCCGACGGCCGTCCGCGTGCCCGTGTTCCGCGGTCATTCCGAGGCCGTGAACGTCGAGACCGAGAGGCCTTTCACCATCGCCGAGGTCCGCGCCCTCCTCGAAAAGGCGCCAGGGGTCAGGGTGATGGACGATCCCTCGAAGCTCGTCTATCCTACGGCTCTCGACGCGGAGGGCCAGGACGCCACCTTCGTCGGCCGGCTTCGGCTGGACCCTACCGTTCCGCACGGCCTCAGCATGTGGGTGGTGTCCGACAATCTGCGAAAAGGCGCGGCCCTCAACGCCGTGCAGATCGCGGAAACCCTCATCGCGAGGGGCTTCGCTCGCCCGGCGCCCCGACCCTGATCGCCGACCGAGCGGGAAGAAGGCGAATTATGGCCCTCATAGTACAGAAGTTCGGCGGCACCTCGGTGGCGGACGAGCGAGCTCGCGGCCTCCTCATCGAAAAGGTGCGCAAGGCCCGAGGGCGCGGCGACAAAGTCGTCCTC
>JAJXVS010000186.1 GCA_021782015.1 bacterium | reverse complement strand
GCGGCGCCGATGTTTTCTTCCATGCGGGAAAACTTGGTGGTGCCGGGGATGGGCACGATCCAGGGCCTTTGCGCAAGGAGCCAGGCCAGGGCTACCTGGGCCGCCGTGGCGCCGCGGCGCTCGCCGAAGCCTTTGAGAAGTTCGACGAAGCTCCAGTTGGCCGCGCGTGCTTCGCTCGCCATCCGGGGAACCTTTTTGCGGAAGTCGCCCTCGGCGAACTCGGTCTTCGCGTCGATGGCCCCCGTCAAAAAGCCCTTGCCGAGGGGGCTGTAGGGTACAAGGCCTATGCCGAGCTCTTCGAGGAGGGGCAACACCTCCTTTTCGAGGTCGCGGAACCAGAGGGAGTATTCGCTCTGGAGGGCCGTCACCGCCTGGACGGCGTGGGCCCTGCGGATGGTCGCGGGCGCAGCCTCGGAGAGGCCGAAGTGCCTCACCTTTCCCTCGCGGATCAGGTCCTTCACCGTGCCGGCCACCTCCTCGATGGGAACCCCCGGATCGACCCGGTGCTGGTAGAAGAGGTCGATGGCCTCGACGCGGAGCCGCTTCAGCGAGGCCTCGGCCACCTCCCTGATGTGGGAGGGTCTGGAGTCGAGGCCCATCCAGGCGCCCGCCCCCTCGGCCTCGGCCTTGAAGCCGAACTTCGTAGCTATGACGACCCTGCCCTTGAAGGGCTCGAGGGCCTCGCCGACGAGCTCCTCATTGATGAAGGGCCCGTAGACCTCGGCCGTGTCGAAGAAGGTGACGCCCTTCTCGACAGCCCCCCTGATCAGCTTGATCATCTCTTTCTTGTCGCTCACCGTCCCATAGCCGAAGCTCATGCCCATGCAGCCGAGGCCGAGGGCAGAAACCTCGAGGCCTTTAGAACCAAGTAGTCGCTTTTCCATGTCTGTTTCCTTTGTGGCCTCAGAGGCCGGTCATCTTTTCGGCTGCTTCCGGCAGGCGTCGTCCCTGCATCGAAAGTTTGGCGAGGCCCGTCTCGATCCGCCCAAGATCGGCCTCTTTCAATTCGACCTTGTCCGCCCCGATATTCTCCCTAATGCGATGGATCTTCGTGCTGCCGGGTATCGGCACGATCCAGGGTCTTTTCGCGAGGAGCCAGGCGAGGGCGATCTGGGCCTTGGTCGCGCCCTTCTCCTCGGCCACAGCTCCCAGAAGCTCCACGAAGGCCAGGTTGGCCTTCATCGCCTCGGGCTCGAAGCGCGGCACCATGGAGCGAAAGTCGGAAGGTTTGAATTGGGTCTTTTCGTCGATGGCCCCGGTCAGGAAGCCCGCGCCCAGGGGGCTGAAGGGCACGAGGCCGATGCCGAGCTCCTCCAGCAAGGGCAGGATTTCCCCCTCGATGTCGCGGAACCAGAGGGAGTATTCGCTCTGGAGGGCGGTCACCGGCTGGACGGCGTGGGCCCGGCGGATGGTCTGGACCCCCGCCTCGGAGAGGCCGAAGTGCCCCACCTTCCCCTGGCCTATCAGGTCCCTTACGGTTCCGGCCACCTCCTCGATGGGCACCGATGGATCGACCCGATGCTGGTAGAGGAGGTCGATCTTCTCGACCCCGAGGCGCTTGAGCGAGCCTTCGACGGCGGCCCTGATGTGCTCGGGCCGGCTGTCCACGCCGGGGCCACGCTTCCCCGTCGCGGGATCGATGTTGAAGCCGAACTTGGTCGCAATGCGCACTTTCTTCCTGAAGGGGAGGATCGCCTCCCCAAGAAGGACCTCGTTCTCAAAGGGCCCATAGGCCTCTGCCGTGTCGAAGAAGTCCACCCCCTCCTCGTAGGCGCCCCGGATGAGGGCGATCATCTCCCCCTTTTCCGTCTGGGACCCGTAAACCCCCGCCGTCATGGACATGCAGCCCAGGCCGATCGCTGATACCTCAAAGTCGGCCCTGCCGAGCCTGCGTCGTTTCATTTTAGTCTCCTCGACAATGAAGCTACGACCTGGAGTCAACTCCAGGTCAAGGTCCTGGTCGATATTTTTCAAAAAGATTGAAGCCCCGATGGCGCCTGCCCACGATGGCGCCCGTCGTCGACGGCACACACCGACGGGGCAACGACGACGGCACCTGCCGCCGCGTTGCAGGATCGCGGAATCTTCGCAATACTTGTGACGAAAGGGAAAAAGAACCAAAAGTGAGCGAGGCGGTGCCAGGTACATCCTTGATGCTACGACTCCTCGGCCCTCCCGAACTTCGCGGCGTTGGAGGCCCTCTACTCTTCGCCCGCCGGAAGTCCCTGGCCCTTCTCGCCTATCTCGCCCTTGAGAAGGGTGTTCACGCGAGAGACAGCCTGGCGGCCCTCTTCTGGCCGGAATGCGACCAGGCGAGGGCCAGGGGCAATCTTCGTTCTTCGCTGTTCGAACTCGGCAGGTCCCTCGGCGATGGGGCCCTGGATTCGATCCAGGATCGTATCGGCCTCGTTTGCGGAAGGCTTCGCCTCGATGTCGACGACCTCCAAGCCGGCGTAAGGCCCTGCGCCCACGGGCCCGATGGCGTCCTGTGCCCGCCCTGCCTCGTGCGGCTCGAGGCGGCAGTCGGGGCGACCAGGGGCCCCTTCATGGCGGGCTTCAGCCTGACGGACTGCCCCGATTTCGACGATTGGCAATTCCGCTGGTCCACGAGGCTCAAGGAAATCTACGCGCCCCTCCTCCGTCGCCTGATCGCGGCCTACCGGGTCGAGGGGCGGATCGACGAGGCGGCGAGAATCGCGGAGCGATGGATCGAGACGGAGCCCTACGCCGAGGAGGCCCGAAGGACCCAAATAGAATTGCTTCTCCACCTCGGGCTCGCGAGTCGCGCCAGGGATTGTTATGAGGCTTGGACCGAGACGGCGGGGAAGGAGCTCGGCCGCCTTCCCGCGGCATCGACCCGGGCCCTCCTGGAAGGTTGCGCCCGGGGGAGTTCGGCTCCAGCCTCGCCCCGTCGGGAAGCCGCGCTGTCGCGTAGCGAAACCGGATCGCCTCCCGTCAGGCTTCCCGACCTCCTGGGACGCGAAGGGGATCTGGCGATTCTGGCGAAGGCCTTGCGGGAACCGACTCCCCGTCTCCACTGCCTGACGGGCCCCGGCGGAATCGGCAAGACGACCCTGGCCCTCGCGCTTGTCGAAGCCGAGGGCAAAGCCTTCACGGGCGGAGCCTTTTTCATCGATCTGTCCGCGGAGCGCGAAATCGACCGTTTGCCATTCCGCGTCGCTGCCGCCCTGGGCATGAGGGAAATCGGTGAAGGCCCGGAGGCAATGACCGCCTTGCTCGCCGCCCGCATCGGCGCCGCGAAAACCCTCCTCGTGGCCGACAATCTCGAACAATTGCCCGGATCGGGCGAATGGCTCTCCTCGCTCCTGGGCTTCTGCGCCAGGCTCGTGATCCTGGCGACCAGCCGGAGGGAGCTCCATGTGCCAGGCGAGCGCGTGCATTCGATCGAGCCGCTCCGCTTTCCGCCGCCCGCAGCCTGCCTCGCCATCGACGATGTGGCGGCATGGCCGGCCTTGGAGCTCTTCCTCCGCGGGACGCGAAGGGTCAATCCGGCTTTCAGGGCCGAGGCCGACACGCTGGCCGTCTGCGCCCGGCTCTGCGCGCGACTCGATGGAATCCCCCTCGCCCTCGAACTCGGATCGGCCCATATGGCGCTTTTCGGCCCCGAGGAATTGCTGCGTCGACTGGAACGGCATTTCGACATCGCCATGGCGGATGGCCGCGCACCCGCGGTGGGCCGCGGCATCGTTGATGGCCGCGTACGCGAGTTCGAGGTTCCCCGGCAGGCAGCGGCTGATCGTCACCGAAGCCTGGGCGCAGTGCTGGACTGGAGCCATGAATTGCTCTCTCCCTATCTCCGGCTCCTCTACGCCGGCCTCGCGGTCTTTGTCGGCGACTTCGATGCCGAGGCAGCCGAGGCGATTCTTGGCAATGCGCCGGGTCCGCAGGGCGAGGCTGCCGAAGAAAAGCCCAGCGTTCTCAAGGGGCTGGAGCTCCTCGTCGAAGCCTCCCTGCTACGGAGGAATACCGAAGGCGCCCGTGCCAGGTTCTCGTATTTCCAGACGATCCGCGACCATGCGGAGGAACGTCTGGAGGAGCTCGCTTCGAAGGAAGGTCTCCGCGATCGCTGTGCCGAGTTCTATTTGGAGAGGGCCGAGCAAACCTCGGCCGGCCTGCGCGGCCCGGAGCAGGTTGCCGTCCTTCACCTTCTCGGCGCGGAGCTCGGCAATTTCGAGGCGAGCGTCGAGCGCTTCGCGCGCCGGGGCCGCATCGAAGAGGCCTATCGCCTCTGCAGGGCCCTGGAATGGGCCTGGTTCCGTTCCGGGCGCTTCGCTTTCGGAATAGCGGCCCTGGAGTTCGCCCTCTCGCGCGATGCGGGGGCAGAGGCGTCTTCCGAAGGCCTCGCGGGCCTGAGGGGTGCCTGTCTTCGAGCCCTGGGCTGGCTGCGATTCACCCAGGGTTCCTGGCACGAGGCCCACGCGCGCTATCTCGAGGCCCTCTCGCTGCTTGAGCCCTTCGGCAAGGCGGCCGAAACGGCGCGATGCCTCGCCGACCTTGGTGTTGTCGAGCGCTGGCTCGGCAATCAAAGCGGCGGCAACCTGAGGAGCGCAGGGGCCATCGAATTGGCCAGGGGCCTCGGCGACCCGGGATTGCTGGCCCTGACCCTCGTGTGGGGCCATGGGACGACGGGGGGGAAACCCGGAAGCGACGAGCAGCTCGAGGGTCTAGAGGAGGCCATCAGGTTGGCCAGGCTCGCAGATGATCCATGGATCCTGGCCCATGCCCACGAGAGCCTCGGCGATCTCCTCCGTGAACGGGGCAGTCCTACGGAAGCCCTGCCTCATTTCGAACGGGCGCTCAAGGACTTCACCCGACTCGAGGACGGCTGGATGGTGGCCTGGACCCTCGAAGGCTATGGCATGAACGATGCGGCCGAGGGCGCCTTCGAACGCGGACGGGCCCGTCTTGAGGACGCCCTCGGGCGATTCGTGCTGCTCGGAGCCCGAAGCGACGCGGCCTTCGTGCTCGGAGAACTCGGGCTGGTCGCTTCGATGGCAGGCGATCGAGAAGCCGCCGATTTCCGCCTCGGCGCCTTTGCTTCGATCAGCGGGGAACTCGGAATCAGGACCCTCGCCATTTCCTTCGATTCGATCGGCGCCCCGGAAGGGAGGACGACGGTGCGCGCGACACTGGCCGAGTGCGCCTCGCGCAACAGCCCCCAGTGGCGACGCGGTCTTTCCATGGGCTACGAGGATCTGTCGAGCATAGTCCCGGACTGAGCCGGTCGAGGCCCGGCTTCCTGCAACGATTCTGCAACGCAAGGCGGCAGACTTGATGCGTGGAGGGAAGTGCCGATGCTCGAATCAGGCGACACCAGGCTCAGGCTCCTCCGCGAAGGGGATCTGGCGGGTCTGGCGACCTGCCTCGCCTCGGGCGCGACGGGGCCCTACTATCCGGGCGACTTCGAAAGTGTCCAGGAACTGAAGGCGCGTTTCGCCGCCGACGGTTTCTGGTCGGAACGCGACGGCCGCCTGATCATCGAAGACCTCGAAGGAAGGATGGTCGGCTGGATCTTCCATTTCCGCAACCATCCCTTCATGGATTCGCGCGAACTCGCCTATTTCGTGTTCGAGACCGCGATGCGCAACCGTGGCCACGCCACCGCCGCCCTCGGCCTCCTCTCCGCGCATCTCTTCACAACCCTGCCGGTCCACCGGCTCGAATTGACCATCGCCTCCGAGAACCTCGCCTCTCTGCGCGTGGCGGAAAAAGCCGGCTATCGCAAGGAGGGGGTTCTCAGGCAGGCATGGTATTCGCCGGCCCTCGACCGCCGGCTCGACGCTTGTCGCTACGCCCTGCTCAGGGGCGAAAACCAAGGATAGGGCCGGAAGGCCCGGGAGGTATGGAAATGGACAAGAGCATCGAAACATTGCTCAGAATTACGAAGACCGAATGGGACGGGAGGTCGCTCATGGGCAAGGCCTTCCTCCCCTACGTGAAGGGTCTGCCCCTCGATACGGTCCGGAGCACGGCGACCTACGAAGGCTACTCGGTGTGGGGCATCGCCCTCCACGTTCTCTATCACAAATGGGCGATGCTGCCGATCATGGGCGGCTCTCCGCGGCCCGAGCTCTATCCCTTCGAGCAGGCCGACTGGCCCGCCCTCCCGGCCAAGCAGGACGAATCGGCCTGGAAGGAACTCCTCGCCTTGCTCGAGAAGGCCCACGCCGCCTATATCGAGACCCTCGCCGCCATGCCCGCCTCGAAGCTCGGCGACTCGATCGCCGCCTGGCAGTGCACGGTCGCCGAGGCGTTGGAGACGATGTGCCATCATGATTTGTACCATGTAGTACAAATCAGGAACATGGGACTCAAGAACCTGCCGAGGGACTGACCACCCGGCCCATTCCAAAAGGAGGAAGATCATGTGGGGAAAGAAGGCAAACAGGATTGTCGTCTCGATCGCGATCATCGTGGTCGCGGCCGCCTTTGGCACGGCGCAGGCGCGCTTCGGCATCCCCGTCAACCTGGGGCCGAACGTGAATTCGGCCGGGCCCGACGGTTCGCCGAGCGTCACGGCCGACGAACTCGAACTCTACTTCCATTCGGCCCGGCCCGGAGGCTTCGGAGGCCTGGACATCTGGGTTTCCACCAGGGAATCGACGAACCAGGCCTGGGGAAAGGCGGTTAACCTCGGCCCCGTCGTCAACAGCTCCTACGCCGAGGCCGCCCCGACGGTGTCGTCGGACGGATTGGAACTCTACTTCTCCGACTTTTCCGCGCCGCGCCCCGGCGGCGTAGGCAAGACGGACATTTGGGTGACCACGCGGGCCTCGAGGCACGAGCCCTGGACAGCCCCGGTGAATCTCGGGCCCACGGTCAACAGCGCCGAGGACGAGATCACGCCGGTCATCTCCGCCAATGGGCTCGAACTGATTATCGACTCCTACCGGCCGGGCGGCGTCGGCGCCGCGGACCTGTGGGTGGCGCGCCGCGATTCGAAATCGGCGCCCTGGCAGGCCCCAGAATGGCTGGGCCCCACGCTCAACAAGGACGGAATTGAACATTGCCCGACCATTTCCGCCGACGGCCTCACCCTCTTCTTCGACTACACTCCTCCCGGGATGGCTGCCGAGGCGGGTGACCTGATGGTCTCGCGGCGTGCCTCGCTGTCGGCTCCCTGGGGACCGCCCCTCGACCTCGGCCAATCGCTGTCGACCCACTGGGCCTCGAGCATTTCCCATGACGGAAAGACCCTCTACTTCACCTCGACGAGGCAAGGAGGCCTGGGCGGCGCCGACATCTGGGCAGTCCCGATCGAGCTCGACAGCGCGACCATTGCCCTGAACGAAGCCATCACCTCGGCTTTCAGCCTCTATGCAAGGTCCCTGAAGAATCTCGATCCAGTACTCTTCGCATCGCTCTGGGATGAAAACGGGGTCAAAATGCTGCCAGATGCGCCACCTATCCTCGGGAAAGAGGCGATCAGGGCTTTCGTGGTTGGGAAATTCGCGCTCTTCAATTCGCGGGCCATGACCATAAGCATCGATCAAGTGGAAGGCTTCGGCCAGATCGCCATGGCGCGAGGCACCTATACGAGCCTCGATACGCTCAAGAGCTCTCAGGCGGGAACTGTCACAAATGGCTGGTTCACGACCGTATTCCGCTTGCAGGACGACGGCAGTTGGAAAATTTACCGGGATGCGATGGGCGCGATGCCTGTGAAAAAGGGCAAATAGACCATCGTCTTTCCCCTGCGCGAGGAGAGAGGGAACATCCGGCCCTAATCCACCTCGCGCCCGGCGGCCCATGATAGAGCCTGTTCGAAGGAAAGAAGGCGGCCGGCTGCAAAGTCGGCCGCCGCTTTTTCCTCGACCGCTGCCTTCGCGTCGGCAATGGCCGGATATCGGGCGAGGAGAGAGGCCTCGTCGTCCCTCGGCGCGAGGGCGTGAAAGGCGCCGAAAAGTCGGGAAGCATAAGTCGC
>JAJXVS010000185.1 GCA_021782015.1 bacterium | reverse complement strand
GAGAGCCGCCCGCGGATCGGGTTTGGTCGGCCCTCCGGGGAGCTGACCGCGAACGAGGGCAAAGGGTCGTTCGGGAAAGAGAGCTGCGACGATCGAGGCTGCAAAGGCGTCGGGCTTGTTCGAGAGGACGGCGATTCGGGTTCCCGCACGCCGGAGCTGGGCCAGCAACCCGTCAATTCCGGCATAGGGCCGGGTCCTGTCGATGCAATGGAGGTTGTAGTCGGCTTCGAGGGATTCCTTGACCCGATCGGCCATCTCGGTCGAGCCGGCATGGCCTTGGATCGCGCGTCGGACAAGGAGGGTCATCCCATTGCCGATCATGAGCCGGACTTCGTCACGACTGCGCGGGGCCAAGCCGGCCTTCGCCATCGCGACGTTGAGCGAGGAGGTCAGGTCGTCGAGGCTATCCACCAGCGTTCCATCGAGGTCGAAAATGATCCCCTTGTACATGGAAAGGATAGTAACCCGGAGCCTCGGAGCAAGGTCAACGCCCCGCCTGCCGATCGAAGTCCCGGCACGCGGCCTGCCGGCGCGGCTCAGTCGGGACTTTCCGCGAGGAGGAGGGGCGTGCCGAGAATGCCGAGGACTGTGCCGCATCCGAGGCCGGCGGCCGAAAGCAGGCCGAAGATCGCGACGGTGAGCATGGTATCGAGCGGCGACATCAGGGCCATCCAGGCGACGAGGAGGGAAAACACGAAGAACAAAGAAGCATATCGTTTCTTCTTGAGGAGAATGGGAGTCGCTGTTTTGTTGAAGCGCAGTTTTGCATCGCCCCGTCCCGACAGGAAAGCGGCAAAGACGGTGAAAGGAAGCGCGACACCCAGGCTTCGTGCGGTGTCGGTGACCAGTGTTCTGAAACCATCGGATGAAAAACCGATGAAGAAGGCGAGCACGAAGAGCCCGAAGGAAAAGGCCTGGGGGGCGTGGACGATGGCAGTGTGGATGTGGAGGTCGATCAAGCGTCTTCGCTTGTCCTGGACCCTGTCATCGTGGGGCTCGACCTGCCGGGCGGCGACGCCGCAGGCCGGGCATGCCTCATGGAGGGCCGCCGCTTCCGTGATATAACCGCAGGACCTGCATCGCACGAGCGAGGACATCGATCAACTCCTTGAAAACCGGGGGTATCGACCACTTCGGCGATGTTGAATGCGCCGCCGGATGAAGTCCAGGACCATGGAATGAAGGTGGATGAGGGTCGATCGGAATCCCATGGATGGTGTAGTGTAACCAAACCGTCGGAGAAGGCAAGGGCACGACCCCTTCGATCCGCCTTTTACGGCCTCCCTTCGAGGCGCATCGGGCGATTCGACGCTTCTTCATGACGATCGCCCGATACTGCCATCCCGAGGGCAAGGTTCAACCCAGGAGGATATTCGATGCGCTGTCCCCATTGCGGCAGCGACGACGATAAGGTCGTCGATTCCCGCACCCTCGCGAACGGCGAAGCGATTCGTCGGAGGAGGGAATGTCTATCCTGCGGCTTTCGCTTTACGAGCTATGAACGAATCGAGGAAAAGCCCCTGATGGTGGTGAAACGCGATGGGAGGCGCGAGCCTTTCGAGCGCTCCAAGCTCGAAAAAGGCGTGGCTCGAGCCCTCGAGAAGCGGCCGATTTCCCAGTTGTCCATCGAAAACCTCGTCAACGAAATCGAGGACGAAGCGGCGATGCGCGGCAAGACCGTCAATGAAATCACGACGGTCGAGCTGGGCGAAATGGTGCTTGCGAGACTCTACTCCCTCGACAAGGTCGCCTACGTCCGATTCGCCTCGGTCTATCGCAAATTCGAGACTCTCGAGGAGTTCCTCGAGGTGATCGAAGGACTGGTCCGCGAACCGGCCCTATCGCGACCCCGGGCTGTCGACGAGGCGCCTGAGGGCGGGTCGCGGACTCGGGTGCAGGCCGAGCCTGCGGCTCCCGATCAGCAGGGCGGGAGCCGGCGGGCCGACGGCGGATCGCGACAAGCCCCCGCAGGCCGCGGCGCGGGGGAATCCCTGTTCGGGCCCTGAGCGCCGATGGGGGTGTCGGGAGAAATCCCGTGCGCCGGGAGAAATCCCGGCCGCCGGGCCCATTGTTGAAGGAGCCCCAAAAGACCTACACTGACACTATGAGTGACACAAGCGGTTTTGAGTCCTTCGGCCTCGACCCGGCAGTCCTGGCCGCGGTGAAGAAGAAGGGCTTCGAGGAGCCCACACCCATCCAGCGTCTCGCCATTCCGCGGATGCTCGTACCCGGAGGCGATCTCATCGCGCGGGCCCGCACGGGCACAGGCAAGACCGCGGCCTTCGGCATACCATTGCTGCAAATCCTGGCGAAGTCAGAGGGCAAGGGAATACTCGCCCTCGTCCTCGTGCCGACGAGGGAGCTCGCGATCCAGGTGGCCGCCGAGATTACCTCGCTGCGGAGCGCGGCCCGGCCGCGTATCGCCGCCATCTACGGCGGGGCCTCGTATGGCGAGCAGTTTCGCCGACTGTCAGCCGGAGTCGAGATAGTCGTGGGCACTCCGGGCCGCGTACTCGACCACATGGAGCGGGGCAGCATCGACCTCTCCAACCTCGAGTTCCTCGTGCTCGACGAGGCTGACGAGATGCTCGACATGGGATTCATCGAGGATATCGAGACTGTCATGTCGAAGTCGCCCGAAGGCAAGAGGACTGTCCTCTTTTCCGCGACGATGCCCGATGGCGTGCACCGGATCGCCAAACGGCATCTCAAGGACCACGAGGTCATCGAGGATTTCACCGAGGCGGTCGCCACCGAGCTCGCCGAACAGGTTTGGATGGAAGTGCGGGAGCAGGACCGCATCGAGGCCCTCTGCCGCATCATCGATGCCGAGGAGGAATTCTTCGGAATCGTGTTCACGGCGACCAAGATCGAGGCCGACCGGGTCGCAGGCGAGCTCGAGGCCAAGGGCTACGAGTCGGATGTCCTTCACGGCGACATCAGCCAGGACCGTCGCGAGCGCACCCTCGCGAGGTTCCGCGACCGCAGGCTCCGGGTCCTCGTCGCCACCGACGTAGCGGCCCGCGGCATCGACATCGACAGACTCAGTCATGTTATCAATTGGTCCCTTCCCCACGACTCGGAGTCCTATGTCCACAGGGTGGGTCGTACCGGCCGTGCGGGCAACGCCGGCACCGCGGTCACCTTCGTCACGCCGGACGAGTACCGCAAGCTCTTCCGGATCAAGAAGGTCGGCGGGACCTCGCTCAAGAAGGGCAAGGTTCCCTCGGTGGCCGAGCTGATCGCCACCCGCAAGGAACGACTCCGCGGCCGCCTCCTTGCCCGTGCCGAACGTCTGTCCGCGTCGGAGGAGGCCGAGGCCGGGGGAAAGGCGGATCGCGATGATCAGGGGCCCTGGAAGGAATTCGCCGACGAGCTGATCGCCCGACTCCCCGCGCGCGACGCCCTGGCCGCCGCCCTTTTCGAGGCCTTCGGCCCCGAGCTCGACCCGGCTCGGTATCGCGAAATCGCGGAGACCTCCGTCGACGCCGCCGCGACCTCCCGCCTCTTCGTCGGTGTCGGCAAACGCGACGGAGCCACGCCGAGAAGTCTCGCCAGCCTCGTCAAGCGTCTTTCGGGGCTGCCCGACCGTCTCGTCGGCGGCATCGAAGTGTACGAGAATTTTTCCTTTCTGACCGTCCCCTTCGACGCCGCGGAAAAGGTGATACGGGCCGCCCAGGGCTCGGGAGGATTGCCGCCCGTGCGGCTCGCGACCCAAAGGGGCGAGGGACCGGCCAAATCACGGGCGGGATACGCCAGGGGCGGAAGTGGATTCCGGGCTCCGAAGGACAGGGCTGCGAGGCCGGAAAAGCCCGGCCCGAAGGAGGCGCCGCACGGAGCCTTCGGCAAGACCCCGCCCCGGCCTCCGAGATCGAGGAAACCGAAGGCCTGATCATGACAATTGCAAGGAGCTGGAATGAGCGACCGGAAAATGGTTGAATGCGTCCCCAATTTCTCCGAGGGACGGGACAGGACGAAAATTGAGGCGATAGCGCAGGCAATCCGCTCGGTGCCGGGCGTTTCGCTGCTCGATGTGGACCCCGGGGCCGACACCAATCGCACGGTCTACACCTTCGTCGGCGAACCTGAACCCGTCCTCGTCGCCGCCCTCCTCGCCGCCAAGGCCGCCTGGGCTGCCATTGACATGAGCCAGCATTCCGGCGCCCATCCGCGTATGGGCTCTCTGGACGTCTGCCCCTTCGTGCCCGTATCCGGAGTTACGATGGAAGACTGCGTCGCCTTGTCGAGGCGCTTCGGCGAGGCCCTCGCCCGTGATCTCGGCGTTCCGGTCTATCTCTATGAAAAATCGGCCACCCGGCCCGAGCGCCGCAGCCTCGCCGATATCCGCGCCGGCGAGTACGAGGCTCTCCCCGACAAACTCCCAAAGGGCGAGTGGAAGCCCGACTTCGGACCCGCGGAATTCGTGCCGCGATGGGGCGCGACGGTCACCGGGGCTCGTGAGTTTCTCATCGCGTACAATGTCAACCTCAACACGAAGGACAAGAGACTCGCCAACGAAGTCGCGCTCACCGTCCGCGAAGGCGGAAGGGCGGCGAAGGACGGAGGCGGGGCGACACTGAAGGATAGTGCCGGGAACACGGTTAAGGTGCCGGGCCTCCTTAAAGAAGTGAGGGCCATCGGTTGGTACATCGACAGCTACCGACTCGCCCAGGTTTCGATCAATCTTCTTGACTATCATACGACGCCCTTCCATGTCGTCTTCGAGACCGTCAAGGCCGAGGCGGAAAAACTCGGCATGTTGGTCACCGGTTCCGAGCTCGTGGGACTCATCCCGCTTGAGCCGCTTCTGGCTGCCGGCCGGCATTTTCGGGCCAAGGTGGGGAAGAGTGAGGGAGCCAGCAGTCTTGAACTCGTCGAAACCGCAATCCGTTCCATGGGCCTCGATTCCGTCGGCGCCTTCGATCCGGCCAAGAAGGTGGTGGAGTGGGCCTGTCGCCCAGCGCGCCCCCTCGTTTCAATGACGACTGCCGATTTTGTCGATGAAGTATCCAACGATTCGGTGGCGCCCGGCGGCGGTTCCGTCGCGGCTCTGGCGGGAAGTCTCGGTGCCGCCCTCGCCGCCATGGTCGGCAATCTCACAGTGGGCAAAAAGGGCTACGAGGCGAACTGGAAGGAGCTTTCCGCCCTCGCCGTGCGGGCTCAATCCGTGAAGGAGCGTCTTCTCGACGCCGTCGACGAGGATACGGCGGCTTTCAACGGCATTCTGGAGGCCATGCGCTTGCCGAAGGCCACCGAGGCCGAAAAAGCCGCTCGCGACAAGGCCCTGGAGGCCGCCAACATGCGGGCGGCCGAGGTGCCCCTCTCTTCGGCGAAGGCCTGTCTGGAGGCGGCCCGGCTCTGCGCCGAGGCGGCCGAGAAGGGCAATGCGAATTCGGTTTCCGATGCCGGAGTGGGAGCCATCATGGCGCGCTCGGGCGCCGTGGGAGCCGCTTTCAATGTGCTGATCAACCTCGCGGGTGTGAAGGACAGGCAATTCGCCGCCCGTCTCGAAAAGGAAGCCCAGGAACTCATTTCGATGGCTGAGGCCATCGAGGGGCGAGCCCTCGCCAAGGTCAGATCGACCATGGGGCGTTGAGCCGCGAATAAGCCGAGCCGAGCCGCTGCTTTCCGAGCGGGCGGCGCGGCATCTTGGAGCGGGCGGCGCGGCATTTCGGGGCATCTGGCATTCCGTGCGAAAGGCCGCGTGGCGCTGGTCTTGGTGGGCAAAAAGGAAAAGCATGACGATGTACGATATCTCTCGGCGGGTTTTCGGTTCCGTGGTCCGATTTTCGATCGGGCGAATGGCCGCATGAATCTCGTCGCTCTCGACAGGCTCGGTCTAGCCCTCAAAGACGGCTTCCTCTTCGAGGATGTCACCGCGGGCATCGATGAAGGCGAGCGCATCGCCATCGTCGGCAGGAACGGCTCGGGCAAGACGAGCCTGCTCCGACTCGTCGCCGGCGACCTCGTCCCGGACCAGGGCCGCGTCGCGCGCAAGCGAGGCCTCTCGATTTCCCGCCTCGAACAGTCGCCACCGACCCCGGCGGGCACGAGCCTCATGGATTTTCTGTACCTCGTCGAGGCGCCCGAAATTGCGCTCGCGAGACAACGCAGACAATTGGTGGTTTCCGGCGGCCATCCTTCCTCCGCGCTTGAGGAGGAGCTCGCTGCCTATGGACCGGTCAGCCTGGAAAATCGCTACATCGCGCTGTGCGCGGAATTGGGGCTCGCCGATCCCGATGCGGACATCGGGAGTTTTTCGGGGGGCATGGCCAAGAAGGCCGCCATCGCCCGGGCCCTGGCCGCGCGATCGGAACTTCTCATCCTCGACGAACCGACCAACCATCTCGACGTCGAGTCCATCTCCTGGCTCGAAAGGCGTCTGTCCTCGCGGGAGGGCGCTCTGCTCTTCGTCACCCACGACCGCTGGTTCATCGATGCCGTGGCGACGGGCATCCTCGAGATCGATCGACGCAGGGTCTTCGCTCATCCGGGCAATTATTCCGATTGGCTCGAGAGAAAGGCCGGGCGGGAGGCTGCGCTGGAAAAGGCCGAGAGCCGGCGCCTGGCCAAACTCAAGATCGAGCTCGCCTGGCTCGCCCGGGGCGCGAGGGCTCGTGCCGGGAAGAGTGAGCGACGCAAGGACGTCATCCGAGGCATGCAGAACGCCGGACTCGAACGCGAGGCCGAGGGCGCGAAGTTCGCCTCGATAGGCGTCCGTCTCGGGAAAAAGGGGATAGAATTCAAGGCGGCGGCCAAGGCCTTCGACGCCAAGATCGTCCTGAACGATTTCAATTGGGACTTTCTTCCCGGCTCGCGAGTCGGCGCCATCGGCCCCAACGGTTCCGGCAAATCGACCCTTCTCGCCCTGGCCGCCGGCCTCCTCGAGCCCGACCGCGGCAGGGTCTCGCGCGGCGACACTCTCCGGGTCGGCCTTTTTGACCAGCGTGGTCTCTCGATGGACGGCGGGGCAGCCCTTATCGATATCGTCCGCGACAAGGCGGAGCGGATCAGAATGGGCGATGGATCGACGCTATCGGCCGAGGATTTTCTCGAACGTTTCGGCTTTCCCCGAGCCTTCCAGTCTATGCAGGTTTCACGGCTCTCCGGCGGCGAACGCCGGCGCCTTCAGCTCGTATGCCTTCTGGCCGACGCCCCCAATGTCCTCCTCCTCGACGAACCCACCAACGACCTCGACATCGCGACGATCGAACTTCTCGAAGACTGGCTTGACGATTTCGCCGGGTCCCTGCTCGTGGTCTCGCACGATCGGGCCTTTCTCGACCGGACGGTGGACAGCCTCGTTGTTCTCGACGGAAGAGGCGGTTTCGCCACCTTCCCCGGCGGCTGGAGCGATTGGGTGGCGAAGCGCGAAAAGAGCGACAGCCCTTCCGTGGAGCCGCCGCCCCGGCCGTCCAACGGCGAGGCCTCGACGCGGGATGAATCCAGGAAGCGCGAGGCACGCCTCAGCTGGGCGGAACGGCGCGAGTTCGAAGGCCTCCTCGATCTCATCTCCGGGCTCGAGGCCGAAAAATCCGCATTGGAAGAGCTTTTCGCTTCGGCCTCGTTCAAGGGTCGCGACCACGCTGCGGAGACGAGGCGCCACGGCGAGCTGGAGCTCCTCATAGCCACGAACACCAGGCGATGGGAGGAACTCGCCGAAAGGGATCTCCGGTGAGCCCTGCGGCTCCTGTCCCCGGTTTCGACGCCCTGTCGCCCTCGCTTTCGATAGAGGCCGTCGAAGAGACCTACGCCCTCCGTCTCGACGGCTCCGTGTTCGCCTATCCAAGCTATATCAATAGGGTCTATGGGCTCAGGACGGAGGAGGGCGAGGCCCTCGTCGTCAAATTCTACCGCCCCGGTCGCTGGACCTTCGAGGCCCTCCTAGAAGAGCATCGTCTGATCGCGGATTGCGCGGAGGCCGAAATTCCCGTCGTGCCGCCCCTCGCTGCGGCCGACGGATCGACCCTCGGAACCCTCGAA
>JAJXVS010000184.1 GCA_021782015.1 bacterium | reverse complement strand
CCACCCGAACCACCGCCATGCCTGCCGCGCCCATGGCGCCGCACGAGGGGCGACAGCAACCGAAGTGATGAGTAGTGTTCATCCGCCAGGGCAAGGCCGCGGGAGCAGGGGAGTATCCATTTTCCCGCGAGGGGATTGGGCCGAATCACCTCGATGCGACCACCTTTGATATCGGCGATCATGGGACAGGCCCCGCCTCCACAATCCTTTCCGCAGAACACAGGCACGCGCATGGCGATCCTCCCGAAAGCGCCCGATCCTAGCACCGCGCCGGGGAAAGAGAAAGGCGCCACTCTCACCCCGGGCATGCCTCGCCCCCAGTCGCCACGCGAATGACGGCCCCACCGTCGCCACGCGAACGATGCCCCCACCGTTGCCTCGCGGGCCTGGCGACGCTGCCAATCCCCTATGCCCTCCCGCTCTCGAAAGTGTATCTTCTAAATATGAGCGATTCCAATCCGCCGCGCACCGCGACAGCCCTTCCTCCAATCGACCAGGCCCCCGCGGTCGAGGCTCCCTCCTCCGGGCCCCTCCCTCTTCTGGGCATGGAGCTTTCCAATTTCGAAACCCTCGCCAAAGAATCGGGCCTTCCTCCCTTCGCTGCCCGACAGATCGCGAAGTGGGTATACGAGAAACGTATCTTCGATCCGGAGGCCATGACCGACCTGCCCAAGCGGGGACGGGAGAGACTCGCCGCCCTGGTGGTGTCTGGCGCCCACGCTCCGGTCAAGGCGACGACCTCACGCGATGGAACCAAGAAGTACCTTTTCGCGACGGAGGTCGGGAGAATCCCGCCGAATGCGCCTCGCCTCGCGCCGCCCCCCGCCGCCGCCACCGCCACCACCACCACCACCCCCAACTCCGCGCCGCCCCCCGCCGCCGCCACCTTCGCGCCGCCCTCCGCCACCGCCTCAGCGCCGCCCCCCGCCTCCACATCCGCCCCGCCTTCCTCGACGGCTCAAACCCGATTCATCGAGGCGGCCTACATCCCCGACCGCGACCGGGCCACCCTCTGCGTCTCGTCGCAGGTGGGCTGCAAGATGGGCTGCCTCTTCTGCTCCACGGGCCGGATGGGTTTCCACGGCCAGCTCTCGGTCCAGGAAATACTCAACCAAATTGTGAGCATTCCCAAGAGCGCCTCCCTCACCAATGTCGTCTACATGGGCATGGGCGAGCCCTTCGACAACCTGGACAACGTGCTCGCGACCCTCCGCGTCCTGTGCGCGCCCTGGGGCTTCGCATGGAGCCCAAGGCGAATCACCGTTTCGACCGTCGGCGTCCTTCCGGGGCTGCGGCGCTTCCTCGACGAAAGCGAGTGCCACCTCGCCGTGAGCCTTCACTCGCCCTTCCACGACGAACGCCGTGCCCTCATGCCCGTGGAGGCCGCCTACGCGTTACCCGAACTCATCGGTATGATTAGAAGTTTCGACTTCGGGCGCCAGCGGCGAATATCATTTGAATACATACTATTTGAGGGGCTCAACGACTCGAGCCGCCACATCAACGAAATCGCGAGGCTTCTCAACGGCGTCAATTGCCGCTTCAACCTCATCGCCTTCCACGCCATCCCCGACGTCCCGTTCCGTCCCGCCTCGCGCCAACGCCTCGAATGGTTCCGCGACGAGCTCGGACGCAAGGGCTTCACCGCGACCATCCGCGCCTCCCGCGGCGAGGACATCCTCGCGGCCTGCGGCCTCCTGTCGACGCGTGAACTCTCGAGCCGGCAAGAGGCGGGGCAGATTTGAATCAGGGGGCCTCGCGCCGCCCCCGGCATGGCCCGGATCCGCGTTGGAGGCCATGCCGAGGGCGGCGCGACCGCGCTCTCCGCTCCAATCCTCGCCGCCCTGCGGGCGGCGAGGGATTTCCGCTTCGATCGCTGGCCCGCGGGCCGGGTGAAAGCCGCCCTCCTGGTTCCTTCCGCCTCGCACGCTTGACCGCTGCCCCTCAGCGTTGTACGGTACACCCACTCCGAATCGTCAGGTCCTGTCGCCGCCCTCGCCTCGCGCGATCGCTGGCCATGGTCGGCGATCGAGACGGAAGCGTCGTCGACGCTCCGTCAAGGGTAAGGCGGGAAACGGCCTTGCCTCCCATGCACCGGCCGGACTCTCAGCTCCGGCCGCAAGGAAAGGGGATACAAGATGAAACGTGTCGCAGCTTTCATTCTCTCCGTCCTCGTCGTCGCTACTTTCGTCGCCCAGTCGGCCTTCGCCGAGTCGCCCAAGAATCCGCGACTCCGCATGTCCACGACGACGAGCACCGAGCAGACGGGCCTTCTCGACGCCATCCTCCCGGTCTTCGAAAAGGAAACAGGCTATCGCGTCGAGGTCGTCGCCGTCGGCACGGGGGCCGCGCTCAAACTCGCGCAGAATGGCGACGCCGACGTCGTCCTCGTGCACGCCCGCTCCCTCGAGGACGCGTTCATGGCCGCGGGTTGGGGCATCGAGCGAAAAGATGTTATGTATAACGATTTCGTCCTCCTCGGCCCGGCCTCCGACCCGGCCGACGTCGCGCATTCGACGGGCATCGGCGACGCCTTTTCCCGCATCTACGCGACGGGCACGCCCTTCGTGTCGCGAGGCGACAACTCGGGTACCGACGTCAAGGAGAAGGCCCTCTGGAAGGCCGCAAACCTCGCCCCCAAAGGCCTCGCCTGGTATCGCGAAATCGGACAGGGCATGGCCCAGGACATCACGATGGCCGACCAGGTTGGCGGCTACACGATCTCCGACCGAGGCACCTGGTTCGCTATGATGAACAAGGTGGGCCTCAAGATTCTCTCGCAGGGCGACAAGGGCCTTTTGAATCCCTATGGCGTCATCGTCGTCAATCCCGCCAAGTGGCCCTCGACCAACATCGAGGGCGCCAAGGCCTTCGCCGACTGGATTACCGGAGCGGAGGGACAGTCCCTCATCGCCGGCTACAAGGTCAATGGCGGTCAGTGCTTCTTTCTCTTTAAGTGATAGTTAGTATGGTTTGGGTTTCCGCATGAACGAGGCTTTCGGGTTATTGTTGTCGGGTGACGCGGAAACCTGGGCCATCGTCGGGCGGAGCCTCCGCTTTTCCTTCTTTTCGACCGTCTTTTCCCTTGTGCCCGGCCTCGCCCTCGGCCTCTGGCTGGCCAAGGGCGACGACCGCCCCAGGCGCGCGATTTCCGCCGTCATCGGGGCCCTCACCGCCGTGCCGACGGTCGTGATCGGGCTTTTCGTCTACGGATTTCTCTCGCGCTCGGGGCCCCTGGGCTTTTTCGGCCTCCTCTACACCCCCTCGGCCGTCGTGATCGGCCAGATCCTCCTATCTACACCTATCGTCGCCTCCCTCGTCTGGGCCGGCCTGTCCCGCGTCGACCCGCGCTTCGACGAGACGGTGAGCACCCTCGGCGGCCGCGGGTTGGCCGTGGCCGGGGCGGTGTTGCGTGAAGGCGCGCCCGTCTTCGCCGGCGCCGTGGTTGCCGCCTTCGGCCGCGTCACGGGCGAGGTAGGCGTGGCCATGATGCTCGGCGGCAACATCCGCTTCTCCACGAGGACGATGACGACGGCCATCGCCCTCGATGCATCCAAGGGCGAGTTTGAACGCGCCATCTCCCTCGGCATCGCCCTTCTCGCGATCGCTCTCGTCGTCAATTTCACCGTCCACATCCTGAGGCCGCGCAATGACAGGTGAGGCGCTCTTCCGGGTGCGCGACCTCGAGTTTTCCTACGGCGCGGGACGAGGCGCGGGACGAGGCGCAGGAAGGGGCGCAGGAAGGGGCGCTGCGGCCTTGTCGATAGAGGCCCTCGACATCGGCGCCAAAGAGCGAGTGGCCCTCGTCGGTCCCAACGGCTCGGGGAAGACGAGCCTCCTCAAACTGTTGAATGCCCTCGCGGTGCCCCGGTCCGGCGAAATCCTGTTCGAGGGCGAGCCTGCCTCGAGGTCCGCCTCGCTCCGGCGACGGAGCGTCTACCTTCATCAGCATCCCTTCCTGTTCGCCGCGACAGTGGCGTATAACGTCGGCTTTGGCTGCGCGAGATTGGGCCTGTCCCGCGCGGCTCGCGAGGAACGAGTCGCGGCCGCCCTCGCCAGGGTGGGCCTCGCGGGTTTCGGGCGAAGGCGTCACCGCGCCCTCTCCGGCGGCGAGGCCCAGCGCGTCGCCCTCGCCCGGGCCCTGGCCACCGGTGCCGACGTCTTCCTCCTCGACGAGCCGACCGCGAGCGCCGACACCGTGTCTGCTAGGCTGATCGTGAAGGTGCTGGAGGAAGAAGCGGCCAGGGGTGCCACGATTCTCATCGCGACGCACGAAAAGTCCCTCGTCGAGGGTTTCGCCGCGCGCATCATCAGACTGGAAGGCGGCCGCCTGGCCGACGATTCGGGAGCACATGCATGAAGGACGAACTACTCCACCCTGACGAAGCCCTGCGCCTCGTACTCGAGGCGGGAAGGGAAGCCTTCGGGGCCGAGGGAGGGAGGGCCACTGAATTGGTCCCCCTTGCCGAGGCCCTCGGGCGCTACCTTCCCCGGGCGGTCGTGGCCACAATGGACCAGCCCCCCTTCGACAAATCGGCGATGGACGGATTCGCGGTTGGGCTTCAGCCTGACGATCCGAGGGTGGAGGAAGCGGGGCGAGAGTGGAGGGTTGCCGGGACGATCGCAGCCGGCAGGGCAGCCAGCCTGACCTCCGGCAGCGGAGCGATCAAGGCGGAGGGCAGCGCGGCCGGCGCCGGCGGTGATACAGGCCCTACCGACCAGGTATTTCGCGTGATGACCGGCGCCCCCCTCCCGCCGGGCACCGGTTTCGTCCAACGCGTCGAATACACCGACATGGTCGATCCCTCGGGCGCGACCGTCGTCTTCACGAGGCCCGAAAGCTCCGACAACATCATCAGGCGGGGCGAGAATCTCCGCGCGGGGCAGACCCTCATCGGCCCGCGCAGGCTCGGGCCGGCCGACATCGGCAACCTCGCCTCCTCGGGCATCGCCCGGGTTGAGGCGGCCAGGCGCCCGATCGTCGGTATACTGTCCACCGGCGACGAACTCGAGGCGGCGGGCAATCCCCTCGGTCAGGCCTCGATCTACGATTCGAACGGGCCCCAGCTCTCGGCCCAGGTCGAATCGATCGGGGCCCGAGCGCTCTTCTACGGGATCGTCCGCGACGAGGAGGAGGCCCTTCGTCTCGCCCTTTCCCGAGCCCTGGGCGAATGCGACGTCGTCCTCCTTTCCGGCGGCGTTTCGATGGGCGATTTCGACTATGTGCCCCGCGCCCTCGAGGGCCTCGGCGTCCATCGTATCTTCCACAAGATCGCAATGCGGCCCGGGAAACCCACCTGGTTCGGCAAGCGGGACGACAAGGCGGTCTTCGGCCTTCCGGGAAATCCCGTGTCGACCTTCGTCAATTTCGAAGTTTTCATCGCCCCCCATCTGGCGGCCCGAATGGGCATCGAATGGAGGCCGTCGGTCGTCTCGGTTCCGCTCGGCACCCCTCTCGCGCGGCGCGCCACCGACCGGGCCGAATACCTGCCGGTTAGGCTGGCGAGGGAAACTGAGGGCGGCCCGACGCTCGTCCTGCCCCTCGACTACCATGGTTCCTCGATGCTTTCGGTCCTCGCGGAGGCCGAGGGGCTCGTGCGCCTCGAAATTGGCGTCGCGCGACGCGAGAAAGGGGAGATGATCGATGTTCGACTCCTTCGGCCGTGATCTCAAGTATCTCAGGGTCTCGGTCACCGACCGCTGCAATCTGCGATGCGTCTATTGCATGCCCGCCGAGGGCGTGAAACTCCTTCGGCACGAGGACATCCTTTCCTTCGAGCAAATCGCCGAGGTCGTCCGCGTCGCCTCGCGCCTGGGCTTCGCCAAGGTTCGCCTCACCGGAGGCGAGCCCCTCGCGCGAAAGGGCCTGCCCGAGCTCGTCTCGATGCTCCACGCCCTGCCCGATGTGAAGATCGTCGCAATGACGACGAACGGCACCCTCCTGGCTCCCCTCGCCGCCGATCTCAAGGGCCGGGGCCTGGCCTCGGTCAACGTGTCCCTCGACACCCTTGACGCCGCGCGTTATGCGATGCTGACGAGGGGTGGCAAGCTGGAGGATGCCCTATCCGGCATCGATGCCGCCCTCGCCGCTGGCCTTCCGGTCAAGCTCAATGTCGTCGCGATGGAAGATTCCACAGAGGAGGAATTCGCCGCCCTCAGGGCCTACGCGCGCCGCGTCGGCGCCGACTTCCAGTTCATCGCACGCTACTCGCTGCGCGACGAGAAGATGGACGGTGGCGAATACGACCGGCCGCCCGCCTGCGGCAATTGCGACAGACTCAGGCTCCTCGCCAACGGGAGGCTCAGACCCTGCCTCCACGGCAACATCGAGGTGCCCGTCGATTTCAGCGACATCGAAGGCAGCATCGCGAAGGCCGCCCGGCTCAAGCCGGCGCGAGGACATACCTGCGACGACCTCGAAGTCGGACAGATAGGAGGCTGAGGATGGGCGACAGGCTCACGCATGTCGACGATACGGGCAAGGCCCGCATGGTGGACGTCTCGGCCAAACCACGCGTGCGAAGGAGGGCCGTGGCGAGGGGGCGCATTGCGCTCGCGCCCTCGACGATCGCGCTCGTGCGCGAAAACGGCCTCGCCAAGGGCGACGTCCTGGCAGTGGCCCGGATCGCGGGCATCATGGCCGCCAAGAAAACGAGCGATCTCATACCCCTCTGCCACAACGTCGAGATCGAGCAGGTGGACATCGCGCTTTCCGTCGAGGACGACGGCATTGTCATCGAGGCGACGAGCCTCTGCACCGACAAGACCGGCATCGAGATGGAGGCGCTCACCGCCGTTTCGGTGGCGGCCCTGGCGATCTGGGACATGTGCAAGGCCGTGGACAAGGCCATGAGGATCGGCGATATCATACTAATTGAAAAGACAAAGGAGGCGATAGGATGAATCACCAGCCGACCGAGGGCATTTTCGAAGTGGTTTCGTTCAACGTTTCGGCGAAGACCGGCACGCGCAAAAAGGCGGTGGACCGAGTCGTGTTCGTCGAGGGACTCGGCATGGAAGGCGATGCCCACGCCGGCTTGATCGAGAACAGGCAGGTATCCCTCCTGGCCGCCGAGGAGATCGAGGAAGCCAACCAGAAGCTCCGGGCCAGCCTCGCCGCGCCGGTCGAGCCCGTCGCCCTCGGCTCAGGGACCTCGGCCGAGGGCTCCCCCGGCCTGGCCGTCAACGCCAGACCTTCGACCATCGTGATGCCCGAAGGCCCTACCTTCGTCCGAGGAAAGGCCGGCCTCGACCACCTCTCCCCAGGGGATTTCGCCGAGAACATCACAACTAGGGGCATCGTCCTCCACGAACTGCCCCTGGGCACTCGGCTGGAGATCGGGGGCGTGCTCCTCGAAGTGTCCAAGATCGGCAAGGAATGCCACACGGATTGCGAGGTCCGCAGGCTCGTCGGCGACTGCGTCATGCCGCGCAAGGGCATTTTCGCCCGCGTCGTGCGCGGAGGGGAGGCCCGTCGTGAAGATAGCTGTCATTACCATCTCTGACCGGGCCTCCAAAGGCGTCTACGCCGATCGCTCCGGACCCGCCATCGAGACCGTCTTGCGCGAATTGCTCCCGACCATCGAGATCGAGCGCGACCTCGTGCCCGACGAGAAGGCCGAGATTCTGGCGGCCCTGGGCCGCCATCCCGGGGCCGACTGGATTCTCACCACGGGGGGCACGGGTCCGGCCCCCCGCGACGTGACGCCCGAGGCCACCCGCGAATTCTGCGATCGGGCCATGCCCGGCATCGCCGAATTCCTCAGGCTGCGCTCCCTCGAAGAAACGCCCCATGCGGTCTTTTCGCGCGGCGAGGCCGGCATGCGCGGCGGCCAGTACGTAGTGAATTTCCCGGGCAGCGAAAAGGCCGCGCGTTCCTGCACGGCCTGGCTGGCTCCACTGCTCGATCACGGCGTCAAAATGGCCCGCGGCGAAGGCCACTGATCGGGTTTCTTCGCCGCGAAGGTCCTTACCAGCCGCGTCCGCCCATCATGCCGTAGCCTCCGCCATTGGCGCCGC
>JAJXVS010000183.1 GCA_021782015.1 bacterium | reverse complement strand
CCATTTGTGAAGACCCCAGGAGACCATGGCGATGCCGCCGACGAGGGCGCCGATGGAACGGAGCCTCGCGTGGATGCCGATGAAGACGATGCCGGTATAGATCTGGGCGAGGCCAAGAACGAAAAAGACGACGAGGGTGAGATCGGCCCGGGACAGGCCTGCCATGGTCGCGACCATGACTCCGACACCCAAGAGAAGCGATGCCGCCAGGGCCGCGCTCCTATACGACCTTCTCGTCGCGAGGGCCAGGGCCGCGGCGAGGAGATAGATGGCGCTGGCACCGGCGAATCCGAGCATCAGCGCGGGCAGGAGCCGGCTGCCGGGCAACATCGCGTCGCAGAACTCGAAGATGATGCGGAGCTCGTACAGGGTCCAGCCGCCGATCCAATAGGCCGAGAAGCGGCTCGTGTCGGCCTTGCGCGCGACGACGAAGACGATGAGGAGGAGAATGGTCGACAGGCCCTCGGCGCCGATCGAACTCAATAATTGAATGTTCATCTTTCAGACTCTCTGGTGCCCAGGGACCTGACCCGGGCGGCCGCCAATCGGGCGTAAAGCCCGGGCAGGTGGCGGGTGGCGATGAGGGCGAAGCGGGATTCGAGGGTAAAGGCGGCGCGCACTTCGGCCTTGCACGCGAGGCTGGCCCGCAGCAAACGGGAGGCGACCTTGGCCGGATCGGCGCCGCCTTCGATGTCGGGGTCGTCGATGCCGCGAGGCCTTCCGTCGGCGCCGAGGGCCGCTTTGGCGATGCCGGTGCGGACATAGGCGGGAAAGGCCGTGGTGACGGAAACGCGGCGCGCGAGGAGTTCTCCGCGGAGCACGGAGGAGAAGCCGGTCAGAGCATGCTTGGCCGCGACGTAGGCGCTGCGCCGCGGGGCCCCGATGAGCCCGGCGAGGCTGGATACGACGAGAATGCCCGAGGCGCTGGTTGTGCCGCCCCCCCAGGAGGGAATCATACGCCTGATGATGTCGACGGGGGCCTTGAAGTCGAGCTCCATGATGCGGTCGAAGGCCTCGGGCGAAAGTTCCTCGAAAAGGCTGCGCTGGGAAATGCCGGCGTTGAGGACGAGGAGGGCGATGCCCCCTGATATCGCGAGGGCCTGTCGAACGGCCGCAGCCCTCGCCTCCTTGTCCATAAGGTCGAAGGCCAGGCATTCATGGCCACCGGCCTCACCAGTCTCACCGGCGCGGCCGGCCCCACCAGCCTCACTGGCACCGGCAGCCCCGCTGGCCGAACGCGAGAGGACCTCGCATTCGCGCGCGACCGCGGCAAGGGCTTCACCGTTGCGGCCCGAAAGGATGAGGCGGGCGCCCGCCCTGGCCGCTTCTTTGGCAAGCTCGGCCCCTATTCCTGAGGATGCCCCGGTGATCCAGACCCAACGGCCGACGATTTCGATTCTCATGAAGTGAGAATAGCCCA
Source organism: bacterium (assembly GCA_021782015.1). Classification (GTDB taxonomy): domain Bacteria; phylum Spirochaetota; class Spirochaetia; order Treponematales; family Rectinemataceae; genus CAIJMU01. Next base: position 6,608 of record JAJXVS010000183.1, on the reverse strand, counting down.
CTGTGCAGGGCGAGTCAAAGAATCGGCGCCGCCGATTCGAGTCCGCGCCTTTGCGGCGGCTGGCAGCGGGTGGTGGCCGCTTTCAGGGGACGAGGCACTTAGGGCCGCGCCCGATGAGGTCGGTCCTGCCTGCGAGCCTGAGGGCCTCGCGCACGAGTTCGCGGTTCTCGGGTTTGCGGAACTGGAGGAGGGCTCGCTGCATCGCGCGCTCCCTTTCGCCCCGCGCCACGTGGATGGTTTCGCCGCTCATCGGATCGATGCCGGTATGGTATATCGCCGTGGCGTGGGTTCCCGGCGTTGGGTAGAAATCCTGCACCTGGTCCGGCACGAATCCCTCGTCGCGGAGGAACTCGGCGAGTTCGATCGCCTCGGCGAGACCCGCACCCGGGTGCGACGAGATGAAGTAGGGCACGAGGTATTGTTTGAGGCCCGCGTCGCGATTGAGTTTCGCGTAACGCGCGGCGAAGGCCTCGTAAATTCCCCGCCGCGGTTTTCCCATCAGGTCGAGGACCTTGTCGCTGATGTGTTCGGGCGCGACCTTGAGCTGCCCCGACACGTGGTGGGCGACGATCTCGGCCAGGGCCTCATCGCCGTGTTCGGTGTCGAGCATGAGCCAGTCGAAGCGGATGCCCGAGCGGACGAATACCTTCTTGACGCCGCTCACCTTCCGGACGGCGCGAAGGGCGGCGATCCACTCGGAGTGATCGGGCCGCGCCGAGGGGCAGGGCTCGGGAGTGAGACAGCGGCGGTCGGGGCAGGCTCCGGCTTTTTCCATCTTGGGGCAGGCGGGGCGGAAGAAATTCGCCGTCGGTCCGCCGAGGTCGTGGATGTAGCCTTTGAATCCCTCGGCGGCCGCGAGGGCCTGTGTCTCGCGCACGAGCGACGGCAGGGTCCGCGAGGTGACGGTGCGACCCTGATGCAAGGCGATGGCGCAAAAGGCGCAGGCGCCGAAGCAGCCCCGGTTCGCGACGAGGGAAAAACGGACCTCGGCGATGGCAGGAACTGTGAGGACTTCGTACATCGGATGCGGCTCGCGCATATAGGACAATTCGTACAATTCGTCCAACTCGCTCCCCCCGAGCGGAAGGGCCGGGGGCTCCTGCACGACATAGCGCCCTTCCGTGCGTTCGACGAGGCGCTTGCCGCCCCGGGCCTCGGCGTTGCGCCAGACCTGGCGAAAGGATTCGTTGAAGGCGGCCGGATCGGTGGAGGCCTCCTCCCAGGACGGCAACTCGATACAGTCGGTGGCCGCCAGCTCGGGGCGCGAGCCGTGCCAGGAGGAGGTTCCGCGAATGCCTCGCAGGGCTTCGCGGGCCTCGGTAGAGCGGAGGGGCCCGGCGCGAGATGCGGTGAGCGCGGCGAGGCGCCCCGCCGCTTCAATGATCGCCCGTTCTCCCATGCCGTAGACGAGGAGATCAGCCTTCGAGTCGAGGAGGATGGACTTGCGAACCGTATCGGACCAATAGTCATAATGGGCGAAGCGGCGCAGCGAGGCCTCGATGCCACCAATTATGACAGGAACCCCTCCTCCGGAGGCCTTGCCGCCTCCCGTCCCCTCGCCCGCGAAGGCTTCGCGGCAGCGCGCGGTGTAGGCGATGACGGCCCGGTCGGGCCGGGCGTTCCTGCGTGCCTTGATTCCCGGGCCAATGGTCCCGTCGGCGCGAAGGCAGAGTTCCGGTTGTCCGCCCGGGGCGTAGTCGTCCTCGGAACGGGGCTTTTTGTTGGCGGTATAGCTTGACACCATCGAGTCGAGGGCGCCGGCCGACACGAGGAAGGCGAGCCTGGGCCTGCCGAGGAGGCGGAAGGCCCGTGCGTCATCCGGATCGGGCCTGGAAAGGACACCGACGCGGTAGCCCCGCGATTCCAGAAGGCGGCCGATGATGGCGGCCGCGAAGCCCGGGTGGTCGACATAGGCGTCGCCGGTCACGAAGACGAAGTCGAGGGGGCCCTCGCCGGCTTTCAGATCTCCTGGCAGGGCGGGAAGAAATGGCATGGAAGCAATATAACGATTCGCGGGAGCGCGGTGATAGGGCGGCCGGCAGGCCCGGGGATGCTGGGGCACGCCGGGAGGGGCGGCTGGCAGGCCCGGGCCTCAAGCCGGCGCGACCTTGCTTCAAGCCGGGGCGGCGGGCTCAGGCGCGGCCGTCTCCTCGATGGGCAGCGCCACCTGGAAGACCGTCCGTCCGACCTCGCTTTCGAAGCCGATGCTTCCGCCGTGGTCCTCGATTATGCGCCTGGCCGTCGAAAGTCCGAGGCCCAGTCTTCCCGTCTCCCCCTTTTCGGACAGAAAGGCGTCGAAGATCCTGTCGCGCCTGTCGGGGTCGATCCCGCGGCCCGTGTCACGAATCTTGACAATTGCGAAGGAATCTTCACGCTCGATGTCGATGCCGAGCCGTCCCTTGCCGGCCATGGCCTGCACCGCGTTGTCGATGAGGTTCATCCAGACGAGCTCGAGCTGCTCGCGGCGTCCGAGGACGCGCAGCGACCGGTCGAAGCGCGTCGTGAGCGCGATGCCCGACCCCGTCAGATGGCGGAATAGGCCGAGGACGTTTTCCATGCTCGTCGCGAGGGTGACGCTCGCCTTGGTTTCGCCGGCGCCTTCGCCGATATAGGCTTTGAGGGCGCGCACGACGTTGGCCGCCCGCTCGGTCGCGGTGTCGATGACGAGCCCCGCGTTCTTGATGTCGTTGACGGCGGTGACGATGGCGAGGAGTTTCCGGATCTTCCTCGTGCCGAGAAACTCCAACAGCCGGGAGCCGAGGCCATGGAGATTGGCTTCGATCACGATCCGGGCGAGGTCGTCGCCGTCCTCGAAACCGGCCTCGGAAAAGAGGGCCGCGAGTTCGCGCCGCTTGCCGCGCAGCATCGCGAAATCCACCGCGTCGTCGCTCGCGAGGCTCTCCTCGAGCATCTCCTCGAGGATGGCCGCGTCGATTTCGTCGATTCCCGCGAGTTCTTTGGTGATGCCGAGTATCTGTCCCTTCAGGCCGTCGGCGAGAAAACGGTTGGCCGACGAAATGGCGGCCAGGGGCGTGTTCAGCTGGTGGGCTATCCCTGCGACCAGTTGCCCGAGGGCGGCGATCCTCTTGCTGTTCGCGACCTCGTCCCGCGCGGCGCTGAGTTCGGCCACGGTTGCGGTGAGGCGTTCGTTGGTCGCGCCGAGTCTTTCGTTGGCCTCGGCCAGTTCCCGCGTCCGGGTCGCGACTGCCTCCTCGAGCCTCCGGGCATGGACCTGGATCGTGTCGGCCATGGCGTTGAAGGCCGAGGAGAGCTTTCCGATTTCGTCGTCCGCCGAGTCCCGCGAGCGGGCCGAAAGGTCGCGGTCCGAAAAGCGCCCGATCTCCGCGCCAAGTCTGAGCACTCGCTTAGAGATGAGGCGGTCGGCGGCGAGGAAGGCGAGGATGGCGACAAGGGCTCCCAGGAGGAGGGCGATGATCGCCTGTTCGGCGATGGAGGCCTCGAGGGCCCGGAAACCGACGGCGCCTGTGGCATAGACGCTGACCTCGCCTATGTTGTTTTCGCGATAGAGAACCGGGGCGACAATCTTGGCGCGAAGGGATGGGTTTATCTTCGCGCTTGTCCGGGCCTCGTCGGTGTAGGCGACAAGGTCGCCGCCCGACCAACCAAAGGCGGAAATCAGGGAGCCGGTATTCTCGCGCAGAAAGATGGCCGCCAGGTCGCGGTCGTCGAGCTCGCTCTTGATGATCTGGTCGCAGGTCTTCGTATCGTAGGACCAGAGGGGAATGGCGAGGCTCTTGGCCAGGCGCGAGGCCACCTTTTCGGTCTTGAGGCGGATCGCGGTGGAAAAATCGGCGCTCCTGAAAGCGGCGATCGCGCCGATGAACAGGACGATCGCCAGGAAGGAGGACAGGAGAGAGGAGATCAGTATTCTCGAACGGACCGATCGCCTTCTTGCCATGCCCTCTCCTTCGTCCCGCGGAACGCATGCCTTCGCCAAGTATATGGCAGGTGGCCTCCCTGTCAAAGCGGATTTCGTGCCCCGGTCTCGATCGGACCCGCCCTATCGCTGTAAAATCCCCTCCGATGAACACCCTCCCTTTGGCCATGGCCCTGCTCGCTCTTGTCGTCCTCGCGCTCCTCCTCTACCTCTTTTACCGGGCCGGCCGAGCCCTGGGCCGAGCGGAGGCGGAATCGGAATTGCCCGCGCTTCTGGAGGACGGGCGCCAGGATGCCCTGCGTCGATCGCGGGCCGTCCTCGGCGGGCTGGCGGCCGAGCAACTCGCCCCCTGGCTGCCGGGATTTCCCTGGGATCCGACGGAGCTGCGCTTCATCGGCAAGCCGGTCGACTTCATCGTGTTCCGCGGTTCTTCGCGGGGGGAGGTCGAAGAGGTGGTCTTCGTCGAGGTCAAAACCGGCAGCTCCTCGCCCTCGCGCGTGGAAAGGAGCCTTCGCGACGCGGTGCGCGCGGGGAAGGTGTCCTGGAGCGAATGGCGCCCGCTCTCCCCTCCCGGAGCCATCCCCGCCGCCCCTCCCGGGCCGGGAGCCGCTAGACCCTGAATCGGGCCGTTCCTTTCCGGAGTTCGTCTATCCTCTGTCCCGTCCTTTGGGTGGAAGCCATGACGTTTTGGGCGATGCCGCCTATCGATTCCGTCGCCTTCGACATGTCGGCGACCAGTTCGAGGATCTTGCCCGAGTTGAAGGCGAGGAGGTGCATTTCCTCGAGGACGGCGGCCGTGGACCTGCGCATTCCCGCCGAGGCACTGGTCACGACTTCCGTTTCGCCCCTGATGTCGGAGAGCGCCTCGAGCACCTGACGGGAACCCACACGCTGCTCGTTCATGGCCGAACGGAGCTCCTCCGCCAGGTCGCTCACCTTGCCGATCATCGCAATTATCGCCTTGAATTTGGTCTCGGCCTCGGCCTGCGATCCGACGACCCTCTCGATCGACTTGCGGATGCCCGACAGTTCAGCCCCCGTGGCGCGGGCCTGCTTGCCGCTCTGTTCGGCGAGGCTTCTGATTTCGTCGGCGACCACCGCGAAACCGGCTCCCGCGTCGCCGGCATGGGCCGCCTCGATGGCGGCGTTCATCGCGAGGAGATTTGTCTGCGCGGCGATGGCGGAAATGAGGGAGTTGGTCTGTGCGAGGTGTGTCGATTGTTTGGCGATCTCCGTGGAAGCCTCGCTGGCGCCCGAGATCGTGAGGCGCCCTTCCTCGGAGAAGGTGACGAGCCGCGCAAGCTCCTCCGCGACATGGTCGATGGATGCTTTCATGGTCGCGAGATTGGCCACCATTTCCTCGATCGAGGCCGAGCTCTGGGCCACGCCCGCGGCCTGGCTCTCGATTGAGGCGCCCAGGCCCGCCACACCGTCGTTTATGGCGTTCATCGCCGTCGTGGTGTGGTCGGCGGCCGCGCTCTGCGTTTCGGCGAGATCGCGGGCCACCTTCGCCGAATCGCGAATTCGCCCCACCTCGTCGAGTACGACGCCCACCTCACGCCCCAGCTCCTCGCCCTCGGTCGAGAGGACTTCCGTGGTTTCCTGGAGATTGCGGATCATCCCGGCGAGGTTTTCGGCGAAGCGGTTGAAGGAATCGGCGACGTGGCCGAGTTCGTCGTCGCTGTTCGCCTGGAGTCGGCGGCGGAGGTCGCCCTCGCCCTGGGCCACGTCGCGGAGGGCCTCGTCGAGGCGGGACAGGGGCCGGAGCGAAAACTTCGCGACGAGGAGGATGAGGACCACGATTGCGAGGACGGCGCCGAGACCCATGACCGCGCTCCGGATCGTGGCCGCCCGCACCGGCGCGAGAATCTGCTCGTACGGAATTCCGACAAAAAAGTACCAATTAGCTTGAGATGTTCCGGTCGCCATCGGCTCGCCGATCGTAAGCGTGGACTTGCCAGTCACCGGGGATTTGTCGACGAAGCGTATCGATTCGCCGCGCCCCATGCGCGCGGCGATATCCTGGCCCTTCATCGAGGCGGGGATGACCTCGGCCATAGGCTTGCCCACCTCCTCCTGGCGGGGGAAGGCCACCATCTTGTGGTCTCCCGACACGATGAAGGCGTAGCGGTCGCCCTTGGTGAGGGAGGAGGCGAAGGCCTGGATGGGCGCGAGGGAATAGTCGACCCCCGCGACTCCGACGAAACGGCCGTCGACGTGGATGGGTACGCAGAAGGAGACTGCCTGGACCTGTTCGCCGTGGAGGCCTTCGAAAGAATAGACGTCCGTCAGATAGTCGGCGTTGAGGCGTTTGGGTTCGGTGTAGAAGGTATCGACCTTGCCGTCGGCGTCGAGGGTGGAATAGTCGAGGGCCGGCTTCCCCGCGTCCATCGTCCAGTAGGGCGCGAGAACTCCGGCGTTCGTGTGGCCGGGCTTGCCCTTGAACTGGGCGTCCCTTCCATCGACGACATTGGGCTCGAAAAGGTACCAGGTACCGTGGATGCCCTTGGCCTCGTCGACCAGGGGCTTGGGCGCCTCGGTGAGGACGGTGCGCCTGATCGCGAGGGGCAGGGAGGGATAGGTCGAGGCGAAGGCCGAGAGGTCGCGGGCGATCTGGATGCCCGAGGCGAGGAACTCCCGCGCCGAGGCCGCGCGCTCGCGTGCGGTGAGGGCCGCGTTCTCGGTGGCGCTCGCGAGAACCTGATCGTAG
>JAJXVS010000182.1 GCA_021782015.1 bacterium | reverse complement strand
CCGATCTCGAAGTCCCCGACATCTTCAAGGTCCTCGACCGCATCACCGCACGCGTGCCCGCGGGAGCGAACGGCCTCGTCTATACGCCGTGGATCTGGGGGGAGAGGGCTCCCGTCTCCGACAGCACCGTCAGGGCCGGTTTGTTCAACCTCTCGCTGCGCAATACGCGCGAGGACATCATCAGGGCCTTCCTCGAGGGCATCGCACTCAACACTCGCTGGCTCCTGGACCCCGTCGCCAGATTCATGGGCCGCAGACCCGAGAGCATCGCCATCGTCGGCGGAGGCGCCCAGTCGGACCTTTGGTGTCAGATCTTCGCCGATGTCCTGAACGTCGAAATCAGACAGGCGGCGGAACCCGTCTGCGCGAATGCGCGAGGGGCTGCCTGGATCGCCGCGGTCGGGCTCGGGGAACTCACCTTCGCCGACATCCCCTCCCTGGTGGAGATCCGGCGCGCCTACACCCCACTCGCCGACAATCGGGAACTCTACGACGGGCGTTTCGAGGTGTTCAAAGGAATTTACAGGCAACTGAAAGGGATTTACAAAGGCCTCAACGGCTGAATCCGATCCGGAATCGACGGAGGGAGGGCTTCGGGGCGGCGGGTTCTCATCCTTGACGCGGAGGCCGCGGGCCGAAGATACTCGGCGGCGTCATGGATAAACCCGATCCCCTCGCGCGGAAACCCCTCGTTCCCGCCTTCGCCCTCGTGGCGGTCCTCCTGCTTTCGATCGTCGTCACCGGTTTCGCGCGCTTCGATGTGCTCTGGCTCGTGTACGTCGTCGTGACACTCGCTATCGCGGCGGGCCACCTGGCCTTCACTCATTTCATTTATCGGAATGGGAAAAAGGGTCTTTGGCTGGCTTGGAAGAAGTTCACCGGCTATTCGATCGTGGTGTCCTATTTCGTGCAGGCGCTTCCGCGGGTGTCCTGGCAAAAGGCCGGCCTTATCGGTGACGGACGGGCCAACCTGATATTCGTCGTCACCCTCGTGTCGACGGCTCTCGGTATTTTCGTCTTCTGGCTCGCCTCCAGGCCGGCGACGTTGGCCGCGATCGGGGTGATTCGGGCGGACGAAATCAAGGACAAGGGTCTGCGAAAGCGCCGATCGCGCGAGCGGCAGGTCGAAAAGCACAAGCGCAACTTCCTATTCATTCTTCTGGAGTGGGTCGATGCCCTGGCCTGGGCCGCGATCGCGGTCCTCCTCGTCAACATTTTCGTCTTCCAGCTCTATGTCGTGCCCTCGGAGTCGATGGTACCGGCTTTCCTCGTGGGCGACCGGCCCTTCACGCTCAAGCTGGCCACGGGGCCGCGGATCCCGCTCACCGAGTGGCGCCTTCCCTTTCTCCGCCTGCCCCAGCGGGGTGACGTGATCACGATCGCCAATCCGCGCTACGAGGAAAATCACGGGGTCGATCTCAAGAAATATCTGTCACAGCTCGTTTATATGATCACCTTCACGACGGTGAATCTCGACGCGACCCTGCCCGATGGCACGCCCAAGGCCGATCCGCTGGTCAAGCGCGTGACGGGCGTGCCCGGCGACCGCCTCATGATGGTGGACGATCAGCTTTACGTGAGGCGCGCCTCCGACGCGGCTTGGCGCAAGGTCGCCGAGCCTTGGGCCCACGTCGATTTGTGGAAGGAATCGGACGCGCTCAGGAAAAAGATCCAGGTAATTCCCATCGATGAACAGACGCGGGCCTTCCTCACCTCGATGGACGATGAACGCAAGGCCGTCGATCCGGCGGCCGAGGCGAAGTCGATCGATGCCGATCTGGCCTCTTCGGAAGCCTCGCTCGCGCGCATCGGTCCGGCTCTCGTCGCGGCCTTCGAGGCGAGGCAGCTCACGCGGGCCCCGGCGAATGCCGTCGTCACGAGGGATGAGGCCATCGCCCTGGCCGCCAAGGGCGGCAACCCCTGGGCCGCGGCCGGATCGACGGTGGACGCCTTCTCGCTGGCCCTCGCTGCGGCGAAGGACAGGGCCACGCGGGAGGCCTTCATCGTCTACGCGAAGGGCGCCCTGACGGCGGCCGCCACCCCTCCCGCCGACGATTACGATCGGGCCGCGAGGGCCCTTTCGCTGGAGATCAAGGCGAACGTGATCGCACGAAGCGCCAGGGTCTTCGCCCTGCTCGCGCAATCGGCGCCGATCGAGGCCTTCGGTTCGGATCAGACGCTGAATCGCCTCGAAAGCGAGGCCCGGAAGCTGGATTGGTATCTCAGAAGCGCCTGGGATTCGCGCAACTTCCCCGCCTTCCCCTCGAATGACGGCTATCTCGGGCCGACCCAGTACTTCGCGATGGGCGACAATCGTTATAACTCGCTGGATTTCCGCTATAAAGAAGGTGTGCAAAAGCCGAGGGCCCTCGATCCGGCCGATCCCGAGCCGGTCACCTACCTCTCGATGCTCGATCCCTTTCCCTTGGACCGGCAGTTTATCGAGGGAACGGCCCTATTCAGGCTCTGGCCCTTTACCCGCTTCGGTCTGATCAAATAGGGGGCGATGAGGGGCGGTTGCGCGGGCTGACGGTTAAACTTCGGCGGGCAGGCTTGCCTTTTTCCCGAATGCGTCCAGAATTGAGGGAGTGAACGACACGAACCATTCCATCATTCTGCTCGATCTCCCCGATGCCGACGAGTTCAAGCGCGTGGCCGCGGCTCTTCACCATGCAGGGCTGGAAGTCCGCGAGCCCGCGGCGGCTGCCGAAGACCTAGAGGCCGAAGGACCGGAGCGCTCGATTGTCTGGCTCGACGAGGAGGTGCGCGCGGCCGACGCCGATCTGGTGCTCGTCGACGCCGACCTGTGGGCAGACGTCGGGTTCGAGATCAATCGGTCGCTCCGAACCTACATCCTCGTGGCGCTGGTGGACGCCGACGGGGAGGAAAAGGCTTCGGATCTGATTCGCTCGGGGGCTTTCGACGGCTTTCTCCGGGGCGGCGAGGGCTGGGAAGAGAAACTTGCCGCCTATTTCCGCGTCCTGGCGGGCCTCTGGCAGAGGTTTTCGGGAACCTTCGGCCAACTCGAGCGTCGCTACGAGGACCTCGTCCACGCCCTGCCGGACATTGTCTACGAACTCGACGATGCGGGTCGCTTCACCTTCGTCAACAATTCCATCCGGCTTCTCGGCTGGGATCCGGGAGAACTCACCGGTCAGCACTTTTCGGTGCTCCTCGATCCGGATGACGCTGCGGCCGTCGATCGCGACAGGGTCCTCGGCTGGTTTCGCGGGACGACGACCGGGCCAGCCTTCAGTCCCAAGCTTTTCAACGAGCGACGCACGGTTTCCCGCAAGACCGAAAACCTCGAACTCAGGCTGAAAAAAAGGAAGAGCGCGAAGGGCGACGATCTCATCGGTTCGATCATTTCCTACGGGGAGGTGACCGCGGCGGGCGAGTGGACCAAGGAGAGCTCCTTCATCGGCTCGGTCGGCGTAATTCGCGACATCACCCTCAGGCGGAAGTCCGAGGACATGCTCCGCAAGCTTTACCAGGCCGTCGATCAACTCTCGGCCGGCATTGTCATCGTCGACGCCGAATTCGTCATCGAGTACGCCAATCCCGCTTTCCTCAGGATGGTGCTTCGCGAACCCATCGAAGTCATCGGTTCGCCCTTGTTCCCCTTCTTCGCCCTCGAGCGCTCGAGGCTCGATGAACTGTCCAGCCTCGTCCGCGAGGGCTTCGACGCCCGCGAGGAAGTGGAACTGCAGATGGGCACGGGCGAGCGGCTCTGGGTGGCCTGGCACGCCTCGCCCGTGCGGGAGCCCTCGGGCGGGGTCGGCCACGCGATCATCGTCTGCGAGGATATCAGCCAGACGCGCGCGATGGCCGATCTCCTCCGCAGCGCCAAGGAGGAGGCCGAACGCGCCGATCGGGCGAAGAGCGACTTTCTCGCCTCGATGGGGCACGAGCTCAAGGGGCCGCTGGCGAGCATTGTGGCCGCCGCCCGGCTGATCGGGATGGAGACTCCCCAGGCCGCGCCCCGAGTCGAATCGGTCATTTACAATGCCGAGAATCTGCTCGACCTGATCGGGGACATCCTCGATTTTGTCCGCTTCGAGGGGAGCCCCCCGTCGATGCGCATGCTCTCCTTCCCCCTCGCGTCCTTCGTCAAAAAGGTGACGGCTTTCTGGGCGGAAAGGGCCGGGGCGAAGGGTCTCACCTTCGAGATCGGCCGGCTGGACGACGCGGTGCTCTACTCCGATCCCGACCGTCTTTCCCAGGCTCTCGGAGCGATTCTTTCCAATGCTGTCAATTTTACCGACAAGGGCGGCGTTCTCGTCGAGGCCGGCATCGAATCGAAAAGCGGGAACATCCCCCATCTCGTGCTCTCGGTCACCGATACGGGTTCGGGCATTCCGGCCTCTGATCAGGCGCGGATCTTCGCCCCCTTCGTGCAGCTCGCGGCTCCCTATTCGAAAACGGCGGGGGGGGCCGGCATCGGCCTTTCGCTGGCGCGCAATATCATCAGGGCCCTGGGGGGCGAGATCCGGCTTTCGAGCGAGCAGGGCTCCGGGTCCCGCTTCACCATCCTCGTGCCGGTTGGGGAGGTCGAGGCCCTCGGCGCCTCAGGGCGTCCCGTGGACGGGGGAAGGGTCTATCGCCTCCTGGTCGTCGACGACAACGACATCAACCGTGAATATATGGCCATACTGCTTACGAACGCCGGCCATCGCGTGGATGTCGCCGGCAGCGGCGCCGAGGCGCTTAGGGTTCTCGAGGAAAGCCCGCCCGACGCGGCCATTCTCGATATCCAGATGCCGGGCATGAGCGGCATCGAACTGGCCCGGAAGCTGCGATCCTATTCCGGCGATCGCTACGACCGCGAGATGCCCCTCCTCGCCCTCACGGCCTTCGGGCCGGAAGAGGTCCACCACTCCTCGAAGGATTTCGACGAGGTCTTTTCCAAGCCCGCCGACATCACCCGGCTCCTCCAGGCCGTCGAGTCGAGGGTCGTGGAACGGGAGGCCGAGGCGAGCGGTTTCTATTCGCGCCGTTGGGCAGCCAGGCCGGCCGCGGGAGCAGCCACCCTCGCCCTCGCCGAGAGGGAATTGCCGGCTCTTCTCAAGGCCTTGGCTCAGGCGGCGAGGGAGGACAGGCGAGAAGGCATCAGGCAGGCAGCCAATTCGATCGCCCTCCGTGTCGGCCCTTTGGGCGCCGGCTCCCTCGAACAGGCCATGCGGCGTCTGGCCTTCGCCTCGGGATCTGAGGATCTGGCCGTCCTCGCGACGAGGGTCGGCAGGGTGGGACCGCGCTGGGCGGGGGTCTTGGCCCAGGCGAGGCTGGAGGCCTCAGGCGCGCTCTGAGAGCCGCCGTTGGGCCTGAGGTCGGCGCGCTCGCTGAGGTGGCTGCCGGAGGCGGCCGCTGGCGGATGTCGCCGGGCTTCGGAGTGGCGGGTAGCGCCGCTTTTCATTCAGCGCGATTAAGAGCTAGACTTGCCCGGCGCGGGGTCGGGCCGGCCAAGTCATGGCCCGCGATTTTTCCCGCCGCGCGTGGTCCCCGACTGGGCCCTTCCCAAGGAGCGATTCCATGAATTCCCTCGACAAGCGCACGAAGATCGTCGCGACTCTCGGTCCGGCGACCGAGAGCCCGGAGATGGTGCGGGCCCTCCTCAAGGCGGGCGTCAATGTCTTCCGGCTCAATTTCTCGCACAAGAGCGGGCCTGAAGCCACCGGTTCCATCGACACGATTCGGGCCGCCCGCGAGGAGCTCGGCGTCCCGGCGGCCATTCTCGCCGACATCAAGGGCCCGGCCATCCGCATGTACGGCTACGCGACGGCGATCGCCATCGAGGCCGGCACCGTCCTCATCATCGAAAGCCGGAGTCCCGACGGCATCGAGAATCTCGTCTCGCCCGAAGCCCTGCGCGTCTACACCAATCTTCCCCGGATCGACAGTCTCTGCGAGATCGGTCAACGCGTCCTCCTGATGGACGGCTACTTCGCCGGCGAGGTAGTCGCCCGCGACAAGGGCAGCATCGGCGTGCGCATCGGCAATCCCGGCGCCCTCAGGCCCAAGGCCCATCTCACGCTGCCGGGCGTCGACTACCCCATTCCCTTCCTCTCCGACAAGGATGTGCGCGACATCGTGTTCGCCGTGGAGAAGGAGGTCGAATACATCGCCCTCTCCTTCGTGCGAGAGGGCACCGACATCGAGGAGGTCCGGCGCCTGGTCGGCCGCTCGCGCACGGCCTCGGGAGCCGATCCCCAGGTTCTCCTAATTGCGAAGATCGAGAGCGCCAAGGGCCTCGCCAACATCGAGGGCATCGTCAAGGCCGCCGACGGCATCATGGTGGCGCGCGGCGACATGGGCGTCGAGGTTTCGGTTGAGACCGTGCCCCTCGCCCAGAAACGGCTGATCCGCATCGGCTTCCTGTCCGCCAAACCCGTCATCACCGCGACGCAGATGCTCGAGTCGATGATCGAAAGCCCCATGCCGACCCGCGCCGAGGCAAGCGATGTGGCGAACGCCTGCTTCGATTCGACCAGCGCCGTGATGCTCTCCGGCGAGACGGCCATCGGCCACTATCCGGTGGAGACGGTCGAGACGATGGGGCGCATCATCCGTTCGGTGGAGGCGGAGTTCGACTACGAGCATTTCCACGAGACCCTTCCCCAGGACATCCGGGGCGGCGACCTTCAGGCGATCGTGACCTACAACGCCCTCTCGACCGCCTACCAGTGCGGCGCGAAGGCGCTGGCTGTCCTGACCGAGACGGGAGCGGCCGCGAGACTCCTGTCGCGGCTCAGGCCGCGCATGCCGATATTCGCCTTTACGAGGGACCGGGTCGTCTACAACCAGCTCTCGATGAACTGGGGTGTGCGGCCGGTTTTCGTTTCTTCCAATTACACGCGTCTCGACGAGGCGGTCGCCTTCATTCTCGAAGGCCTCCGCTCGACGGAACTTGAAAAGGGCTCGCGCGTCGTGATCGTGGCCGGGCTTCCGCTCGCAAAGCACGGCTCGACGAACATGATTCGGGTGGAGACGATCTAGCCCGGGGCGCGGCGGGCGGCGGTGGCCAGCGCGGTGATTGGCGTGGTGGCCAGCGCGGTGATTGGCGTGGTGGTTGGCGTGGTGGCCAGCGTGGTGGTTGGCGTGGTGGTTGGCGCGGCCCGCCGCGATCAGACTGCCGGCATTTCGACGCGCCAGAGGGTGCCGGCCCCGTCGACCCTCGCGATGCTTCCGTGGAGCTGGGCGACGAGGACCCGGACGAGTTCGAGGCCGAGGCTGTCCCTGCGTGGGTTCTGCGGCATGCCGACTCCGTCGTCCGCGACGATGAGAATGTCCCGATCGCTTTCGCGGTCGAGGGACAGGGATATGCGTCCGGTGCTTCGACCCTTGAAGGCGTACTTGCAGGCGTTCATCGCGAGCTCGGAGACGACGAGCCCCGCGGGAATGGCGCGATCGATGGGATAGGCGAGGGCGCCTATCTCGAAATCGAGGGAGACCCTCGCGTCCGCGGCCCAGGACGAGACGATGCCCTGGGCGAGTTCCCGAAGGTAGCTGTCCATCGGGACGGCCGACACCGAGGGGTCCCGATAGAGCATCTCGTGGACGAGGGCCATCGAAACGATGCGGGCCTGCATGCCCGCGATCGCCGATGCGTCGAAGGGGTCGCGCATCAGGGGCTCCTGGAGCGTGAGCAGGCTTGACACAATTTGGAGATTGTTTTTAACGCGATGGTGGATTTCCCTGAGCAATAGGTCTTTTTGCGCCAGGGCCTCGCGGAGCCGGGCCTCGTCCGCCTCCCGGAGAGCCACATTGCGTGCGATGCCGACCAGCACGGGGCGGCCGTCGAGTTCAAAGCTCTTGGTGCTCACCTCGAAGGGGATGAGGCGGCCGTCCTTCGTCCGATGGACGCGACGGAAGACGGCGCGGCCCCCTCTGCGCACGACTTCCATGTCGGCCGTCCTTTCCGCTTCGGGCATCTGTTCGTCCAGGTCGGTCACCGTCATCCTCGCGAATTCCTCCTTGCCGTAGCCGAGCGTCGTCACGGCGACGTCGTTCACCTCGAGGAAACGACCGATGTTGCCCTCGTCGAACTCAGAGACATAGATGCAATCG
>JAJXVS010000181.1 GCA_021782015.1 bacterium | reverse complement strand
GCCACAAGGCCCTTGAGATACTTCAGGTCGGCCTCACCAATCGTGAGCCGGAGTGCGGATCGTCCCATTCCAGAAGCATATCGCAGAAATCAATTTTAGTCTTGCTATTTGAGAGGCGGAACACTAGATGCGAGCGGCCGGGTTTTAGAGCTTCGTCGGGCACCGGGCAACGCTTTGGCTTCCGCAAAAACCACCTTTACTGTGCAATACTCAAATAATGGATGCACTTTCGGCTTCAAGGATCTCCTTGGCTCTCCCCAAGATGTCGCGATACGGTGGAATTCTGAGCAAGAAGGGATGTACTCAATAAAAATACATTCTCAATTGACCGTAGATGAAAAGACGGGGGAAAAAAACATAAGGGACGCGCGCATAGGCTTGACTTATGGAGCAAGAGAAGCGTACTGGGGAATCGAGGATCCTCAAGATACGGCGATGTTCCGTTGGCGTTTCTCAAGGGAAGTCCAGCAATCGGGGCTTCACCGCGATGATCGAATGCTTACAAGTTTTGAAGTTCTGGACAATAAGGGTTATTATATGCCCGATACGCAGGTGATAAAATCTGAATATAAACGAATGGGGAAAGACATCCTCGGTTATTCCTATTATCGCTATAATTGGATTGGAACCTCCGATGCCGAAGGCTGGATGCGCGATGATGTCTGGAAATTCACGGATGTCCGCGGACAACGCCCCGCATCGCCCGACGTTTTCACATCGGTTATAAATTATCTAATACTTGATGAATATTTTCATCTTGGTACCATGCAGTATTTCGGTCACGCCTTGTTCGGCATAGCGCTCAAGTAGGCCGCCGGTTTCTCGACGAACCCGAAAACCCACTCGCGAGAGGGATTCATCATATAAAACAGAATGAATTATTTTATGGTCGCATCGAAGGGAAGCCCTGCTCTGGGGAGGAATGATAGCAACGGCCGCCCTGGGGCGGCCGTTGCACTTCATGAGAGACGAACTAGAACTTCAGCCAGGCCGTCGAAGCCGAGGCTGGTGTGTCACCCGTCCCCAGGCTCGAGGTGGCCACGATGGTGTAGGCGCCTTCGCCGAGGGAGTCGACGAGGGTGGCGGGGAAGCTGGCCACGAATCGGCCGGCAGTGTCGGCCTTGGCGACCAGTGTGCTCGCCTTGTCCCCGACCATGAGGCTCACGTCGACGGAGGCCCTGGCGGCTGGGGTGGCGACATTTTTAGGATAGCTCACGGAGCTCACGTCGACCGTCACCGCGAGGGCCTCGCCCTGCTTGCGGTCGGCGACCGTGATGCCGTCGACGCGGCTGTAGTTCGTCGCGAGAGCCTTCACCCAATAGCCTTCCTTGAAGGGATAGCTCGGGTCGCGGAAGGCCGTGAGGATGCCCGTGTTGCCCACGGGGTCGTAGCGGTCGAGAACGAAGCCGCCGTTCGAGATGTAGGCGTGGCCGTGTTTGTCGATCCAGGCGATGGCGAGGCGATAGTTTTTGGCGGCCTCATCGGGGCTGACGAAACCCTTGAGGCTGGCGGGCACGCGCTGGGCCGCGGCGAGCTCTTCGAGCTTGGACTTGAGGTCGGACACGAGCTTGGGATTGAGGAGATCGACCTCGGTCGAGCCCGAGTCGGTGTTGAAGGACCAGACTGTGCCCGAGGCGCTCGATTCGGAGACGAGGGCCTTGAGGCCCTCGAGAACCTCCCAGGGGAGGACGGCGCCGGAGTTGACGGCCGCGACCTCGAGACTGGGAGCAATTAGGAAGGCGAGCTGGGCCCTGTCGCTGGGGAAGGTCTGATCGGACCAGACCGTTATAGTTCCATCTTTATTGAAGCGGTAGCCCTTGGCGCCGACGAGCCGGGGATTGACGCCCGAGGCATAGGATGCGTCGTAGCTCTTGTCTCCCGACCCGGCGTTGAAGGCGATGTCGTAGGGGAAGGCGATCGCGTATCGGTAGTCGTTCTGGGTGACCGGTCGGCCGTCGTGCCAGGCGCCAAAGAGGAAGGAGAAGGTGGCCACGCTGCGGGCGGTCTGGGCGCCCTTGGCGTAGCCATAGTCGGCGCTGCCCTGGGCGTAGCCGACCTCCGATTCCCATTTGCGGTCGGCTGCGTTCCAGATCACCGCGTCTGCGGGCACCTTCATCGCCTCGGGCGAACTCTTCATGCCCGACCAGGCCGCGCGCACCGACATCGGCACGCCTGTGGCTGGATTGGCCTCGAGTTCCAGATCGGATACCTGTCCGATGATGGCTCCCGAGTAGGTGTCGCCGAAGCCGTTGGCGCCAACCGGGTCCCAGGGGTACATGAACAAGGCGCCGCGCGAGGAGAAGCCGGTGAGGCGGAGGACCTTCTTGCCCTTGTCGGCTCCGGATGTCTCGGGCTTCACGTCGGCCGTGTACATCGACCACTTGTCGATGCCGTCGCCGAGGCCCCAGGCCATGCGCGACACGAAGCGCGACTTGTTGGCGGCGAGGTAGCTCGTCTTGGCCGCGATGAAGACGCGGACCGATTCCTTCATGCCAAGGTCGGTCGCCTTGAGGAGGTGATCCCAGTAGTCGGCGCTGTTCTTGACGTTGCCGTTGACCACGGCCTGGGTGAGGGAATCGAGCTCGGCGTTCTGGTAGTTCCAGCGCGCGGGGTTCTGGCCGCCCGGCATGACCGTGGCCCAGGGCGCATAATCGTAAGAAATGGTCATTTCCCAATAGGCAATTGTCTGGTTGGAGCCGAGGCCCTCGGTGTAGATGTTCCACTGGTTGGAGGCTGGGTCGGTGCGGTTGACCGTCGCCGAACACTTGCTCCGCTCCCACTCGAGGCGCTCGACCTTGATGCCGGCCTTTTCGATCTGGTCGGCGATGTAGCGGCCGACGGGCACCCGCGCGTTTGGATCGTCGGCGCGGATGACGAAGCGAATCGTCACCGGGCTGCCGTCGAAGCTCCACCACTGTCCTTGTTTGACAAGGCGGCCGCCGAGGGCGGGGAGGGCGGCGGCTTCCTTCATCGCCGAATCGATGTCGGCGAGGGCCTTTGCCTCGTCGCCCGAGGCCGTCATGCCCTGCTTCTGGGCCACGAGGTCGAAGCGCGAGGCGTTCGGCTGGCCGGGAACCACAGGCGTGAAGACCGGCGTGCCCGAGCCGGAGAAGACCTCGTCGACGATCTTCTGGCGATTGATCAACCAATTGAGCGCATAGCGAATCTTCCGGATCGCCAGGGGGTTGAACTGGGCCTTGCCCGAGGCGTCCTTGGCGGGGTCGCTGAGATAGGGCGCGGCGTTCGGATAGGGGTTGATGAGGAGGCCGAGATAGCTGGCCCCCGAAACTTCATAGGTCTCGAGCTTCGACTGCACGTCGGCGGGCAGGCGCTTGAACACCGAGCCGTCCGTGCCGTAGTTCCACACGTCGCTCGCCCCCGAGGCGACGTCCATCAGGCCGAGGTCCTCCTGGGACTTGGCGTTGAAAAGGATCTTGTCGACGATGGGCCCCTTCGCCTGCGCCTGTACGGACGTCAGGGCCGAAATGGCCAAAGCGGCGGCGACGATCGTCGCGAGCCTTATTCTCTTCACGGAATACCTCCTGGATATGCTGGACGAAAATATAACAATTACTACTGATTCATCGGGCGGAGGCCCTGCATCCCCATGGTCTTGTAGTAGGCGAACCACTTGTCCTCGGGCTCCTGGATCGTGCGGAGGGTCGCAAGCGATTCGGCCTCGGGCACGCCTCGCTCCAGGACATTGTACATGTGGATGAGGTTGGAGGACTTGATATTGCCGCCGCAATGCACGAAAACGCGCTTCCCCTCCAGGCCCGACATGATGCCGCGGAAGGTCTGGTAATGGATGGGCCTGAGGTTGGAGCAGTCCACCGGAAAGTGCACGTAGTCCATGCCAAGCTTTTCGACAACGGCCGCCTCGCCCGGAAGGGCGTTGCGCGTGCTCGCGGGAGAGATGTTGACGATGACCTCGAAGCCTTCGTCGCGTAGGGCCTCGATCTGCTCGCTGTCCGGCTGGGCCCCGGCCGCGAGGTCCGCGTCATAGCGGTGGAAACGGCCGATGGAGGCGAGGACGGCCGTCCTTGTTCCATCCTGCGATAGGCTGCTCATGCTGACTCCTTGTCGTTGCGGGGGCTCAGTCCCCGGCGTGGATTATTCCGGTAATTCGAATATAGAAAAAATACTATGTTCAAACGAGGCGAGTCAAGTCCTGCCTCTTGGCCTTCACCGATCCAATCAAGGAGAGTGAGGGTCAAATAGGTGGCCACAGGCGCCCAACTTAGTTCCAGGCCCGGTTTCATGGGTGAACTAATGAGGCAATTAAATATATTGTTACCTCCACGAATCCATCCAGCGTGCTACACTCCGCCTTCCCATCATGCTTGGGGAAATTGGGCCGACACGGCGCG
The DNA here is from genome assembly GCA_021782015.1 of bacterium. Lineage (GTDB taxonomy): Bacteria > Spirochaetota > Spirochaetia > Treponematales > Rectinemataceae > CAIJMU01. The sequence continues at coordinate 3,729 of JAJXVS010000181.1, read as the reverse complement.
GCCCGGCCCGATGCTGCCCGATGCGGCGTGCCCCGGTGCTACCCGACACGACGCGGCTCGACACTACCCGACACGGGGCTGCCCGGCGCGGCGCGACCCGACGCCGTATCGGAAGAGAGGCTTTCCATGGATCGCAAAGAGTACCTTTCCCTCATCGAAGCCGCCCTGGCCGAAGACCTCGGTGAGGAAGGCGATGTCACGAGCATGGCCCTCTTCTCCGGAACGGAAAGGAGCGTGTTTCGCCTCCTCTCGAAATCGGAGGGCCTCCTCTGCGGCATCGAGGTCTTTGCCGCCGTCTTCGCCGAACTCGACGGGGATATTGCCGTGGAACCCTATAAGAAAGATGGAGAGGCCCTCGGCGTCGGCGAGGTTGTGGCGCGGGTCAGGGGACCGACGAAATGGATTCTGAGCGGGGAACGCACGGCCCTCAATTTCCTCTCCCACCTTTCCGGAATCGCCACAAGGACTCGCCGCCTCGTCGAAGCAGGGAGGGCCGCCGGCCCCGGCACGCCCTTGGTGCTCGACACCCGGAAGACCCTTCCCGGCATGAGGGTTCTCCAAAAGTACGCGGTGGCCACGGGCGGGGCCTGCAATCATCGGATGGGTCTTTACGACATGGTGCTGCTCAAGGACAACCATATCGACGCTGCGGGCGGCATCACGGCGGCGATCGCGGCGGTCCGGAGAGCCTGGGGCGGGCGTTTCAAGATCGAGGTCGAGGCACGGAGGCTCGAGGATGTGCGCGAGGCCTTGGGCGCCGGGGTCGACCGCATCATGCTTGATAATATGGATGACGCGACCATGCGCCGGGCTGCAGAGCTCGTCGCGGGAAGGGTCGAAACCGAGGCTTCGGGCAATCTGACCCGTGAAAGGCTGATCGGCCTCGCCGGTTCCGGGATCACCTACGCATCCTTCGGGGAACTCACCCATACCGTTGAGGCCTTCGATTTCTCCCTGAAGCAAGAAGGAGCTCTGTGATATGGCTGGAACGGAAGGGGATGCGGTCGCGAGAATTCGGGAACTCCGCTCGCGCCTCGGAAAGCGCATCGCGATCGCGGCCCATCACTACCAGAGGCCCGAGATTGTCGCGCTGAGCGATATCGTCGCGGACTCCTACAAGCTCGCGCTCTGGGCATCGCACACCGAGGCCTCCTACATCGTCCATTGCGGCGTTCGTTTCATGGCGGAAAGCGCCGCGATCCTGGCCAGGGAGGGCCAGGTCGTTCTTGTCCCCGACCCGGTTTCTGGTTGCCCGATGTCCGACATGCTGGACGAACCGTCGGCCCTTGGCGCGATTCAGGCCATCGGGAGTATCCGGGGCATCGCGCCGGTGCCCGTCATCTATATGAATTCGAGCGCCGAAATAAAGGCCCTCGCGGGCAGGCTGGGCGGCGCGATCTGCAGTTCGTCGAATGCCAGGTTTGTGCTCGAGTCTTCCTTCGAACGAGGGCTACCGGTCTTTTTCGGTCCCGATCGAAACCTCGGGATCAACACCGCGAGGGACATGGGCATTTCCCCTGACCTTGTGTTCACAATTGGTCGCGATGGGCTCATCCGAGGAAGCGGTGATCCGTCACGAGGTCTCCTTTATTTATGGGACGGCTTTTGCCATGTGCACCGTCGATTCTCGGTCGCCGACGTGAGCGCGGCGCGGGCCCGCGTCGAGGGGGTCAGGGTAATCGTCCATCCCGAGTGCGATGAGGAAGTCGTTCGGGCCTCTGACCTGTCGGGCTCCACCGAGGCCCTCGCCGCGGCACTGAGGGAAGGCGAACCGGGCTCGTCCTGGGTGGTGGGCACCGAGGCCAACTTCGTCCGCAGGCTCGCATCGGAGCTTCCCGACCGCTCCATCCTCCCCCTCCGCGAATCCTATTGCTTCAATATGGGCCGGGTGGACGCTTTCAACCTCCTCGCCTCGCTGGAATCCGTCGCGGCCCGTGAAAGGGACTCGTCCGCCCCGCTTCTCCATCGGGTGAGCGTTCCGCCTTCCACGAGCGCGGATGCGGCGAAGGCCCTCGATGCGATGATCGCGATCACGGAGAAGCGGCGGTGAGAAAGGGCTACGACGTCATCGTCATCGGGACGGGCATCGCTGGCCTGTCGGCGGCGATCGTCTGCAAAGAAGCGGGACTCGAAACCCTCGTCATCACGAAGGCGGAGCGTCCCGATGACACGAACACCAACTGCGCCCAAGGGGGCATCATCGCTCGCCCCGATGGCGACAGCGCCGATGCCCTGGTGGCGGACATTCTCAAGGCAGGTTGTTTTTGCAACAGTCACGGGGCCGTCGGGCTCCTTGCCGAGGAAGGCCCCGACCTCGTCAGGGACTTCCTCATCGACAAGGCGGGCGTCGCCTTCAGCCGGGACTCCCGGGGACGCCTCGACTACACCGAGGAGGCCGCCCACTCGACTCGCCGCATCCTTCATTGCGAGGACCACACGGGCGAGGAGATCCAGGCCGCCCTTCTCCGGGAAGCCGAGGCGATCGGCCTGGAACTGCGCTGTGCCTGCACCGCGATAGACCTCATCACCAACAATCATCATTCCAGGGATTGCGAGGAACTGTACCGCGAGCGGGAGGTCCTCGGGGTCTACGCCCTCGACAACGCAAGCGGGGAAGTGGAAACCCTGCTGGCCGGCGCCGTCCTTCTCGCCAGCGGGGGTCTCGGCAACATTTTTCAGTACACGACGAACCCTGCCGGGGCCACGGGTGATGGTATCAGCATGGCGCACCGAGCCGGAGCCGACATCATCAACGCTGAGTATGTCCAATTCCACCCGACCGCCCTCTATCATCGGGATATTCGGCGCTTCTTGATTTCGGAGTCGCTGCGAGGGGAAGGAGCTCGACTCCTGGACGGCGAGGAGCGTCCCTTCATGCGCGATTACTCGGAGCTTGGCGACCTGGCTCCCCGCGACATCGTGGCCAGGGCCATCTACTCAGAGATGGCAAGGCAAGGGGCCAACTATGTGCTGCTCGACCTTTCAAGCGGCTACCGCGGGGAAAAGCCCATCAAAGAGCGATTCAGGCGCATCTACGAAACCTGCTTGCGTGGCGGCATAGATATCGAGAAGGAGCCCATACCCGTCACCCCCGCGGCCCACTATTTCTGCGGGGGCGTGAAGGTCGACCTTGAGGGCAGGACCTCGATCAAGCGTCTCTACGCGGCGGGCGAGGTGGCCTGCAGCGGCGTGCATGGGGCGAACCGCCTCGCCTCGACCTCCCTCCTCGAAGGACTCCTCTGGGGAGTCAAGGCCGCGCGAAACATGGCGGCGAGTTTCAAGCCCGTCGCCGCGGCGAGGCAGAACGGAATCCCCGATTGGAAGAAGCCGGCCTCCCCGGAGCGCTTCGAGCCGGCTCTCATTTACCAGGATTGGAATCTTGTGAAAATGACGATGTGGAACCATGCCGGGATCGTCCGCACACGAAAAAGCCTCGAGCGCGCGGCCGCTGACCTCGATTACCACGCGCACCGGGTCGGGAAATTCTACAAGGAAGCGGCCCTCGACAGAGATATCGTCGAACTCCGGAACGGCATCCTGGCAGCACAGATCGCCGTCGCCGCCTCGATCCATAACGAGAATTCCATCGGTTGTCATTTTCGCTGCGATTAATTAGTGTCACGAAGCTTGTTGTAGTTTGAAGCAAATGGGGGTGGCGCGGACGTTGTGATCTTCGGAGCGATTGAGGCTCCGAAGGAGTTCACCATGTCCCTCCCCCCGTTTTGCCCC
>JAJXVS010000180.1 GCA_021782015.1 bacterium | reverse complement strand
AAAAGATCCTCGGGCTCAGGGTGCTCCGATAGCAGGGGAGCGAGGCGTGGGTGAATCGGAAGTCCGGATCTTTTCCGACAGGCGGGACGGAGGAATGCCTCGCGCAGACTTTGCACTGCTGGCAGGGCTGCGCGTAGCGCTGTTCATGGCCGCAGTGGCTCGTCGTCACGCTCCGGGTCTCAGGCAAGGACGTCACTGCAGAGGGGACAGGTGTGGAAATTTCGATCCTCACGACGACGAGCCGCGGGCCACCACCTTTTGCAGACCTTCGTCGAAGGTGAAGACCTGGCCCTCTCCTCGCGCCGCGCTCGCGGCGAGGAGGCAGTCGACGTAGTCGAGGTTGTTTTCGCCGTACAGCGCGAGGCTCGCGTGCAAAAGATCGCCCTCCGCGCTGCTCAGGCCCTTGTAGGCGAGGAGTCCACGCAACTTCGAGGCGATGGCGGGGCGGGGAACCTTGTAGAAGCGTTGGAGCACATAGACGCATTCGACCAGCACTCCCTCCCGCAAGAATGCGTTGCGGGATCCCTCGCGCACCGCTTCCCAGAAGACCCCTGCCCGAACGCTGAGCTCGGGATGGTCATCGAGTAGATAGCGGAGAATGGTGTTGGCGTCGGGAAGCCAGCGCTCAGTTGCCGGCATCCTGCCCCCAGGTGGCCTTCCGCGCCTCTTCCATCGTCGCACCTGGCTTTGCGTAGGTCGCGAGCGAGCCGGCGACGCTTTGGACAGCCCGCAGCTCGATACGTCCGCCTTCGGCGATGAACTCCACGACCCGACTGCCGAGCTGATCGCGCACTGCCTTGGGTAGGGTTACCTGGCCCTTGGAGGTTATGGTTGCGGTAGTACGCATGGTGATCTCCTTACTGTCTTGAAAAGTAATGCAACCCCTCGCGCTGTTCAAGCATCCTTCCATTGGGGTCAGACCCCAAGGGACGGCAACAGCGGCAGGTCGATCCAGGCCCGGACGCCGACCGGGCTGTTCGCGATGCCGCAGTCGCCGCCATGGGCCTCGGCCACGGCGCGCACCAGGGCCAGGCCCAGGCCGGAACCACCATCGCGTCGACTCCGGGCGGTGTCGATGCGGTAGAAGGGTTCGAAGAGTCTTTCCAGCTGTCCCTCGGGAATGGGATCGCCCGAGTTCTCGACCTCGATCCTCGCAAGGCCGTCGACCGACGAGACGCGCAGGATGACGTAGCCCTTGTTTCCCGCGTGGCGGAGGGCGTTCGAGAGAAGGTTGTCGAGGGCCTGAAGGATGCGATCGGGATCGAAGCGGGCGATGGCCGGTTGGTTGCCCTCCAGCCGCAGCTCGACGCCGCTTGCTTTCGCGGCCATGACATGGCGCTCGAGGGCCCGGGCTGCCAGTTCCCGGAGGTCCGCCTCGACGGGGAGGAGGGAAGGTCCCGCGCCTTTGGCCATCGCGATGAAGGAGAGGTCCCGCACGAGCCGGTCCAGGTGGTCGGCCTCCGTCATGATGATGTCGGCGAGTTCCTGCCTTTCCGCGTCCGTCGTCCAGATGCCGAGCTTGATGGCCTCGGCGTAGCCGCGCATGAGGCCGACGGGCGTCTTGAGTTCGTGCGAGGCGCCGGCGAGGAAATCCTCCTGGGCCTTGATCTTTCCCGCGAGCCCCGCGTTCGCCGCCCGAAGTTCGTCGATGTTCCGGGCGAGGGTGTCGGCCATCTCGTTGAGGCTGTCCCCGAGCCTGCCGAGCTCGTCCCTTCTTTTGTGGCGGTAGCGGGCTCCGAAATCGGCCGCGGCGACGCGTTGTGCGATCTCCGAAAGGTCGAGGATGGGCCGCAGGAGGCTGCCTGCCATGAAGGGGGCCAGGGCGAACTCGAAGGCGAGGACGAGGAGCCCGACCAGAAGGGAAAATCGGGAAGTCATCGCCTGGCCTGTGCGGAGCCGCTCGAGGGGTTGGGAGATCTCGAGGGACAGGGCTCCGGCGAGGGGGGACATGATCCGAATCTGGGATTGGCCGGGAGGAGGAGCTTCAAGGATTCCGAAGAAGCTCTCGCCCTGGGCGATGAGCCGCTCGTGGGAAAGGAAGAACCCGAGTTCTTCGCGCGGGAGGGGAAAGCGCTGGCCGGCCTGGAACTCGGGCACCGACGAGGCGACGACCTGGCCCTCGCGGTCGACCACGACGATGCGGAAGCCCGTGCCCGCCGCGAGCGACTTCATGCGGCTCACGAGGGTGGCCATGTCCGGGTGATCCCGGGCTTCCGCCACCATAGCCGCGCGGAGACGCTCGAAATCTCCCTTGAGCCCCGCGACATACCAGGGCTCGAGGAGGAAGAGGTTGGCGAGGAGGAGGGTCAGGAGGCCCCCAGCGAAAAGGAGGACGGCTTGGAGAGTGAGCCTGAGCCGGATCGATTTCATCACTGGCCGGCCTTGAAGGAGTAACCGACGCCGCGGAGGGTGACTATGGCCGCTGCGTGGCCGCCGAGTTTGTGCCGCAGGGACTTTATATGGGTGTCGAGGGTCCTCGGGTCTCCTTCGTAGGAGTAGCCCCAGACTCCGTCGAGGAGGCGTCCTCGCGGCACCACGGCCCCTGCGTTCCGTATGAGGTAAAGCAGCAGTTCGAACTCGCGGAAGGAGAGGGCGACAGGAACGCCGTCCACCGAAGCCTCCCTGCTCTGGGTATCGATGGCGATGCCGCCGAGGACGAGGGGTCCCGGAACCTCCGCCCTGCCGCGGCGGAGGAGGGCCCGCACGCGGGCGAGGAGAAGGTCGCGGCTGAAGGGCTTGGAGAGGTAGTCGTCCGCGCCGCCATCGATGCCGCGTATCTCGTGGCCCTCGTCGCCGCGGGCGGTGAGCATGAGGATGGGAAGGGTCGAGAAGCTCCGGATGCAGGCGCAGGTCTCGAAGCCGTCTTTCACGGGCATCAACACGTCGAGGATGACGAGGGCGGTGTCGGGACGTCGGCCGAGGGCTTCGAGGGCTTCCTGCCCGTTCCCGGCCGTGAGGACCTCGTAGCCCTCGCGTTCGAGGAAGAGCCGCACGAGCCTGAGGTACTTGGGCTCGTCGTCGGCATAGAGGATCGTCTCTCCCATGTCGCGCTACCTTGCCCCTGCGGCAAGGTCGTAGGAGGCCGCCACTGTGCCGTCCAGGTTCGCGAGTGAAGCCTGCTCGTGGTTGCCCTTGACGAGAAGGACCGGGGCCGCGGCCAGGGCGGGGGACGAAGGCCGCCGAACCGGTGGCCTTCGTCGAAACGCGATGGCCACTCCCTTGGACTCCCGTGACCCTGTCATACTTCCGGTCCTCCTGCCTTATTTCGAGAACAGCGCGCTGTCATCGATGGTGACCGCTTTTTCCACCGGATCCGCGTACAGATAATAGCCCTTTGGGAAGATGTCCTGGTTCCTGAGCTTGACCATCGCGGATTTCTGCGCGGCTGTCAGCGTCCTATGGACCGCGGCGAAGCGGCTCGCCTCCTCCCAGGCGAGTTGGCCGTCGAGTTCACCATAACGCCTCGAGAGCCTCAGCACCTCCTCCTTGTCGATCGCCGTGCCCGTCATCGTTGCCCTGAAGCTTTTTGAGATTGTCCGCCTGATCTGGAGTATCTCCTTGAGGATGGGGCCGAGGGGCTGGAGGATGGTCGTGATCCTTTCCGACTGCGCGGGGCTGAGCAGGGCGAGGAAGGCCTCTCCCGAGTCGCCGGTGAGGGCCGTGGGGATGAAGTAGTCGGCCTTGCCCATGGCCGGGTAGTCCTTCATGTAGAAGCCGCCGAAATAGGTGCCGTGGCGCTCGGGGCAGAAGTAGACGTCGGCGTCCTCGGAGCCGGCGTACCAGCTGAAGAATTCGCTCGCATAGGTCATGTAGAGGACGTCCTGCCCGTGGCTCATGGTTCGCTTGTCATACTGGTCCGGCAGGGAGGGCCAGGTGCCCGAGTCGCCGAATTTGAGCTTGGCGATCGACGATTTCTGCGCCGCGCTGAGACTCCGGGCGATGGCGCCGTAGACCGTGGCCCGTCCGAGGGCGAGCTGGCCGTCGATGGCGAAGATATCCGAGACCCAGGCCATCACCGCCTTGGATGAGAGCGAGGTGCCGGAGGGGGCCTTCCCCTCCATGTTGTCGCGGAAGGCCTTGATGACGACGAGCCGCTTTTCCGCCAGCTCCCGGTAGGGAAGCTCCTGTTCCTTGGCGAGGGCGAGGAGGGAGGCCTTTTGCCTGTCGTCGAGGACGGCGAGGGTGGCGTTGCCGATGTTCGTGAGGAACATCATGTTGTGCCCGGCCTCGCTGGCGTCGATGTCGCGCATGTACTGGAAACCGAAATAGTCGGCCACCTTGCCGGGCGGCAGGAAGCTGTCGGCGCCGAAAGTGCCCGTCATGAAGGCCAGGGCCGAGAAGGAGATGGTGCTGAGCTGGGCCTTGTCCGAGACGGACTGCTCGATGCTGTACATCTCCGCGGGGCTGGCCTTCGCGCCTTGGGCGGGCCCGGCCTCGGCTGCTTGTCCCTGACCCTGTCCCGGACCGCCGTCGGAGTTCATGCCCGCACCCTGCCCGGGGGGTGGGGGCGGAGCCGAGCCGGCCGGCGCTGGAACCTGCGCGAACGATATTCCTGCCGTCGCCAGGGCCAGGGCAAGAACCAGGAAACCGGGGCTCTTCATCACCAATGCCATACGTACTCTCCTTGTGACCTTTCTCACGCGATCCTCCCTCGGTGGGCGCTTTGACTGCGATGCCGATGATCGTCCACCGGCTTCCTCCAGTCTGGCTGCCCCAGGTGAGGGGAATGTGAGGGCCCCGGAGAAATCGTTCCGGAATACCTGGCTCCGCCACGATTCCATCTTGTCGTTTGACTTTTCCGTTCCCCGGCTGCCCTTCGTCGCGGTGGCCTTCGTCAACTTTATACTTAGTTGGTTGTAATATTCCGCGGCCGTCCTCTGGTTCAAGGCTTGGCAGAAGGGCGTCGGCATGGATCCGGCCATGCCCCGCCTAATGGGCGGCGCGGCCTTCGCGGACCTGGTCCTGTGGCTCGCCTTCGTCGTGACGCACAGCCTGAACACCCAGTTCGAGGGACGCAAGCCGGTCGTCCTCGTCATCAACCATTGGGTAGGGTCAGACCCTCAGGGGGGCATTCGATGCAGGCGGAAGATCATGAGCTACCTATTCATTGGGAAATTTGGCTCAACAGGGAATCGAATCCTCATACAATGTCTCCGGAGCGATGTCGATATTTCCTGGCCAGACCACCGTCCCGTAGTCGATCTTCGCCCTTGAGAACATGAGGGGGTCTTTCAACCTGTTGAAGGGTTTCGTCTGCAAAAGGGGTTTCATGTCGAACGTCCGCTTTTCGCTATTTTCAAACTCAAGCAAAAGTTGGAAATCCGGAAGCGGTTGAACCTTGCAAACGTCCAGTAGAATTTCCATATATCCTGCTCTATTGCAGCGGCGCGATTTTATAGGGCTCTTCGCCCGCCACAGCTAAATCCCAGTCGGCAAGGAGCTCGTCCTTGTGGAGATCTATCCATACCTGGACCATTCTCAACTGACGAGGCGGCAATTCTCCGGCGAGCACTTCGCCATCATCGAGGGCCAACGACGCTTTGAAACCTTGATATCGGGCATGAATATGCGGCACCTTGTGCTGTACATCGTCCCGAAAGAACAAGGCTATGAGGATTCCATAGAACATCGAAATGGTAGGCACTTGTCGCTCCTCCCTTTGACTTCATTGTTTCCCAACGTTCCCTGATAGCCGCGATCGGCGGCTCAATCTCTGGCAAAAGGGCGCCCCTTTCGGAATTCCCTTTATTGTGGGTTGCCCTTAGGGTCAGACCCTACGCGGGATCGTGCCTCGGCTGTTCTCGTGGAAACCCCAGTACATTTCGCAACTTTGAATGGGGTGTGATCATGGCGATTCATGAAAGCTGCTAGCCTGAATTTCCACGGACCGCAATTGACCTAAACTGGAAGCGTTTTAGGAGCCCGATCTGGTGGTCAATCGGAGACTTTTGCCATCCCACCAGGGAACCGAAACGGGCTTGTCCAGAAGGCCGGACGCAAGGACGATTGGGAGATGCGTACGCCTGTGGAAATCAACCTCGACGCCCGTTTCGGAGATGGTAACAGTTGCGGGCATGTCCACAAGATCCCTGAATACCTGACGTGCGTGAGCATCAGCATAGCCACGCATTTTGCGGGCAAGAAGACGATAGAGGCCCGAAGCGACGACGAGCAGCGCCATGTCGAAATCGACCTTCAGACCAACAGCTGACGACAACGCGTTCATGTGAAAGAAGCGGACCGCGTCAGACAAAGAGTTCTCGATGAGCATGCGCTGGGCGTAGCGCGTGATGAGCGACTTTGCTGTCGTCCTTGGCTCGTTCGTCAGGAGTACTGTCGGCTCCTCATGGCCGAGATCGATAATAAACAACTGGCGGAATCTTGCGCCCGAAAGCGTTACTGCCTGCTCAAAATAGCGAGGAGTTTTATACTTCCTCGTCGGGACATCGAGTTCGGCTACACGCCACGCCGAAGCGGGCAGTTGCCGTATCTCTTCGAGGATCGACGAGGAACGCCGCCTAAGAGTGATGAAGGGAATGCCCATCGCATCGATCCGGGCGAGTCCGTCATAGGTGGTGAGTTTCGAATCAAAGACGAGATGGGCAGGCAACTTCCCATGCGTGCGTTTCCAGAAGTCGATGAAGTGGAATACCTCTTCGCCTTCCTCTCCCTTCCGGAGGTCAGCATTTGAATAGCAAAATGCCTGCGTTGCGGCATCTTGTGCGAGGAACACGAGAATGCTTGGCTGTCGACGGCTGCGCATTGATACGTAATGGCGCTCGATCACTGAATCTTCGCCATAGAACGGCGCCGAATGAAAATCGAGGTTGAACGATTCACCCTGAAAGACGGGACCGCCTGCAGCCTGGGTATGCCACGACGACAGGAACTTCATCGTCTTCGCATGATCGATCCTGCTCGAATACTCCGACAGGTAGCTCTTCTTAGGCATGACATTCAAGCCGGCGAAGAGCCCCAATCCCTCGTCTGCAAGGAGGGACATCACGTGGCTCTTTCGCTCGATCGACCACAACTTCAAAGCAAGTTCGGCCCGCATCGCCCAGGCAGGCGGTATCATCTTTGAACCTGGAAGCCCCGCGGAACGCGCCATCTCATCAAGACCAAGCCTCACCATGTCAGGAATGAAGAGGAACAATCCACCGCATGAAGTGGTGAAGCGGCGGGGCTCCAGCGAGAATGAGCGAACATCCGCTACCGCTTCGATCACAGGACCGACGGATGCAGGTTTCTCGTCATCAAGTCTTCTGGGAAGGGCCGAGAATCCTTCCTCGCGGAGCAACTCCCGAACGGCCGTAGCGCCGAGTGCGAAGCCCTTCTCCTTGAGTTCCGTGCTGATCTCATAGATCGAGCGATTTTGTTTTCTGAGCGAAACAGCAAGGTCGTGGGCCGCTGACTTTTTCGGTTGTGTTTTGGGACCCTTCTTCGGTGTCACGAAAAAGACCGGGGCTTCCTCTCGCCTAAAATTGTGGCACATCACATGGAAGGTCGACTCCGTATACCCGAAGTCGCGGGCGACCTCTGCTGATGGTCTTCCGTCGACGTAGTAAGCGCGGAGAGCCTCGTATTGACGCTGCTTCGGACAGTGTGGCTCCAAAAAGAACCTCCGAAGTTCGCTTATGTCTTTAGGTGCACCGATACCCATACATGCATATTGTCACATGATACTATTTCTGTCCAGCTATTTCAATATTATTCGTCAACAAGGCAAAATATCGTCTATTTTTCAGGAATATTGAATTTCAAGCGAGCTTAAGTCGCCAAAGTTTCCAGATATGCTAGAGTGCATCTGCAATATAAAAGCACCATTAGGACTAATCTTGTGTTGTTCTTGATTTCGGGTCAGTCAGATAAAACCCGCCAATTTCAAGGTTTTTAATTTCGGCGGCTGATAGCGGAACGCGTGATTATTAGGCGAACGGGGTTCTGTGGAAATTCAGGCTAGCAGCAATATAGCAAATAATGGTACAATATATAATTACAATTTGCACTGCGCCTAACAACACAGTAGCTGCTCCTCAGCCGCCCGCCGGCGGCTTCGTCGGGGTTCGCTGCACTCGCTTCGCTCATTCCGCTCACCCACATTGCGCCCGCCGGCGTATCCTCGCCTTCGGCTCGGATCCGCTCTTTTCGGCGGGCGCAACGTCAGCAACTGGGAACCGTTA
>JAJXVS010000003.1 GCA_021782015.1 bacterium | reverse complement strand
GCGTCGACCTCGCTCGTGGGCTCGTCCGCGAGGAGGATGGCCGGTTCCGCCGCGAGAGCGACGGCCAATGAGGCGCGTGCGATTTCGCCCCCCGACATGTGGGCGGGAACCGCGTGGATCCTCGGGGCAAGCCCCACCGATTCCACCAGGGCCACGGCTCGCTTCCGGTCGACCTTGCCTGCTATCCACATCTTCATGAGCACGTTGTCGAGCACCGACAGCTGGTCGAAAAGACTTCCCGACTGGAGCATGATGCCCATGAGAGAAGCCCGGAGCCCGCCCCTTTCGTACGAGGGCCTCCGTGTCATGCGGACGCCGTCGATCAGGACGGTGCCGCCGTCCGGCTCGTCGATGCCGCTCACGCAAGCCAGGAGCGTCGATTTGCCGCTGCCCGAAGGCCCCATGAGGGCCACGATTTCGCCCTTGCCCACCGTAAGACTCACGCCTTTGAGGGCGAGGGTCTCCTCCTCGGCGGTATGATAGAACCGGTAGAGGTCCCGGGCCTCCAGGGCCGGCGCCGCGCTCATCGGTGCCACCTGAAACTGTCCGAGATCAGATTCCACTGATCGACATTGTCCGCCCCCCAGGGCGCCCAAACCGTCACAATTGCCAATTTACCCTTTTCCAGGAACAGATAGGCCTTGTCTTCCAGGCGGATCTGCCGGTTGGTCACCGGATTGGGATCCGAGTTCGACTCGTAGGTCACGACGATGGCCTGGCCGCCCTTGCGCCCCAGCGAGGCGACGCTCTTTACGGTCACGGCCCGGCCGGCCTTGACGATTTCCGGCACGATGGAGGAGGTCGCGCCGTCGATCGTCAGAGTTCCGGCGAAGTCGCGCAACTCGACCTTGAGGCCATTGAATTTGTCGGCGAAGGTGATGTCGCTCTCTCCTCCGACGCGGCCCCATCCCTCGGGAGCCTTCAGGCTGTAGTCCCCCCGCGGCGACGCGTAGTCGATGAAAGCCTGACTGTCGGGGATATCGCCGCCCGCCCCGCGGACGATGGGAGCCGGCTTTTCGCCCGAGCCCCCTCCTTGCTGCTGCGCCTGGAGGCCAAGAACCGCGGCCAGGCCCATGAGGGCCAGGGCCGTCCATTTGCGTGTTGTCTTCATGATTCCTCGCTTCTACCTTTAGTAAGGCGTCCTCGCGCCTTCCGGGGTAGAAGCTAGCGGATCATTCTGAAAGTATTATGAGAAAGAACCTCACCCGGACTTTTTTCTCATAATCGGCAGCGAAAGGGTCGCGACGGTCTCGACCCCCTCCACGCTCGCGAGGGACAGACTGCCTCCGTGGGCCTCCGCGATTTCGCGGGCGATGGCGAGCCCGAGACCGGCCCCGCCCGTCCGCCTCGAGCGGGCGCCGTCGCTTCGATAGAAGGGCTCGAAAACGTGGGCCAGATCGCCCTCGCCTATTCCGGGCCCCGTGTTGCGGACCGTGACAAGTGCCTTGTCGCCGTCGCGCCGGAGCGAAAGACCGATACTTCCACCCTCATCGGCGTACTTGCCCGCGTTTTCGAGGAGGTTCATGAGGAGCCTGGCGATGTGATCGCGCGAACCGATCGCGACGATCCCGGCCTCGAAATCGCGCGCCAGGGAAAGACGGCGCGAGGCGAAGAGGTCACCCAGTCCTTCCGCGCAGGTATCGAGGAGGAGATCGAGCTCGACGCCGCCTTCATCCTCTTTAAGCGCCGATTGCCCGGTGCGCGCGAGAAGGAGGAGGTCGGCGCTGAGCGAAACAAGTCGGTCGATCTGGATCTTCATCGAGCGCAGGGCCGTTTCGTATTCCTCGGCCGAACGGGGCCGGGAAAGCGTCACCTCGAAGCCGCCCTTGAGGGCCGCAAGCGGCGTGCGCAGTTCGTGAGAGGCATCGGCGGTAAAGCGCCTCTCCCGGAGGAAAGACGCCTCGAGGCGATCGAGCATGCCGTCGAAGGCCAGGGCGAGCCTTCCTATCTCGTCGTCGGGCCCCTCGTGGCGCGCCCGCAAGGCCAGCCTGTCCCCCCGGATCGACTCGGCGATCCTGGTCAGCCGCCTTACCGGCTTGAGTGCCGTGGTGGCGAGAAAAATCCCGCCCAAGGCGGCCAAGGCGAGGACGACGGGCAGTGTTATGAAGAATCGCACGAGGGCGGCCGACAGCTCGGCTTCGATGGAGTCGAGGGGATGGGCGGCCTGTATGAAATAGGCGCCAAGGGGCGCGGCCGGGACGTCGCGGGTGACGAGCCGGTAGCGATGGCCCCCCGCGACCACCGTCCTGAATCCTGCCGACGGCCCCGCTTCCCCTGCGATGGACGGAAACGCGTTGTGCGAACCCATCACCCGGCCCCTGGCGTCGATCACGCGGAGCGAAAAGGCCGCGGCCGCGGCGGAGATGGGCGGACGCGGCACGTCGCCGCTCTGCGCGAAGAGGCTGCCGCTCCCGATGTCGACATCCTCGGCGGCGCGGTCGGCCTCGGCCGAGAGAGCCGCGTCCAGACTCTCGAAGAGCACCGCCCGCAATTCATAATAACTATAAATTTCTAGGGCTATGAAGAACGTGAAGAAGACCCCGACGTACCAGAGGGCCAGCTTGGTCCTGAATCTCAGGCCCCTGTTCGCGTTCCTCATAATTGCTGTCACCTTTCTCCCAGTCGGCCCGTCGGCCCCGTCATCGGTCCCCGGGAGCTTCCACCCGGTAGCCGATGCCGCGCACCGTCCTGATCAGGGATTCCTCGGCGGGCCGATCGAGCTTCTTGCGCAGGTACCCGATGTAGACATCGACCACGTTCGAGCCCGGACTCGAGTCGAAATTCCAGACATGATCCTCGATCTGCTCGCGCGTGAGGGTGCGGCCCTCGCCACGCATCAGGTACTCGAGAATGCCGTATTCGCGCGCGCTCAGGTCGATAAGGTCTCCCTCGCGTCGCACTTCCTTTTTGGCGGGGTCGAGTTCGTATCGGCCGACGCGGATCACGGGCTCCGCTCCTTCGGCCGGCCTCCGAAGGAGGGCCCGCACGCGGGCGAGCAACTCCGGAAAGGCAAATGGCTTGACCAGATAATCATCGGCCCCGGAATCGAGGCCCCGCACGCGGTCCTCGACGGCGTCGCGGGCGGTCAGGAGGAGGACGGGGAAGCGCCTCCGCTTTTCGCGGAGGCGACGCAGGAGGGTGATGCCGTCCATGCCCGGCAACATGATGTCGAGGAGCACGAGATCGAAGTCGGCCGCGAGCGCCGACTCGAGCCCGGAGGGGCCGTCATCGGCGACATCGACCGCGTAGCCGGCCTCGCGAAGACCGCGAGAGACGAAGTCCGCGATGCCGGCCTCGTCCTCGATCAGAAGAATGCGCATACTGCTTTGAGTATTCCGTCAACCGGACCGGGCTCGCAAGGAGGAGGGGGCGCGTGGCCTCCCCCTCCCGGAACCTCAGTCCTTGTTCTCGGCGTCGCCGCCCTTGTCGGATCCGTCAACCCTGATGACGGCCCCCGTCATGGCGTCGACCTTGATGTCGGCGCCGCCGATCTTGACGGCGTAAACGAGGCTTCCATTCTCATCCTCGAGTTTGGCCGAGGTGGCGACACCCTTCTTGACGTACTGCTCGGCGGCCTTCACCGCTTGGTCGTAGCTGATGGCGGGCGTGCCCACGACCACGGCGTCATTCGATTCGCCGTCGGAGTTCTCCGCGGAAGGCGCCATTTCGCCGTCCCCCGATTGCTCGCCGTTGTACTCGCCGCTGGTGGTCGTGGCGGTCGGCGCGACGGCAGGCTTGGTGCCCGTCTGGGCGAAGGCGATGCCCGTCCCGGCCATTGCGAGGGTGATTGCGAGGCCAAGGGCCAGAATCTTCGTGCGTTTCATGATGTCTCTCCTTGCGGATGCGGTGACGCATCCTAAGACTTTGCGCTAGGGCGGCCAACGCCGTCCGATAGCTAAATTAGCTATGTAGTATGAAGGAGCGATGAGAAGGCCCCGAATTCCGCCGGAGACTTCGACCGCGCCACCGCGCCCAGACCGCACACCCGCTCCGATCGCCCGGACAAAAAAAAGCCGCCGTCCAGAGGAGGGAATCGGACGGCGGCGGGAGGAGGGGAGGAGGAGACTAGGCCATGAGGTCGATCTTGGAGCCTTGATAGGCCTGGAGCTGGCCCAGACCGCCGGCGGCCGACGAGGAACTTTCCCTCGCCCGTTCCGCGGCGCCTTCGCGGCTCTCCTCGGAAGCGGGAGCCGAGGCGGCCGCAGCCATCGCCTGGCCTGAGGCTTGGAGCTGGCTCTGCCCATGGATTCCCTGAATGCTCATGACATCTCCTTTGCGCGGGTTTCATCCCGTGACATCTATCAAAGTACTTCCAGAAGATGAGAAGAAGATGAGAAAAGGCCGAATTCCTACCGTTTCGCCGCCGCGGCGTTTTCCCTGGCCAAGCGCCGCGATTCCTGCTTGAAGCCCTCGGAGAGCTGGCCGACGACCTGCTTGAGCTGGACATCGCTCGAAATCCGGTAATCACCGAGAACCTGGGGGTCGATCTGCTCCCAGGTCATGGTTCCGGCCTCATACTCGCAGAACACGTTCGCGAGATAGACGGTATAGCAGACATCCTTGTGCTGGGCCGGCACATTGGCCGGCATGTGGTGCCAGCGGATGGCGGACACGAGGGACTCGGGGAAGTTCCATTTTTCGGCGATCCGCGCCCCAATCTCGGCGTGGTTCATTCCCCCGGCGAGATCCTCGAAGGTGTTCGCCGGAATGCCCTTTTCGACGCAGAAGGCGCGAATCTTGTCGAGGAGGCTGGGATGGACCTCCTGGAAGATGATCTTTCCCATGTCGTGGAGCATGCCCGAGACATAGGCGTCGTCGAGGAGGGCCTTGTTGCTGGGCTTGAAGTTGCGGACGAGATTGAAGGCGTAATAGGCCGCGCGATAGCTGTGCTCCCAGAGCTTCTTCCGGTCTTCCGTATTGTCGCCGAGAATCTTGAGGGTGCCATAGGAGTAGAGCAGCATCTTGATCTGCTTGAGGCCTGCGAGCTTGACGGCCTCGACGATGTCGTTGACGCGCTTGGACATCATGAAGGCGGCCGAGTTGACGAGCTTGAGGAGGTCGGCGGTCAGCGCGGGATCGGTCGCGATGTAATGCGCGATGTCGATCATCTGGCTGTTGGGATCGTTGATGAGGCGCTGGATCTGGTTGATGTTGTCGGGGAACTGGGGCAGGCTCGTGATCGAGTTCACGATCTGTTCTGTGAGCAGGTCGAGGCTCTCGACGCGGGCCTCGGCGAAGGGCACCGTGATGCGGGCCACCGTCTCGCCGTTCTCGGCCCAGATGTCGAAGCAGTCCTCGGAAAGCCCCATTTTCTTCAGCATAAGTACGAGTATGACGATGCCGAGGCCCGCGCCCTCGGTGGGGTCGAGAACGCTCGCCATCGCCTCCTCGAGGCTGGCGTACATGCGCGAGCGCGCGAGCTTGTCGTGGATGCGGAGATACTCGGCCTTGGTTATCTCGACGTTGTTGCGCACCTCGATCTTTATGTTCTGGCCCTGGGCATGGAATATTATCTTCACATACAAGCCCTTCTCCTTGAGCTTCTGGAGGTAGACCTGGATGTTGTCGAGGGTGTCGTCCTTGAAGGACTTCATGCCCTCCTCGTAGTCGTCGGAGCTATCGAGATCGAGGCCCCGCGACTCGAAGTACACACGCTTGGTGTTGGCCTTCTTGGCGTTGACGGCGAGTTCCCGCAGGCAGTAGACGAGGTAGTCCTTGAGGCGGGCCTGGCCGAGCTCGACCAGGAAAACCTCGAGGACCTCGGAGACATAGACTTCCATTTCGTGGGGAAGGGTGTAGGAGGTCACGGTGAGCGGTATCGCGTTATGCGCCGCCTTCTTGATACGGGGTACGTCGACCACGAGTTCCTGTGCCGCCATGCTTCCTCCCTGACTTTTGCGACAGTATACCTGTCGCACTGATGGTACTTGCGCCCGCCATCCTTGGCAAGGTTACTTTTCTTCAGCCGGTGTAGTTTTTGACTGTCTTGGCCATGCGCTGGAGTTCGCGCCTCACGCGGCCGTTGAAGCTGTCCGGCGCGAACTCGCCCCGCTCGTTGGGGCGGCCCGCCTCGATTCCCGCCAGGACCTCGAGGCCCTCGTCTATCGAAGCCACCGTCCAGATGTGGAACTTGCCGGCTCGAATCGCCTCGCGTATCTCGCGGGGCAGGATGAGGTTGGAGGCGTTGCTGCGCGGAATCATGACGCCCTGGCTTCCGGTGAATCCGGCCTGGCGGCAGACGCGGAAAAAGCCTTCAACCTTTTCGTTAACCCCCCCGACGGGCTGGACCTGCCCCGTCTGGTTCATCGAGCCGGTGACGGCTATATCCTGCCTGATGGGGATGCCGGCGATGGCCGAAAGGAGGGCGTAGACCGCCGTGGACGAGGCCGAGTCGCCCTCGATGGCCGTATAGGACTGCTCGAAGCAGATCGAGGCCGTGACGCCGAGGGGAAAGTCCCTGGCATAGCGGCTGCGGATGAAGCCTTCGACGATGAGTACGGCCTTGTCGTAAATCTCGCCGGAGAGGCCCGATTCGCCTTCGATATTGATGACGCCGCCCTCGCCGGGGCTGACCTGGGCCGAAATGACGGCGGGGAGGCCGAATGCGTAGTAGCCGCGATCGTGGACGGCGAGACCGTTCACCCTGCCCGTGGCCCTCCCGTCGACCTGCATGATTATCTCGCCGGTGGCTATCATTTCCTCGAGTTTTTCCTCGGGGAGATTGGCCAGGTGGGCCCGAACCGCCACCGCCTCGCGCACCGATTCGCCATCGATGACCGAAGAATTCCGCACCTGGGCCCGGTAGGCCGACTCGCGAAGAAGGTCGGCGATGAGGCCGAAGCGCGTCGAAAGGCGATCGCGGTATTCGGCGAGGCGCATGCCCTCCTCGACGACGGCCGCCAAGCCTCCGGCATCGATGGGAAGGAGTTCTTCCTCGCTCACTATTTTCGAGGCAAATGCTGCGTAATCCCTTAAACCTTCGATACTGCGCGGCATGGTCGAATCGAACTCGGCGTGAATTTTGAAGAGCTTCTGGAAGTCAGGATCGGCCTGATAGAGGGCGTCGTAGGTTCCCTCGCCTCCGACCAGGATAACCTTGACGTCGGCCGGAACGGCCTCGGGCTTGAGCCAGGCCGCGGCACCGTAGGGTCCTTCGCGGGGCTGAATCTCGACCTTCCCATCCTGAAGCGCCCTCTTGAGGCGGACCCAAACCTCCTCGTCGGAAAGGATGTCTTCGGCGCGGAGCACGAGATAGCCGCCCGCCGCCTGAAGAAAGGTCCCCGACCTGATGCGGAGGTAGGCCGTGCGGGTGTCGCCGTCCTCCTCGGGCTTGGGTTCAACGAAACCGAAGAGGTTCGAGAGGCTGGGATGATTTTCGATGACCACGGGCGGTCGGTCCGCTGCGCCGCGGTCGATAACGAGATTGATGCCGTATCGGCTGAGCGCGGGAGAGCGGCGCCGAGGCGGGCCCTTTCGGCCCGCCGGCAGATCGTGGAAGATCCAGAGGTGGCCGAGCACATCCTTTTCGAGGGAGGAGAGCCAGGCCGTGATGGCCGGAACGTTCCAGGTTTTCGAAAGCAGCTTGGTTTCCGCGGCCACCAGAGGCGCCAGGGCCTCCTCGCGGAGGGAGCGGAGCCTTTCGTCGAGCTCGGCACGCCCGCGGCGGAGCTCCGCGAAGATGGCCCGCATCTTGTCCATGTGGGCGTACCAGCGCGTGCGGAGATCATTGTACTCCTCCTCACGCATCGCGCCCGAGGCCACGAGTTCTTGCAGCCGCTCGAAGGTCGTCTCCTCTATCGCGGCCGCGCCTCCCTCGCCTTCGGGAAGGGCGGAATTTGCAGAAATAGCCTCGCCATCCTGGTCATTTGCGCCCTTTGCGGCGGCGCCCTTTGCGGCGGCGGCACCCTTTGCAGCGGCCCCTTTTCTACCAGTGGCACCCTTTGCAGGGGCGGCACCTTTTCCACCAGCGGCACCTACGCCGCGGACAGGAGTGGCTCGGCCCTCGGGAATGGCCCGACCACCGGAGGTGGCGCCCCCGCCCCCAGCTGCGCCCGCACCACCAGTGGCGCCTTCGGAACCAGTGGCACCTTCGCCCCCAGCGGCGCCCCCCTTGTCAACGGCCGCCGCACCATCACCGGTAGCCGCCGCACCCTCAACGGCAGCCGCGCCACCACCACCGATAACCGCCGCACCACCGCCAATGACCGCCAGCGGAACGATGTCCATCGCCCCGCCCCCGTCGCCCGCCTCGACCTGGACGGCCCGAAAGCCATCGGCCGCGAGCTCGGCCTCAAAGGCCCCAAGGCGGGTGTTTTCCGCCTCCTCGCGCTCGGCGACGAGATCGGATTCGGTCTTCTTTTGCGAGTCGCTTTCGGCCTGGAGGCGAACGATCTCCTTCAGCGTTTCGACGAGGCGGTGCAGGTCGCGCTTGAACTCGCGCCCCTTGCCCGCGGCGAAAGAAAGCATTCGGGGTTCGAGGGGGGCCTCGAAATCGTAGACGAAGCCGATGTCGCGCAGCCTGTCGACCCCGCCCGGCTCGTCGGTGAGAACACGAAGGACAGCGGTGCGCCTTCCCGTACCCGGCGCCCCCGATACCCAGACGTTGTAGCCCTTCGACCTGATCCTGACGCCCATGCGAAGGGCTTCGAGGGCGCGAGGCTGGCCGATAACCTCGGCGCCCCAGGGCGCCGATGCGCCCAAGGCTGCCACACCGGAGCCGGCGCCGCTTCCCGCTACCCCTGGCGACCCCGCGCCGGCGCCCGCGCCCTTGGCTGCCCCTCCACTCACCTTGGCCGGCGACAGCACTTCCTCCACGGCGGCATCTGTGGCGAAATCTATCTGCGAAAAGGCTATTTCGTATCGCTGGCTGTCCACCTGTCCTCCAGTTGGTCCCTATTCTGCATGGCTCATCAGAGTCGAAATGGGCACGATACCATACCCTTCGCTCCGAAGATCGTCGATCAGGAGGGGCAGTTCGTTGAAAAGGTAATCATCCCTCCCCCCATCGGGCACCCCGATTCGAATGGGAATGATGGAACCGGGCTTAACTTTCGCCATGATGTCTTCCACAATGCGGTGGGACGAGCGATAGGCCCCCGGCATTCGAGTCGCGTCGCTCCTCCCCACCCAGTCCAACGGATCGATGTCGCGGCCGACATAGAGATAATTCATCGAGAGCCCGGCGGCGGTCACCTCCGAATTGGTCGTGTACCAGGGCGTGTGCCACAGCCCCGAAAGCTCCTTGCCCGTCGCGTGGAACCAGAGATCCTCGGCGCGGGCGAGTCCGCGCCGCACATAATTCCGATCGTTGCCGAAGCGGGCGTCGGTCGGATCGATGGCGGTAAAGAACATCGAGCCGATCTCCTGGCCCGAATCGGCGAGAAGTCGCGACGCCCCGGGATCGCGGCGCACAAACTCGCCATTCACGAAGAAGGTGGCCTTGATCCCGTTTTCGGCGAGGCTGCCGAGGACGCTCACGAGGCCGTCGGCCGAATCGAGGGCATCGAAGGTCAGGGCGACCTCCCGTCGCCGAATGCGCGAGCCATGATCGAAGAGATTCGGATCGCGGGGGTCGTCCGTGGCGGGAAAGGCCGCCCAGGTGTTTTTCGGGATGGGAAAGAGCGAAGTGGTGCCGAGACCCTTGATATCCCTGATCATCACGATATTCCGATACGGCCCCGCGGCGAGATTGTCCAGGTAGACCCGCCAGTCCGGAGCGACCGTCGAGGCATCCCGGTGCCCCGGAAGGTTCGCCTTGGTCCACGAAACCGGAACCCCCGACTGACCCGAGACCGAAATCTTGCTCTGCGCCTTCTGCCCGAGGGGTGGCGGGTCGCGCCGCCAGGTCGTAGCACCCACACTCGCGACGATCGACCCGTCGTCTGACCAGCCGAAATCCTTTACGCGCGACAGGGCGATCGTCGTCACATCGCCCGAACCAAGATCCCAGCCCTGAATATAATCGCGGCTGCCGATGACGAGCTTGCTGTCGTCACGCCACAGCACATGAAAGGAGTTGGCCGTAGGCAGCGTGGCGAGGGGCTTCCAGCTGTCATAATCGCGGACGACGACACCCGAAGCCCCCGCAAGCGCGACCTTCGATCCATCAGGAGAAAGCCGAGCCTCGACAGCGCCGCCGGCGTCGAGCTCTGCCACCTTGGGAGCGAGCCCCAGCTGCGAAGGATCGGCGGGGGCGTCGAAGCGCCAGGCCCCGGTTGTCACCTCCCCCCCCCTGATCGTTCCCGTAAGTACGGTCACCTGGCCCAAAGCGGGCCAGAGCACATCGCGAACCCTCGTTCCACCCTGCAAAAACAGATAAGGAAGGGCCGCCACGCGGGCCTTCGACCCATAATCATCGGGATTGAGGTAGATCAGGAAGAGATTGCGGCCGCCCTTGGAAAAAATGATGCGCTGGCCGTCGGCGCCCACCCAGTACTCGTCGAAATTCGGATCGAAGGGAAAGGGAAGCTTGCCGGCCAGGCTCCCCATGCCGGCAATGCCCTGATAGAGGGCCTGCGTAAAGAATTCGGCCGGAAGGACGCGGTAGAGGGCCGTATCGCGAAGATAGTAAAGGCTCCCGTCGAGGGCCCAGCGCACGGCCTCGACGCGGCCGGGACCGATGCGGCGATACCCCTCGTCGATCACGCGCGAGGCCGCGAGCTGCTCGATGGAGTAATAATAGATGGAACCTGACTTGGCGTAGACGAAATAGCGCGAGTCGGGCGACCAGCGGGCATGGACCCGGTTGACGGAATACTCGATGCCTTCGACGACGACGCTGCGGGCTCCCGAGCGAGTATCGTAGAGCACGAGGCGCCCATAGGCCGCCGAGCTGGCCTCGGCGAGCAGGACCCAAACCCCGTCGGGACTCGTCGCCGAGGGAGGCAGGTTGCCGCTCACGATGGGAGAACCGCGCTCGAAACCGGGGAAACCGGGCACGGCCTCGGGATTGGCGAAGTCGTTGTCCGTCC
The DNA here is from genome assembly GCA_021782015.1 of bacterium. Classification (GTDB taxonomy): domain Bacteria; phylum Spirochaetota; class Spirochaetia; order Treponematales; family Rectinemataceae; genus CAIJMU01. The sequence continues at coordinate 26,935 of JAJXVS010000003.1, read as the reverse complement.
GGTAGAGCCCGAAGCGATTGCGGATCTCCAGGCGGCGACCGCTGTCCACGAGACTCATCGATTCGGGATAGAAGCTCAGACTGCGAATGTCGCCGCTCGCGGGATCGGCCGCGAAGAGCGCGTCATAGGAATCGCCGCCCGGCAGCGCAAAATTGGCGCCGAAGAGCAACGTTCCCGTCGTCGAGAAATCGGGTCCTTTGAACGTCACATCGGCCCCGAGCCCCGAGGCGATGAGGCCTGCGATCGCGCAGGCGAGAACTCGTCGTTTCATCATGGCGTACCTTCCCACATCATTATCGGCAGCCGGGGCCATTTGGCCAACCCGCGGCGCGGCGCTCGGCCCCACATCGGCTTGCAGCGCCAACGCGTCGCTCGGCCCCACGCCGGCCACCTCGGCCCGCGCCCCCCCTCGGGCCATTCTGGATAGAATCTAGACCTATCGATCCATGAACCTTTGCCTTTATTCCGCTTATTGAATAAAGCCCCAAAAATAACTAGACTTTGGCCGCTCCACCCGGAGCGCCATCCCCAACCTTCCTTCCGCAAGGATAATGTATGTCAGATTCCACCAAGAAGATGGTCATGATCGACGGCAACACCGCCGCCGCCCATGTCGCTCACGCCGTGAGCGAGGTCATTGCCATCTATCCGATTACGCCCTCATCGACGATGGGCGAGCTCGCCGACGAATACTCCTCGGCCGGGCGAAAGAACATCTGGGGCACCGTTCCCCAGGTCGTGGAAATGCAGTCAGAAGGCGGCGCCGCCGGAGCGGTGCACGGCGCCCTCGCCACGGGCGCCCTCTCGACCACCTTCACCGCCTCACAGGGCCTCCTCCTCATGATTCCCAACATGTACAAGATCGCCGGCGAGGCCACGCCGACCGTCTTCCACATCGCCGCCCGCGCCATCGCCGCCCAGGCCCTCTCGATCTTCGGCGACCACCAGGACGTCATGGCCGCCCGCCAGACCGGCTGGGCCCTCCTCGCCTCCGACAACGTGCAGGAGGTCATGGACACGGCCCTGATCGCCCACGCCGCCACCCTCGAGTCCCGCGTGCCCTTCCTCCACTTCTTCGACGGCTTCCGCACCTCCCACGAGGTCCAGAAGGTCGAAGAGAGCTCCTACGACCTCATGCGCCAGATGATCTCCGACGAACTCGTGCGCGCCCACCGCGGTCGGGGCCTCAACCCCGAGGATCCGGTCATCAAGGGCACGAGCCAGAACCCCGACGTCTACTTCGCCAGCCGCGAGGCCTCGAGCAAGTATTACGCGAAGGTGCCCGCCATCGTGCAGGCCCAGTTCGACAAGTACGCCAAACTCACCGGCCGCCAGTACCGCCTCTTCGATTACGCCGGCGCCCCCGACGCCGAGCGCGTCGTCATCGTGATGGGCTCCGGCGCGGACACCGTCGAGGAGACCGTCAAGCACCTCGTCGAAAAAGGCGAGAAGGTCGGCGTCCTCAAGGTCCGCCTCTTCCGCCCCTTCTCCGTCGAGCACTTCATCAAGGCCCTCCCCGCCACCGTCAAATCCATCGCCGTCCTCGACCGCACCAAGGAACCCGGCTCCATCGGCGAGCCCCTCTACGAAGACGTCCGCACCGCCATCGGCGAGGCGATGGGCGCGCACGCCGCCCCCTTCAAAGGCTGGCCCACCGTCATCGGCGGCCGCTACGGCCTCGGCTCCTTCGAGTTCACCCCCGCGATGGCCAAGGCCGTCCTCGACGAACTCAAGAAACCCGAACCGAAGAACCACTTCACCATCGGCATCAACGACGACGTGATGCACACCAGCCTCGACTTCGACGAGGCCTTCTTCCTTCCCTCTCCCGGCGTCACCGAGTGCCTCTTCTACGGCCTCGGGTCCGACGGAACGGTCGGCGCCAACAAGAACTCCATCAAGATCATCGGCGACGACACCGACTACGGCGCCCAGGGCTACTTCGTCTACGACTCGAAGAAGTCCGGCACCTACACCGTGTCCCACCTCCGCTTCGGCCCCGGCAAGATCGCCAAGCCCTACCTCGTGGCGGCCGCCGACTTCATCGCCTGCCACAAGTTCACCTTCCTCGAAAAACTCGACATCCTGGCCAACGCCAAACAGGGCGGCGTCTTCCTCCTCAACAGCCCCTACGCGGCCGACAAGGTCTGGGCCGAGCTCCCCATCGAGGCGCAGAAGCGCATAATTGATAAGAAACTCCGCTTCTACGTGATCGATGGCTCCGACATCGCGGAAAAGGCCGGCATGAGCGGCCGCATCAACACCATCATGCAGACAGCCTTCTTCGTGATCTCCGGCGTCCTTCCCGAGGCCGACGCCCTCAAGCTTATCAAGAAGTACACGGAGAAGACCTACGCGCGCAAAGGCGCCGACGTCGTCGCCAAGAACATCGCCGCCATCGACATGGCCGTCTCCTCCATGCACGAAGTCAAGGTCGGCGCGGCCGATTCGAAAAAGAAGATGATCGCCCCCGTCTCCGCCGACGCGCCCAAGTTCGTGAAAGAGGTAATTGGCGAGATCATCGCCGCCCGTGGCGAAAAGATCCCCGTCAGCAAACTGCCCGACGACGGCACCTTCCCCTCGGCCACCACCCGCTACGAGAAGCGCAACATAGCCGAGAAGATCCCCGTCTGGGAGCCCTCCCTCTGCATCCAGTGCGCCCAGTGCAACCTCGTCTGCCCCCACGCTGTCATCCGCATCAAAGTCTACGAACCCTCCGTCCTCGCCAAGGCCCCGGCCACCTTCAAGAGCGCCGACCCCAAGCCCTTCTTCAAGGAATACCCTGGCCAGAAGGTCACCGTGCAGGTCAGCCCCGAGGATTGCACCGGCTGCGGCCTCTGCATCGCCGCCTGCCCGGCCAAGGACAAGAACGACCCCAACCGCAAGGCCATCAACTTCGGCTCGCAGATCGAACTCCGCGAGACAGAAGCAGCCAATTGGGACTTCTTCATGAACGTCATCCCCATGCCCGACCCCAACAAGGCCAACCCCGCCTCCATCGTCGGCACACAGCTCCGCCAGCCCCTCTTCGAGTTCTCCGGCGCTTGCGCCGGCTGCGGCGAGACCCCCTACGTCAAACTCGTCAGCCAGCTCTTCGGCGACCATGCAGTCATCGCGAACGCCACCGGCTGCTCCTCGATCTACGGCGGCAACCTCCCGACCACCCCCTGGTCCAAGCGCGCCGACGGCAAGGGCCCGGCCTGGGGCAACTCCCTCTTTGAGGACGCCGCCGAATTCGGTTACGGCATGCGCCTCACCGTCGAGAAGACAGCTGAGTTCGCCCGCGAACTCGTCGCCGCCTACAAGGGCAAAGGCATCCCCGCCGCCCTCGCCGACCGCCTCCTCGAAAACCCCCAGGACTCCGACATCCTCATCGCCGAACAGCGCGCCAACGTCTCCGTCCTCAAGGACGAACTCGCCAAGGTGAAAGAAGGCTGGGCAGCCAACCTCGCCTCCGTGGCCGACGAAGGCCTCGTCAAGAAATCCGTCTGGGTCATCGGCGGCGACGGCTGGGCCTACGACATCGGCTTCGGCGGCCTCGACCACGTCCTCGCCTCCGGCCGCAACATCAACGTCCTCGTGCTGGACACCGAACTCTACTCGAACACCGGCGGCCAGGCCTCCAAGTCCACGCCCTTTGGTTCAATTGCGAAGTTCGCAACTAGCGGCAAGGGCATCGGCAAAAAAGACCTCGGCATGATCGCCATGTCCTACGGCTACGTCTACGTCGCCCAGGTCGCCCTCGGCTCCAACTACCTCCAGACCATCAAGGCCTTCAGGGAAGCGGAAGCCTACGACGGCCCCTCGATCGTCATCGCCTACTCCCACTGCATCAATCACGGCATCGACATGCAGAAGGGCCTCGCCCAGCAGAAGACCATGGTGGAAGGCGGCGTGTGGCCCCTCTACCGCTACGACCCCCGCCTCGTCGAAGCCGGCAAGAACCCCTTCCAGCTCGACTCCAAAGAGCCGGCCGTGGAAAAGATCGAGGAGTACATGTACAACGAGGTCCGCTTCAAGAGCCTCCGCGACTCCAACCCCGAACGCGCCGCCATGCTCCTCGAAAAGGAAAAAGTCATGGTCGCCCGCAGGTGGAAGGAATACAAGTACCTCGCCGAACGAACATTCTAATAACTATCATTATCTGAATTGAGAGAGGGCCGTCCGAAAGGGCGGCTCTCTTTTTTTCGGAAGGGGGGGGGAAAGCGAAAAGGGATGTGAGGCCTCATCTCTCGGGCGGGCGCCTCGCTTACGCGTTCCCCCCACGCTCCAAAGACGGCGCCCTCGTCTGGACGAGGGCGCCGTCTTTTCCGCTACCCCCCTTTTGGATTTGGCGAGGCTGTTCGCGGCGATCGGTTCTACCCAAGGGTCAGACCCTCCGGGCACTTCGCGAATTGACAGAAGCTCGAGGGTGCGAGAGAATCCTTCGTAGTATGAATTTGGAATCACTATTCAAAAAGAGGGAATTCCATCCGAATGATGCCCAGCGCGCGGCCATCATCCACGAAGACGGCCCGCTGTTCTTGACGGCGGGACCCGGTTCTGGAAAGACCCACGTGCTCTTATGGAGAACCCTCAACCTACTGGTCTTTCGGGATGTGGCTCCTTCCCGCATCATGCTCGCCACCTTTACCGAAAAGGCAGCCCGACAACTCAAAGAAGGTCTCCTGGCCCTCCTCGCCCTGGTCACCAATGAGACCGGGAAGGCCTATGACCTTTCGAGCATCTCGATCGGCACCGTCCACTCGCTCTGCCAGAAGTTCCTGGTGGATAGGCGATTCAGCGACTCGCAATCCCGTAAGAGGGCTCCTGTCCTCCTCGATGAGCTAGGGCAATACTTCATGCTCTACAATCGCCGGTATTGGGCGGAGCTCATCAAGGAGGGAGGCTTCCCGGATGAGGAGTCGGCCCAGAGGGCGATCAACGCCTGGATGCAGGGCAGCGACTCCTATTCCCGCCACCATGCCGTCCAGGCTTGCATGGCCTTCTTCAACCGCCTATCCGAGGAAAACTGGCAGGGGGCCGAAACGGCGACAGGGGACGAAACGCTCAAATCCCTGCTTCGAATGTACGCCCGCTACAAGCGCGACCTGGCCACGGGGAAGGCGACGGAGCGCGTCGATTTTTCCCTCCTCCAGCAGGCGGCATACGGCCGCTTTGCCCAGAGCGCCGTGGCGGGCAGCGTCTTCGACCATGTCATCATCGACGAGTACCAAGACACGAACGCGATCCAGGAGGCCCTTTTTTTCGCCCTCGCATCGGGAAGCCGCAAGCTCTGCGTGGTCGGGGACGATGATCAGGCGCTCTACCGCTTCCGCGGGGCGACCGTCGAAAACCTCGTCGACTTCGAAAGCCGTTGCGCGGCCCGGCTCGGTGTGGCGCCGCGGAGGATCGACCTCAACGTCAACTATCGCTCGCGAAAGGCCATCGTCGGTCTCTATTCCGATTTCATCCGCCGCGCGGACTGGTCGCGACCCGAAAGCCCCCTCGGCGCGTGGAGGATCGCGGACAAGGGAATCGTCGCCGCGAGCGCGGACGAGGGGACGGCGGTGGTCACGTCGAGCCACGCCAAGGCCGAGGATGTCTACCGGGAGATCGTCGCCTCCATAAAGCGACTCCGCGAGAGCGGGGCGATCTCGGACTACAACCAGGCCGCCTTCCTCTTTCCCGCCATGAAGGGCTTTGGCGGGATGAACAGCCGCGTCCATGGCTTCATCGAGGCGCTCAAGGAAGCGGAGATTCCGTACTACGCGCCACGTGCAGGCCGCTTTCTTGAAGTCGAGGAGGCCCGCGTCTTTTTCGGCCTCTGCCAGGAAGTGTTCGGTCGCCCTCGGCACAGGGAGCGGGGCGACGCGAGCGCCGGATTCCGGGAGTTCCAGGACTGGATGGCCGCCTGCCGCGCCCGCGCTGAAGAACTGACCGCCGCCGATCCCCTCCTTCGCTCCTTTGTCCGCGAGCGGCGGGCCGAATTGGATGAAGCTGCCGCGGATTACACGACCCTCCTCTCGTGGGCTGAGAGCCGCGGCCTCGACCTCGAATCCACAGTCCAGCCGGGCCTTCCGCAGAGGATCGCCAAGGAAGCCTCGCTCTCCCTCCGCGTGCAAAAGGCCCTCCAGTCCCACGGCGTCAACGAACTCATCAAAAAGCGACAGATGGAAGGCTCGCCCCTTCGCCTCCGCTACCTTCTCAACCGCGTAACCGCAATGGATTGGGGCGTTCTTGATCTTTTCTACCAATTGAATGGTTTTAGTTGCTTCCGCTCGGCCTACGAGGAGGCCGAGAGCGGCCGGGACGAGGGACCGATCTGCAACCTCGGGCTCATCACCCAATACCTCGCCCGCTACACCGAGGAATACGGCCCTGTCATCGCGGGCCAGAACCTCGTGGAAGACCGCTTCGTCAACGCCTTCTTCTCGTCCTACCTCTACGCCCTCTTCCGCCTCGGTGAGTCCGAGTACGAGAACGTGGACGACCCCTTTCCCAAGGGCCGCGTCCCCTTCCTGACAATCCACCAGGCCAAGGGCCTCGAGTTCCCCGTCGTCGTGCTCGGCTCGGTGTACCGCGAGCCTCGTGAGGCGTCCCGCATCGAAACGACGATGCGGGAACTTTCAGGCCGCGATGGCGAGCCGCTGGACAGGACCGACGGCTTCGATACGATGCGCGCCTTCTATGTGGCCCTCTCCCGCGCCCGCAGCCTCCTCATCCTTCCCCGCTTCACCCACGCCAAGGCGGCCAGCCCGGCGTTCAAGGAAATCTTCGAATGTGCCAGCCTGCCCACCCTTGCGGAGCTGGACCCGGCCACCCTGCCCGCTGCGCGGGAGGAGGCCGACAAAGAGGGGAGAAGCTACAGCTTCACCGGCGACTACCTTCCCTACCGCAAATGCCCAAGGAATTACATGGCCTTCCGCAAGTACGGCTTCGTCCCCTCCCGCGGCCAGTCCATGTTCTTCGGCCGCCTCGTCCATGAGACGATCGAAGACCTCCACCACCTTGTCATGGCCAAGGCAGAGGCTGAGGCCGGGGCCGCCGCCACGGGAGACAAGCCATGAACCTTGACGAACAGGAGATCCGCGCCCTCTTCGAGGAGAACTACGAATTCCTCAAGGTCGAAGGCGGTCACGTAGTGACCGATTTCGTCAAGGAACAGGCCTTCCAGCAGGTTCTCTGGTACTGGAAGAAGAACCGGGCCATCGCCGAAAGGGTCACGGAGACCGAGGTCCACCTCGTCCTCCCCGAGTGTCGGAGCCCCGAAAGCGGCATTCGCTACAGCCTCGAGGGCGTCGTCGACATCGTGAGGGAGGGCGAGGAGACCTGGATGTACGACCTGAAGACGCCCGAGCGCGCGGCGATCGAGGCGAACCTCGATTCCTACCGGGCCCAGCTCAACGTCTACGCCCATATCTACAAGGGCCTTCGCGGGAACGAGCTCGACAACTGCGCCCTCATCTCCACCGCCCTGCCCCAGGGCCTCAAGGCCGCGATCCGCTCAGGCAGCGCGGAGGGAATGGAGAGAGAGCTCGCCGGTTGGGATCCCGTGATTCCCTTGGGTTACAGTGAGGAAGAAGTGGAGGCGATGATCGAGGACTTCGGCCGTACCGTCGAGGCGATCGAGGCTGGCCGCTTCGAGGCGCCGCCGCCTTCGCGGCTCAAGGAAAAAGAAGAGGGCGAGCGCAACATCTTCGCCTGGAAGACCTGTCGCAACTGCGACATTCGGTTTTCGTGCCCGAGCTTCCGCGCCCATGTGCGGGGCGAGGGGGGCAACTCGAGTTTCAGACGCTGGCTGGACGACTACGGCAGCGAATCGAGCCCCGAGGATTTCATCGACGGCAACCTGCGCGAGGAAGAATGAGGAGAACCCATGCCTATTGAGCGACTCAAGCCAGGATCCTTCATCGACGAGGAGCGCCTCGCCATCCTGAAAGACCAGGTTCCCGAGGCCTTTTCAGACGGAAATATCAATTGGTCCGTTCTTAAAGGGGCCCTCGAGGGACTCCTCGGGGAGGAGGGCGACGATGCGGAGCACTTCGGCCTCTCCTGGCCGGGAAAGCGCGAAGCCCGGCGCCTCGCGAGCCGCCCATCCTCAGGCACCCTCGTCCCCTGCCCTGGCGAGGGGATGGACGAGTTGACGAGCTCGAACATCTTCATCGAGGGCGAGAACCTCGAGGTCTTGAAGCTCCTCAGAAAGAGCTACGCGGGCCGCGTCAAGATGATCTACATCGACCCGCCCTACAACACCGGCAACGACTTCGTCTACGACGACGATTTCACCGAGCCCCTCAAGGACTACCTGAAGCGCAGCGGCCAGCTCGACGGCGAGGGCCGGCCCACTACGACGAACAAGAAGTCCGACGGTCGCTTCCATTCCAAGTGGCTCTCGATGATGTATCCCCGCCTCCGCCTTGCCCGCGAACTCCTCATGGATGACGGGGTTATCTTCGTAAGCATTGACGACAACGAGGTCCACCACCTCAGGATGCTTATGAATGAGGTGTTTGGGGAGGAAAATTTCATCGCGACCTTCGGCTGGGAAAAGCGAACAACGCGTGAAAACCGAAGAGTGTTTTCCTTCAATTACGAGCATATTTGCTGCTATTCCAGAACTAAGCCGCAATTTGAAGAAAGCCGCAACTTATTACCACTAACAGAGGAAGTGAAAAGACGGTACTCGAATCCTGATAATGACCCACGGGGTCCATGGCAATCGGTATCGCTAAATGCACAAGCTGGACATGCTACCAAGAGTCAATTTTATGATATCACAACGCCTGGAGGACGAATAATACAGCCGCCAACAGGTAGATGCTGGATAGTGACAAAAGAGCGTTTTATGGAGATGACCACCGATAACCGCATTTGGTTCGGCGAAGACGGGAATAATGTTCCTCGAGAAAAGGCTTTCTTTTCTGAAATCGCAACCGGCTTAACTCCACAGACCCTTTGGACGGCCGAAGAGGTTGGCACGAACGATGACGCAAAGAAATCGCTAAATGAGATTTTTTCAGAACAGAGCGTGTTTGATACCCCAAAACCAAAAACCTTAATAAATAGGATGCTACAAATTGCCACAAACGATAGCTCAATAGTCCTTGACTTCTTCGCCGGCTCCGCCACCACAGCCCACGCCGTCCTCGACCTGAACAAGGAAGACGGAGGCAATCGCAAATTCATTCTCGTCCAGATGCCCGAGAAGGTGCCTGCCGATTCCGAGGCGGCCAAGGCGGGCTACGCAACGATTGCCGAAATCGGCAAGGAGCGCATCCGCCGCGTCATCAAGAAGATCAAGGCCGAGAAGGAAAAAGCTCCTTCCACGGCGGGCGAGCTCTTTGCCGGCGAAGGCGAGGCCGCGCCCGACCTCGGTTTTAAGGTGTACAAGCTCGTCCAGTCGAACTTCAAGAGCTGGGAGGATTACCATGGCGAGGACATCGCGAGGCTCGACGAGCTCTTCACGCAGGCGGTGACGCCTCTCGTGCCGACCTGGAAGGCGGTGGCCGACGGGCTCTTCACCGAGATCCTTCTTCTAGAGGGCTATCCCCTCCATTCGATGGTTCGCGAGAGGCCGGAGTTCACGAAGAACTGCATCCGAGAAGTCACCTCGGACTTCCATGAGAAGGTCCTCCTCGTCTGCCTGGACGACAGGCTCGACGAGGAGACGGTTGGCGCCCTCGTCCTCAAGGACAACGAGGCCTTCATCTGCCTTGACCAGGCCGTGGGCGACGAGCTCAAGTCGGGTCTCGCGGATAAGGGACTAATTAAAACGATATGAGCGATGCCGAGACCGCTATTGGCGGGCTGCCCGATTCCGAGGTCGTCCGCCAGAACATCCTCAACAACCCCTATGCCCTCGCGGAAATCGAAAAGGCAGCCTCCGTCACGACGATCGAATTCGAGGGACGGCGCCTTCTCCTCAAGGAGCAGGTCGCCGCTTTCTTTGAGGTAAGTGTAAGGACGATAGAGAATTATCTTTCCAGCCGCGAAGCCGAGCTCAAGGCGAATGGCTACAGGATTTTGCGAGGAAAAGCCTTGCGAGAATTGAAATTAGCCTTGAAATCGCAGCATGTTCCCGAAATAGATTTCGGGAACATCGCACGGGCCCCCCAGCTCGCGGTTTTCGACTTCCGAGCCTTCCTCGATATCGGCATGCTGATCACCGAAAGCGAACGTGCCAGGCTCCTCCGGACGGCCATCCTCGATATTGTCATGGACACGATTAACCGCCGCACAGGAGGCGGGACAAAGTACATCAACCAGAGGGACGAGGACTTTATCCATGCCGCCTTCGTGGAGGAGAACTACCGCAAGGAATTCACAGATGCTCTCCGTGATTGCGTGGCGATGGGGAACTTCAAGTACCCCCTCTACACCGACAAGATCTATGTGAGCATTTTCCGGGAGAACGCCCAGGAGTACCGCAAGGTGCTCAGGCTTCACGAGAAGGACGCGGTTCGCGACACCTTCTACGCAGAAATCCTCGACCTCGTCGCTTCGTATGAATGTGGTCTTGGGGACGAGATCCGCAAGAAAGCCGACGCTCTTGGCCGCAAGCTGACGAGCTGGGAGACCGACGAGCTCTTCAAGCTGTTCGAGGCCCAGGCACATTGGCGTCCCCTGGTCGAGCGGGCTCGGAACAAGATGGCGAGCCGGGACCTCGCCTTCCGCGACGCCCTCCACAAGCAGCTCACCGAATACGTGACGCCGCTCAAAGCGGAGGAGTTCGAGCGCTTCCTCGGGGAAAAGAGCAAGGAGCTCTCCGAGCGGCTTGAGGAGGCGAAGGATGTCTTCAGGCGCCTCAAGGAAAGGGATTGATGGAGATCATCTATCCCGACCTGCAGCAGGCGCTCGCAATCCACGCTAGGACGATCGAGGTGTCGGGAGGGGGGTTGTTAGGCTACCGCGACATCGCGCAGCTCGAAAGCGTCCTCGCCCATATCCGGAACGATGTCTACTACCCCACCCTTGTCGACAAGCTGACACACCTCTTCTTCTGCTCGAACAAGTTCCACTGCTTCCTTGACGGGAACAAAAGGATCGCCATCTCCCTCAGCGCCGACATGCTCCTGAAGAATGGCTATGTCTTTCGGGTGCCGTCATTCATCGCAGAGATGGAAAACATCAGCTACCATGTCGCGGCCGGAAGGATCGACAAGGAACTCCTTCACGATGTCATCGAGGCGGTCATCCATGACGAGTATGACATGAACGAGGCGCTGAAGCTCCGCGTGTTTCTTGCTATATCGACGGACGAGCCATGAGGCTAGCATCCTGTTGCACGCGGGATGTAACGATCCCTCTCGATCGTTACATTTTCCCCCGATTTTTGTAACGATCGACGAGGACAAGCATGAATTCTGTCACGATCAAGTACGAGGCCGACCAGGAACACCAGCTCGCCGCCGTCGGGAGCGTCATCGGGGTCTTTGAGGGGCTTTCGCGCTACGACACCTCCTCGGGAAGGCAGCTCGAGGACATCGTCCCGAACCTGCCGACCTGGTACAGCCTCGAGGCGAGCTGGCTCCTCGACAATCTCCAGGCCGTCCAGAGGGAGGGCGAGCTTCCCGAGAGCATGACGGTAGAGCTGGATTCGGGCTTCATGGTGGAAGGGATCTCGGGCGACACCTGGGAATACCCCTCCTTCACCGTGGAGATGGAGACCGGCACGGGGAAGACCTATGTCTATTTGAGAGTCATCTACGAACTCCGCAAGCGTTACGGCTTCGGAAAGTTCATCATAGTTGTCCCGAGCGTGGCGATCTGGGAAGGCGTGGCGGGCGCCCTCAAGGACACGAGGGAGCACTTCAAGGGCCTCTACGGCAACGAGAACGTGACAGCCCTTCCTTACGACGGGAACGTCCAGGACCTCAAGAATTTCGCCACCTCCGAATTCGTCGAGATCCTCGTGATCACGCTCGATTCCTTCAACAAGAAGTCGAACAAGGTCTTCAAGAAGCCCGACAATCTTCCGGGCAACCTCCTTCCCTACCAGTACCTCCAGGAGACGAGGCCCATACTCATCCTTGACGAGTCCCAGAACTACGCGTCGCTCAAGGCCAAGGCGGCCCTGCGGACCCTGAAGCCACTCTTTGCCCTGAACTTCTCCGCGACTCCAGGTCGCGAGGCGCCCAATGTCATTCACAAGCTCACGCCCTTCAAGGCCTTCGAGAAGAACCTAGTTAAGAAGATCGAGGTTCTCGGCCTCGTGGAGGCGCAGAGTACGGCCGCCCGACCCGATTGGCTCAGGCTCGTTTCGATCGACAAGAGCCTCTCGGCCCTTTTTCGCCTCATGGCGATGGCCGAAGGGGCCTTGGTCGAAATCGAGATGACCCTCGGCGCCCATGCCGATCTCGCTGCAAAGACGGGGAACCCCGCCTATGCCGGCTGGGTGATCGAGGAGATCAATAGAGCCGACGGCTTTGTCGCCTTCGCGAATGGAGAGCGCTGCGAGCTCGAGGGTGAGCGCAACGCCGCCTTGGTCAGGGAGGCGCTCTTCAAGCGCCAGATCGAGGAGACCATCCTCGTCCATTTCTCCAAGCAGCGCGAGCTCAAAGACCAGAATGTAAAAGTGCTCACGCTCTTCTTCGTGGACCGGGTTTCGAGCTACAAGGGCGACGACGCCATCATCCGCCGCCTATTCGACGAGGCCTTCGAGCGCCTCAAAGACGGCGACTCTTGGTTTGGCCGCTATTCCGCGGCCCAGGTCCGAGAAGGCTACTTCGCGAAGAAGAAGGTGAACGCGACGGATGCCGAAGTCGACACGGCCTTGGAGGATGATGCCAAGACCGAGGAGGACAAGAAGGCGGAGAAGATCGCCTACGACCTCATCATGAAGCGAAAGGGGCAGCTCCTTTCTTTCGAGGAGCCCGTCTCCTTCATCTTCGCCCACTCGGCCCTCCGCGAGGGCTGGGACAATCCGAATGTCTTTCAGATCTGCGCCCTCCGCGAGATCAGCTCGGAAAAGGCGAGACGCCAGACGATCGGCAGGGGGCTCCGCTTACCGGTCACCCAGGATGGCAGGCGGATCATGGACCGCCGCCTCAATCTCCTCACGGTGGTCGCGAACGACAGCTACGCGAACTACGTGGCTCGCCTCCAGAAGGAGTATGTCGATTCGGGCGACCAGGCGCCCGAACAGCCGGCGGATTACCGCGCCAAGGCCACGGCCATGCGCAATGACCGCGTCTACAAGTCCCTCGACTTCAAGAACTTCTGGAACAAGCTCGTGCGGCGCACGGAATACCGGATTCTCATCGATACCGAGACCTTGGTAGTCGAGTCCGTCGCCAGGCTCGAGAACGCGGCCTACCCTGTTCCCCATATCGTCATAACTAAAGGCGTCTATGTGATCAGCGACTGGCGCATCGATCTCGAAGAGGCTGACGGAACGGTCGCGCGGATCAGAATCCGGAAGAATTCGAGCAATGGCGAGGTTTCGGATTCCACGCACGATGTCAAGAAGGGCAGCGACCTCGCCAAGGCGCTCGCCGAGCCGGTCCTGAAACCCTTTAAGGTCACCGAGGTGAAGGGAAGGGGCGATTCGGCCTCCGTCGAATTTTCGGAGGGCGGCATCCTCGGCCCGGACAAGCCGATCGTATTCAGCACCGAGAAGGGTCAGTCCTGCTCGACCCGAAAAGTGGCCGAAGAGCCGGGCTCCTTGCCGAAGCCGAACCTGATGGAGCGCGCCTCCGAGGAGCTCTCGCTCACGCGCTCGACCATTCTCGAAATCTGGAAAGGTCTTGGAGAGGCGCGAAAGAAGCAATTCATAGTGAATCCGGAGGGCTTCGCCTCCGTCTTCATCGGAACGATTCGGGAAGCCCTCGCCGACCATATCACCGACCGCCTGGAATATACCCAGAAAGAGGATGTGGATATGCGCGATATCGAGAGGGTCTTTCCGCCCTCCAAAGAGTATCCCGCGAAGGAATTGGTCGCCGGGCACGGAGATCGATCCCTCTATGACCTTGTCCAGAAAGACTCCGAGAACGAGGTCGCCTTCATCCACCAGCTCAATGACGGCGTGGACGACAAGACGATCCTCTACTTCAAATTCCCGCCGACCTTCAAGATCGGCATCCCTCGCCTGATCGGAAACTACAATCCCGACTGGGGAGTACTGCGCTGGAACGCGCAACACCGACTCAAGATGGAGCTCGTCCGCGAAACCAAGGGAACCGAGAACATGGCTCGACTCCAGCACCCCGACGAGAGGCGCAAGATCGAATGCGCGCGAAAACATTTCGCCGCCCTGGGCGTGTCCTACCGTCCGGTGAAGGGCGACAACCCGGATTGGTGGAGGGAAGAAGACCAACCTGTCGCGAGAGAACTGCCACTCTAACAACTACGAAGACTCAAGCGCAGGGCAAGCCCGCTTCGCTATTCTCCTACTCTCTCTCCGTTCAGGAGGAAGTCCCGCAGACTCAGATGCAGCACGCCTTCCATGTCGGCCCTTATGGGGTCCATCGAGACCACATAGCGAGGCCAGGCGTCCCTCAGGGCCAAAAGAGAGCCGAACTCGCGCTCCCTGGTCGGTCCGTCGGGCAGGAGGTAGGCCGCCTGGACATAGATGCGCTTGCCGCCGCGCTCGCAGACGAAGTCGATCTCCCGGTCTCCCACGCGGCCCGATTTGATTTCCCAGCCCTCCGATGCGAGTTTGAGATAGACCGCGTTCTCAACGATCTTGCCGATGTCGCGTTGGTCGAAGCCCCGCGCGACGCTCCGCAGGCCGAGGTCCTCGAAATAGTACTTGTCGCCCGATTCGAGAAGGCGTTTGCCTTGGAGGTCCTCCGCGCGAACGCGATTGATGCTGTAGGCATCGGCGAGGTGTCCGAAATAGTCGAGGATGGTTTGGGGCGAGGCGTCGATGCCCTTCGATTTCAGGTAGTTGGCGACGTTACGCGCGGAAACGGGGCTGCCGATGGAATCGGCGAGGAACTCCACGATGCGCGCCAGAATGGCCGGATTGCGCACACCGTGGCGCTGGACGATGTCCTTGAGGACTATCGCGTCGAAGACCCCGCGTAGATACTCGAAGGCCGTCTCGTCGGCGAGCCGGAGATTTCTGAGAAAGGGAAGGCCGCCGTAGCGCAGGTAAAGAGCGAGGCTCTCGTCGGAGTCCTCCCGGCCGTGGAAGCGGAGGAACTCGGCGTAATCGAGGGCGCGGACACGGAGGGTCGCGGTCCGCCCGGCGAAAAGGGTGGCGATATCGCCGGAGAGGAGACGGGCGTTCGAGCCGGTCACCCAAATGTCATGAAGACCGTCGGCGGCCAGACTGCGAAGGGCCCGCTCGAAACCTTGGATCTCCTGGGCCTCGTCGATGAAGAGAGCGACGCGCTCCCCCTTTTCCGAGGCGGCGGCCTTCTCGAGACTGGCAGCATCGCGGACCTGGTCCCATTCCGAAAGCTCCTTGTCTATGAATACCAGGCGAAGTTCCGGTTGCTCCGCGCCATAGATCGATGCGAGGTTGCGCAGGATCGAGCTTTTGCCGACGCGGCGTTGACCGGTGAGAACCTTGATGAGCGTGGTTCCAACCCAGGGGCCTGCCCGGTCGATGTAGCGGGGCCGGGGAAGCAATTCTTCCTTCATTATCGTCCAGCATGATGGACGAAATGCGACTTGTCAATATAATTGTCCATCATGCTGGACAATTATAGGCTGGGCGAAGGGCTGGCTTTCCCAGGCACAGTGGCAAAACTGCGAATTGTCGATTTGCCCGAACCTTGCTCAAAAGAGTAGCTGATAGTTCCTTCGGCCGAAGATGAATCTATGAATTTGGACTTCCTTGTCTTTCACAACATAGAATAGAATGAAGTTGTCTATTGGGATCATCCGATATCCCAGCTGATTGAGGTATGGGTCACTTAGTATGGGAAATATGAACGGATTTTCTTCGATCATGGCAATGTGCTTCATGATCTTTTCAAGCAAAGGCTTGGCCGATGTCTTCAGTTTGTTTTCGAGGTAGTACTTTGTGTCTCGAATATCTTCCTCGGCTTTTGGGAAGATGAGGACCCTGTAATCTGAATCAGTCATGCCTGCATGAGCCCTTGAATGAAGGAGCCAGCGTCTCTGCCCTTTGCGCCATTGGCAATTTCCTGGCGGGCCTCGGCAAGTTTTTGATAGAGATCAATTTGGGCTATCTGCCGTTCATAAAGATCAATCGACATGACGACCATGTCGCCTATGCCATTTTTCGTGAGGAAGATGGGTTCGTCATCCGAATGGACGATCTCAGAAATCTGCGAGAAGTTATTTCGTAGCTCAGAGATAGGTCTGATGGTCGGCATAAAAGCACCTCTTATCTATCAATATAATGATAATATGCGGTCATTGCAAGACAAAAAATAGCAAGCGAGAAATCTGCTGGCGTTTCTAAATATATATTCCAAAGCAAAGTAGTGGTCGCCCTCACCATCTTGGGCTCGGGCGACGATGGTGGCGCCAAGAAATATCCAGCGCCCAACAAAACAGTGCAGGCTCTTCGGTAGCCCACCACTTCCAAGGCGATCAAAGCCGTCGAGGCGCTCTTTCAGCGCTGAGCATCCCCAAGGCATTGCCGGAATAGACGCGTGGGCCTAGCATTATGACAGGTAGCCGCAGTGATGGCGAAAATCGGCGGGCGGTTCGGCATCCTCGCGAATCGCGATTTCCTCCTCCTCTTCTCCGGCAAGCTCGTCTCGCAGCTGGGGGATCAGGTCTATGCCTTCGCCATCTCTTGGTTCATCCTCGACCGTACCCATTCGGGCTTCCAGATGGCGCTATTCCTCATGGTTGATTCCTTGGTTCTAGCCCTCCTGTCGCCCCTGGGCGGGGCTGTTGCCGACCGTACGAGCAGGAAGGCCATCCTCGTGGCGATGGACCTCGCGAGGGGCCTCATCGTGATCGCCCTCGCCATTCTTTATCAATTGAACGTATTGCAGATTTGGATGCTCTATGTCGGCGCCCTGGGACTTTCGACCTGCGCGGCGGTCTTCGGACCGGCGGCGAGCGCCATCATCCCAAATGTCGTCGACTCGAAGCTCCTGCCGAAGGCCCTGTCGCTGAATCAGTTCAGTTGGTCCTTTACGGCGATTACCGGCATGCTGGCGGGGGGACTCATATTTTCCTGGGCAGGAGTCTCCGCGATCTTCCTGATCAACGCCCTTTCCTTCCTCATATCGGCAGGTCTCGAGGCGCGAGTGAGAATCAAGGCGAAGCCACGGCTTTCCGGGGAGGCGGGCTCTCCTCCGAAGCCGGCGCTAGGCGCGCGGATCTCGACCCTGGCCCGCGAGCTCCGCGAAGGCTACCGCTATGTGCGGGACGACCGATTGATATCGTCCTTCTGTGTCTTGTTCGCGATCTATAACGCCCTAATTATGCCCATCGGCTTCGTATATTTTCCGTATTTCTTCAACGTGGTACTGAAGTCGGCATCGTATCAGCTAGCCTTCGCGACCGGCTCGGTCTTCGTCGGCATGATGATCGCTTCACCGATCGTTCCTCGCGTCATCGGGAGGCTCAGGCTGAGATCCGCCATTCTGGCGGGGCTCGGTGTCCTCGCCACCTGCTGGCTACTCTTCATCGTGTCGGCCCTCGGGCCCTTCGGAAAGGGGCTCGGCATATGGGGCATCACCTGGCTGGTGTCGGGTCTCAGTTTCGCCATCGGTTTCTCGGTAACCTTCATCAATGTGCCGATCACCCTTTTCCTGCAAAGGCGGACCGCGGACGAGTATCGGGGAAGGTTCTGGGGCTTCTTTAGCTCCCTCATTTCGCTCAGCGTTCCTTTAGGCTATCTGGCCGGAGGGGCCCTGGTGCAGCGACTGCCTCTCGCGCTCATCTTCGGCGTTTCGGCGCTGGCCGTCCTCCTCCTCGCCCTCTGGATGGCCAGGTCGAAGGAGCTTCGGGAATTGCAGGATTGAAGCCTTTGGAGCGAAATTTGCAGAGTAACTATTTATGGCTATAATAGTCGATCGGATGTCATGGGTTATGGGATCGTGGGCGCGACCATGAACTGAGAGACGAAATGGCTTGTTGGGTGCGATCTACACGAAGACCTCGCACGGCTAGGCCCTGCGAAAAGGACTTTCGAAGAATGAGCGAAAGATCTCCTCGACGGCTTCGATACAATGGCATCGCGCATAACTAGGACGTGTTTCATGGCGATCGAACGATGGTCTTGTCGGGAAAAACTGCATCCTGGGAGGCTGTCGGACTTATTACCGCGCAACACAAAAGAAACATTTATTTGAGCGCTTTTTCGCGGAGAGCGGCCATCCTCGGCCCAAAATTGGCTCGTCAATCGGCCCATACAGGAAGTATGGGCCTCAATCCTCACCAATTTTGGTCTCAAGGCTCTCTCGCTCTCCGCGAAAATACTAAGTCCGACAGCCTCCTAGCTGACAAGTAAGCCGCAGCTGGCATCGACAGGCGGTTTGGAGGTGCCGGATGACAACAATCGTCAGTCCCCCATCTTATCTTTGCCACATGGCACGATTCAGACACACTTCAAGGAATTCGCTCGACGCCGACGCGAAATTCCTGATCGATCCCAACGGGACCTCGGCCGATGGCCTTCTCTCGCTGCTTAAGGCATACGCCGCCAGAATTCTTACGCGGGTGAGGTACTGTGACGAAAAAGCCGAGTTCCTCGTCACGGTGCTCGAAACCGAAGAGAGGGTGGAACTTATCGCGCGACTCCGCGAGTTCGCGCTTCAAGGCGGCAAACCCATCGACGAGGATGAACTTCCCTCTCCCTGGTCGAAGGACGAAATAACCTGCGCCATAGGGCAGCTTGCCGGCCGCCTTCCCGCCGATGATGTCGCGCGGGTCGTCGAGCACGTGATCGCGCGCTCCCTTGCCGCCAGTTTGCTCGAGGACCGGGAGCCTGTGCGCCCCTCCGGGCAGCTCGCAACCCGGGTCGTTGAACTTGCACGCATCTTCAATCTTACGTTCGAGGACTCCTCGGTCCTGCTCTTCTACTTTGCAGTCAAGCAGTGCGACGAGTTGGAGAGTCTCTTCGACAAGATGCTCATCCAGATGAAACCCCGCTTCGTAGCCGCCTGCTGCGGCATTGCGGAGTCCGATGTCATCAGAGCCCTCTCCGCCTCGGGGAGTCTTATCAAGAGCGGACTTCTTTCCCGCGACGACGACGAGGCTCTCGCCTCCGTCCAATTCGCCCCGATGCTCGTCGATGGCCTTGCCGGCTTCATCGGATCACTCTCGCACGAAAGGCTCTGCATGCCCGGTGGGAGAGCCGACTTCGCCCTCGACGATTTTTCGCTTCCGCCTTTGGCTGTCGCCATCGCGCGGGACCTCGTCGCTTCCGGCCGCCCCCTCAATATTCTCCTCCATGGCGAACCGGGTACGGGCAAGACGGAATTCGCGAAGAGCCTCGCCGCGGTGACGGGCAAAGAAGCCTGGTTCCTCGGCCAAGGGCTTTCTGGCGCCGTGAAGGATCGGCAGGCGGCCCTCTCCATGTCCGTCGCCTCTCTCGATCCGTTGCGTCAGATTCTCGTCGTCGATGAGGCGGATAGTCTTCTCAGCGTCGGGCGGTCGATCTTCACATCCCCCACCGTCGTGAGCAAGTCCTGGATCAACGGTTTTCTCGAGACCCCCACGCGAACCATCATCTGGATCGTCAATTGGACCGAACTCATGGACGATTCCATCAAGCGGCGATTCTCCTTCGCCCTGGCCTTCGAGCGCTTTACCCCCCTCGATCGCAGGCGCCTCTGGGCGGCAGCCCTCGCGGGACGCGATCCGAAATTAAAGGCTGAATTGAACCCTTCGATCCTGCGGCGTCTTTCCGAGGAATACGAGACGAACGCGGCGGGCATCGGCAGCGCCCTTGCACTTCTGGATTCCCTGCGAGCGCAGGGGAACGACACCGGAACGGAAACCCTGATTCGCTCTTCGCTCGAAAGCCAGACGAGGCTTGTCGAAGGCGCGCTGTCTCGGCCGTCGAATCCGCCTGCGCGAGCCTACGATCCGGGCGTGCTCAATCTCGACATGGAACGTGAACATATCTTTACAGCCCTGAAGAACTGGACGCTCCGGCGCGATGGCCCCGATCGCCGCGGGCTCCGCCTTCTCTTCTGGGGAGCGCCGGGCACCGGCAAGACCGAACTCGCACGACATCTGGCCGCGGAGACGGGCCTGCTACTCGTAGTGCGGCGGGCCTCAGACCTTCTCAGCATGTTCGTCGGCGGAACGGAGAAGGCGATCGCCGCGGCCTTCCGCGAGGCCGAACGCGAGGACGGCCTCCTCCTCGTGGACGAGGCCGATAGCTTCCTCCGGGAACGTTCGCGGGCGGAGAAGTCCTGGGAGGTAACCGCGGTCAACGAATTCCTGACGCAGATGGAAGCGTACCGGGGCGTCCTCGTCTGCTGCACAAATCTCGTCTCGACATTGGACGCGGCCTCGCTCCGACGCTTCCAACTCAAAGTGGAATTCAAGCCTCTCGGGGCGGAAGGCATCGCGCGCTTGCTCTCCGGTCTTTTCCCGACAATACTGCAGCCTGCCGATGCGAAGGACGCCCTTGCGCCCTTCGTCGGGCTCCTCAGCCCCGGCGATGTGGCGGCTGTCGCCGATCGCCTCGAGTTCGCGGGAACCGGCAGCGATTGGAACGGCCTCCTTAATGAACTCGGCCGGGAATGCGCCTTGAAGCGCAGCGAACGCAGCATCGGTTTTCGCTGAGAGGGGGACCGATGTGAACAAGGCCGAAAGGGACGAGTCGTCGAGGGGCAGCGAAAAGGTCGCGAGGACCTTCGAACTCCTCCTGGCCCTCGGGACGAAGGGAATGAGCCGATCCGACATCGCGGGTTTGCTGGAATGCGATGAGCGGACAGTCTATCGATATGTAAAGGACATCAATCGCGCCTCGCCGGATGGGGAACCCCTCATCCGGCAGGCGGGCGGTCGCTATAGCCTCGCCCGAAGCACCGAGCTCGTCGAGATCATCGGCGGTTCCTACGATGAGCGCGCGGCGGCGGCCATCGCGAGCACTCCCCTGGGCGGACTCCTCGACAAGAACCATGGGGTCCCCGCGCGGGTCCTCGAAAAGGTCCGGGCCTTCATCGACGTCTCCCGCGGAAACGCCCCCGACCCCCTGCTCCACGATCTCTTCGAATCCCTCGTTCGAGGCACCTGGATCTCCTTCGATTATCCCTCGGAAGACAGCTTAAAGCGCCACCGTTGCGTGCCCATTCGTCTCTATCTCGACCCGGTGCAGATCTACCTTGTCGCCTGGGACGAGGAACATGACCACCTCGTCTGCCTTGCCACTTCGAAAATCTCCGACTTCAGGAAGGAAGACGGGCCGCCCCTCGCCGCCTCCGCGATCCTGGAACTCGGCAATTATTGCCGGAGCGCCTGGGGCAAAATGATCAGACACGACGAGGGAAGGATAGCGGAGGCCCGCTTCGAGGCGTTGCCGGGCATCGCACCCTATTTCGAACGCAACAAGCTCCGTCTCGATCAGAGAGAGGAGAAGCAGCCGGATGGATCGATTGTTATAACACTTAAGGTCCACAATCCGGTCGAGTTCACGCGGTTCATGCTCCGATTCGGCGAAGGCGTTCGGGTCCTCGGCGACGGGGAAATACTCGGGGAAATGCGCGATTTCACGCGAGCGATGGCGCGGCTCTATTGACGGCGAGGGAGGAACGGGGCTGTGCATAAAGCAGCTCCAAGGCCGATTCCACCCTGCCATGGGAGCGGAGCGATCCCCGAGGTTTCACCGGTGAGTGGGGAAAATCCGCTGTACTCCGATGGCCGGCCCGGTCTTCGTCGGCATGATGACGGCTTCGATGATCGTGCCCCGAGTCATGGGGAGGCCGGCCGGGCTGCAGGTCCATTGGCTCGCCTAAAAGATCTCCGGCATCGTGGTGCGAATCGAGCGTCCCACCTCCTTCATCTTGCGCGTCGCCAGGCCCGGGTACACGTTCACAATTTGGCACGCTTTTCCGGGCGGCGCCTGTCCGGTATCTTTGAGAACGGGAATCACAGCAAGAGGATAGTGTGAAAGGGCCGGTTACTTCGACGCGAGGAACTCGCCGATCTCCCGGAGTGCCTTCTTGCCCGCAGCCAGAGGAATGAGGGGCCAATCGTGGATCATGCCTTCGCCGATATGGATCGCTGGCCGGGTGCCCGGCGACTCGGCGAGGCGCCGAGCGAGGAGGGCGCAGTCGGGGTTGAGAAGCTCCTCGGTGCCGAAGTAGAGGGCGACCTCTCCCAATTGGGAAAGATCTCCGTAAAGAGGCGAGATGCCGGGGGTACGGAGCTCCCTTCCCGCAGCGTAGATTTCAGCTGCAAAGCGGAGTCCTTCGAGGGAGAGGAGGGGATCGCGGCCCTCGAAGTCTGCAATGGCCGGGTTGCTCATCGAGAGGTCGACCCAGGGCGAGAGGAGGGCGGTCGCCCGAGGCAGGGGCGCGAAGGCTTCGTCGCGGAGTGCCTGGAGGGTCGCGAGGGCGAGGCCCCCGCCGGCGGAATCGCCGAGAAGGGCGAGTTCGACGTCCGGATTGGTGCGGGCGATTTCCTCATAGGCGAGCCGGGCGACGCGGAGGGTGCTGTCGCAGTTGTGTTCGGGCGCCTTGGGGTAGTCCACGAGGCTGAGGGCCAGGCCCTGTGCGACAAGGCTCTCGATGGCGAGGCGGTGGAGAAAGCTCGGCCCCAGAACGTAGGCCCCGCCGTGGTAGAAGACGACGCGCCGGCTCCAGCTTCCTTTGGGTTCGACGCTCAGGACATCGAAGCCCTCGACTGTTTCCCTCGTCATGCGGAAGCCAGGAGCGCGGCCCCTCCCATGCATTGAAAAGGGTTTTCGCGAGGGCCTGCGAAGTTGCCGCGAAAAGGAGGCCTTCGCGTTGAAGAGTCGCAGAAATGCGATCAGGGCTCGGGGGCTCAAGCCGCCACCGGGTTGGGCGGCCACGTCCATCAGGCCTTCCATTCGGTGATGTCGATGAGGCAACCGCGCACGATGACGCCCCGGCCCTCATCGTCGCGCCGGATTACCTGCCCCTTGACGTTAAGCCAGCGAATCGAAGCATCAGGGAAGACGACGCGGAAGTCGAATTCGTAGCGATCGGGGCCGCCCGGCGCGACGGATTTCTCAATGTAATAGTTGGACAATTTACGATCGTCCGGATAGGTGGCGGCGAGGAAGGTGCCGATGTCCCAATGGGGTTGGGGGGCGAGTCCATAGAGGGCGTCGTGATTGTCGGATCGAGTCATGCTGTTCGAGTTGAAATCGTATTCCCACACGGCGATGCCCGCCATCTCCGTCGCCAGGCGGAGGCGCTCCGTCGTCATAAGGAGGGCCTCCTGGGTCCGATCGCCCGCGGCGAGCATTCGCGATCGCTGAATGGCCCCATAACTCATGGACGAAATGATTTCCGAGAGCCGCGCATAGAAGCGCATACCCGCGTCCACGGTCTCCTTGCTGAAACGGGGAACACGATGGAGGGCGGCGAGATAGGCTTCCTCCTCGAAGCCGTAGCGCCGGGCCTGGGCGCGGAACATTTCGATATCGGGTTCCTCGTCGTCGTAGATGAACTGACCTATGAAGACATTTCCCATGTGCCGCCCGCCGATGATGAGGGGTGTGACCATATCCCACATGTTGTTCTTGCAGCGGTAGGTCTTGAAGGTCTTGGGCCGCACACCCTTGGTGAGCAGGGTGTCGCTTTCGAGGCAGTTCTTGAGGGAGTCCGGATTGCAGCGGTGGAACTTCGTGCAGATATCCTGCCATCCCACGGCGACCAGCACCTTGCCCGACACGTCGAGAATGGCCCCGAGTATACCCGTGAGCCTGTGGAAATCCTCGAGGAGGGATTGGAGGATGTCGGTATCGATGATGTCCGAAAGTTCCAGATCGCCGAGGTCCCCATCAGGTTCCATGATCGCCTTGAGCCTGTTCCGGACCGATGATTCGCTTCGGATCAGGCGCTCTTCCGAGGCGATCAATTCCTCGTTCGCGACCTGCATCTCCTCGTAGGCCGCCTCGATGTCCATGCGCTGGGTCTGGATGTTCTGTCGTGCCAGGAAAAGCTTGAAGGCCATCTTGATGGAGGCGTCGAGGACGGTGATGCCCGAATTCTTGACGACATAGCCATAATTGGTTATTTCCTCAGTCTTCCGGACGATTTCCCGCTCGGTATGGGAGGAAAGAAAGACCAGAGGCATGTCCTTGCTCTTGAGGATTTCTGCCGCAGCCTCCGTGCCGTCGATGCCGGGGCCGAGGTTAATGTCCATAAGTACTATGTCGATGACTTCCTTGCCCGCCCGAACCAGCTCGACGGCTTTTTCGCCGCTGTTGACGTGGAGGACTCGATAGCCCTCCTGCTCGAGCTGCCGCTTTTCCATCATGGCGATCAGGATTTCGTCTTCGACGAGGAGAATCGTCTTACCTTCGGCATCTGTCATGGCTTCTCCGTTTACATGTAAGTATTTCAGGCTAGATTTTATACCGTCCGATGGTGCCCAACAACTCTTCGGCGATTGTTTCGAGACCTTTGGAGTCTTCCGAAAGTCCCAGGCTCACCTTCGCGATCTCCTTGGCGGTTCCATCCACCTTCGCAATGTCTCTGGCTATCGAGCCCGCCGCGCCCGAGGCCTGGGCGATGTTGCCGCTGGTCTCGGCTATCACCTTGGACGATTGCGACATGTTTTCCGCTATGGACCTCGTGACCGCCGATTGTTGCTCGATCGAGGCCGCGATCCCGGTAACGATCGTCTCAAGGGCGCCGATCGACTTCGAAATGCCCTTGATGGATTTGGATACATCCGAGGTGGAATCCTGCATTCCCCCGATCCTGGCCTTGATATCCTCCGTCGCGGTCGCGGTCTGCCGCGCCAGAGCCTTGATCTCGTTGGCGACCACGGCGAAACCCTTTCCCGCCTGTCCCGCCCTCGCGGCCTCGATCGTGGCGTTGAGCGCCAGGAGGTTCGTCTGGGACGAAATGGCATTGATGGAATCGGTGATCGAGCCGATGGCCGAGGCGGCCGAGCCGAACTGGCCCATGCTCTCGTCGACGAGGCGCGAGGCCTCGACCGCCTCGATCGTCATCGAGCGTGCCTGACCCGAGCTCCGCGCGATCTCCCCGATGGTTGCCGTCATTTCCTCGGCCGCCGTCGCCACCGAGGCGATGCTCGTCGAGGTCTCTTCCATTTCGGCGGCGACGGTGATCATCGTGGAGCTCAGCTCCTCGACCGCGGTGGCCGACGCGCCGATGCGCTCCATGGTCGTCTCCGTCGAATCGCGCAGCGACGAAGCGATCGAGGCGAGCCGCGTTGAATGCGAGCCGAGGTCATTGGCTTTCGCCGCCATGTCGATGAACCCGGCGCGAAGATTGCCCCGCGCCACCTCCAGGGAGGTGCCGAGCAGCCCTATCTCATCCAGTCCCCGATCGGCGCCCACTGCCTTCACGCTGGCGACCTCCGTCACGAGATCCCCTTCGGCGATTCGCCCCATGGCCGCGGAATAGATGGCCATCGGTTTCGTGAAGCGCCCGGCGAAACGCAAGGCGATCAGGACCACGATGACGGCCACGATCAGAATCGAGATTCCGAGAATGAGATCGCTTTGCCCGCCTATTTCGCCGATCCTCATCGTCGCGCCGAGGAATTCATCTTCGTAGGACCCGACGCCGACGATCCAGCCCCAGGGCTCGAAGTAACCCAGACGGGCGATCTTCATCCTTGGCGCCGCGTCCGAGGCGTTCTTCCAGGGATAGATCTCCTCGGCGATTCCGCCCGGTTGGAGGGCCATCGCCTTGGCGATGATGCTCTGGACGAAGAGACGGCCGCTCGAGTCCTTGGCGTCCCAAATCAGCTCGCCGTCGCGCTGCCCCTGGTAGGAAACGATGTAGCGGCCCTTCGGATCCAGGACATACACATAGCCGGTCTTTCCAATTGTGATATGAAGAATACGGTACCGCACTGCCTCTTTCGCGATCGCGAGGGCCCGAAGGGCGGCGTCTCCCTGGAGACCGGATCGCGCGATGAGCTCGTTTTGGACGGTCGCCATGTCGAGGACGCCGCGGAGGCTGTGATCGAGATCGGAATAGGCCAGCGCCATGCTCTCGCGCGATGCGGCCGAGGAAATCCTGCCGACCTGGACCAGGGTCAGGGCCCAGACGAGAAAGAGAGGCACAAGGGCCGTCAAGCCCATCGTCAGGAGCAGGGGCGTGCGCATCGATCGATTCTTCAACGAGATCTCCTTTTCATCGGAAGACTGCAAGAAGACGCCCCCACTATAAATGACCCCGTTCGGGAGAGGAAGCCGCCTCGCCGTCCCGTGTCGCCTCGTCGCCCTCCGCGTGTGGACATCCTTCCTCCGGCCCGCGTACTATCGTCGCCATGCGACGCATCACCGGCTTTCACGCGATCGAGGAACTCTTCCGTTCAGGCAAGGCCATCCACGGCCGCCTCCTGATCTCGGGTACAGGCCCGCGGATCAAGGCCATCCTCGAGATGGCGGCGAAGCAGGTCGTGCCCATTTCCCGGGTTTCCCAGGAAGAATTGGATCGAATGGCGCCTGACAATCGAGGCGTCGCCTTCGAAACCGACAGCTCCAAGAACCCCTCCGAGGCCGACCTCGACGAATTCCTTTCCGAGGACAGGACAGAGGCCCTCGTCCTCATCCTCGACCACATCGAAGATCCGCAAAACTTCGGCGCCATCCTGCGTTCGGCCGATGTCTTCGGCTGCGACCTCGTGATCAGCCCCAAGCGCCGCGCGGCTCCCCTCTCGGAGGCCGCGGTCCGAGCCTCGGCCGGCGCCGCGGCCTATGTGCCCTTGGCCTGGGTGCCGAACCTGGCCGAGGCCCTCCGCCGTCTCAAGAAGGAGGGCTTCTGGAGCTATGCCGCCGCCATGGACGGCGACCCCTTGCCCGAAGCCGAGCTCCCGGGCAAGACCGTCATCGTCGTGGGCAATGAAGGCGAAGGAGTGTCGAAGCTCGTTCGGGCCGAATGCG
>JAJXVS010000179.1 GCA_021782015.1 bacterium | reverse complement strand
GATGGCGCCTTCGCCGTCGGCCGCCGCGAGGCTGCGATCGAGCTCGACCGTTTCGAGGAATTCCGCGAGGCCGGCCCGCGTCAAGGGATAGAGGGAGGCCGCATTCACGAGTTCGTCGAGATTGGCCACCTTTTGCGTGCCGGCGATCTCGTCCTGACTCTTGTGGTATTCGAGGAGGCCTGCTTCCTTCACGAGCCGGTCGACGAGCTCGCCCAGATGGCGAGGGGCTTTGCCTGTCTCAATACCGGAGCCGAATCCCGGCGATTCCTCCCCTCCCTCGCTCCCGGCCTGGGGCGGGGGAGGGGGAGGGGGCAGGAGAGTGCCGAGCGAAGTGGCGATGCGGGCAAATTCGGCCATGCCTCCGCGGGCCCGCCCCTTGAGGCTCGGCCCTTCCTCCTGCGAGGCGCGAAGGAGGTTGCCGCCGGGGCCGGCCGCGATAAGGAGGGCTTCGACGCTCGCGTCCCCGATGCCGCGCACGGGCTTGTTCACCACTCGTTTGAAGGCCACCTCGTCGCGGGGATTCGCGAGGAGGGCAAGCCAGGCGAGGACATCCTTCACCTCCTCGCGCTCGTAGAATCGGAGGGCTCCGACGATCCGGTAGGGAACGCCGCGATGCGCGAACTCCTTTTCGAAGCCGAGGGACTGGGCGTTCGTGCGATACAGGATGGCGATGTCGTTCCAGCGCCGGCCCTTTCTGCGAGCATCCTCAGCCACACGCAGGCAATAGGCCACCTCGCGGTCCTGATCCTCCAGAAGGGCGAGGCGAGGCTTGCCCCCGCCGGGGCGCACGGCGCGGAGGGTCTTGCCGAGGCGCCCCTCGTTGCGCGCCACCACGGCCCCCGCCACGTCGAGGATGCTTTGCCAGGAGCGATAATTCCTTTCGAGCCGAACGACCTTCGTGTTCGGAAATACCTCGGGAAAAGAGAGAATATTGCGGACCTCGGCGCCGCGGAAGCGATAGATGGACTGATCGTCGTCGCCAACCACGCAGACATAGGCCGGAACATCCCCGCCGCCCCAGCGCTGCGCCCCGGCCCCCGCCTCCGCTGTCCCCGCAATCGCCCCGGCCCCCGCCTCCGACGCCCCTGAACCCTCGTAGCCGGCGAGGAGGCGGATGAGGGCGAACTGCGCCACGTTCGAGTCCTGGTATTCGTCGACGAGAATGAAGCGGAAACGCTGCCGGGTCCGCCTCGCGATGGCGGGGTCCTCGCGAAGGATGCGCGAGGGCAGACGTATGAGGTCGCCGAAGTCGACATTGCCCGTCGCGCGGAGCCTTTCCTCGTACATCGCGAAAATCCGGCGGAAGCCGGGATCGGAGGAGACCTTGTCGAGGGCCGGCGAGTCGGGCTCGATCCCGTAATCCTTGGCCCGCGAAATGGCGTCGACGTGGGCCCTGCACTCGCTCCTCGTGTTGTGGGGCAAGAGCCCATGAAGGAGGGTGGTCTGGTCGTCATCGTCGTAAATGGTAAAATCGGAGTCGAGGCCGGGCACGGCACCACCGGGCCCGGAGACGGCCCTCGCGTTCCGCCGCAGGAACCAGGCCCCGAAGCTGTGGAAGGTTCTGATCGTGGCCCGGGAGCAGGCGCCCTCGATGGCGGCAGCCCGGTCGCGCATCTCCTTGGCCGCCTTGTTGGTGAAGGTCACGGCGAGAATCGATTCCGGCTCGAAGCCCCGCTCCCGCACGAGCCAGGCAATTTTAGTCGTAATTACCCGGGTTTTCCCTGAACCGGCTCCGGCCAGGATGAGGAGGGGCGAACCCTCGTGGCGCACGGCCTCGAGTTGCTCCGGGTTGAGCGAGTCGAGCCAGCCGTTCATGGCCCGGCGAGGACCCTGATCGGCTCGGCGTCGAGATCGACGCCAGCGACCGCGAGCACGCGGGCCAGCACCAGGCTGCCCGGCTTGAAGGACCCGCGCAGCACCGTGAGGCCATCCACGTCGGGAGCCTGCATCCAGGCCCGGCCGATGGAAAAATCGTCGTCGCCCTCCTCGAGGGGCTCTTCGACGATGACCTCGATTTCCCGGCCCACGAAACGCTTGAGGCGCTCCGCGGTGATGCGCTCCTGGGCCACCTCGATCGCGGCCCGCCGCGCCTCGACGGTCTTCTTGGGCACCCGCCCCTTCATGTCGGCCGCCGCCGTGCCGTCCTCCCGCGAATAGGAGAAGGACCCCAGCCAGTCGAGGCCGGCCCGCTCCTGGAAATCGCAGAGGGCCGCGAAGTCCTCCTCGCTCTCGCCTGGAAATCCGAGGAGGAAGGTCGACCGGAGCATCGCGTCAGGTAAAATGTTCCGTATAGTTGCGATGAGTTCGAGATAGGCGGCCGCGTCGCCTCTCCTGTTCATCTTTTTGAGGAGGGGTGCCGAGGCATGCTGGAAGGGAATGTCGAAATAGGGAAGGATTCGCCGGTCGCGCGCCATGATCGGCAGGATCGCCCGGGGAAAATTGTCGGGATGGATGTACATCACGCGAAGGCGAAAATCGCCTTTCAGCGCCGAGATGGCCTCCAAAAGTGCGGGCAGGAGCCTTCGATCGGTCCCGGCCCCTTCGGCCAAGGCCGCTTCGGCCGAGGCCCCTTCACCGGCTGCGGCCCCTTCGCCCGCCACCCCGGCTCCGGCAGCCCCTCGCGCCGACGGGAGGTCCTTCCCGTAGGACCCGAGGTCCTGCCCCACGAGCACGATCTCGCGGACGGTCGGACCCTGACGGGTGGCCGACAGGAGATCGGCGATTTCCGCCACGATGTCGTCAACCGGACGCGATCGCAGTCTGCCGCGGATCAGCGGTATGGCGCAAAAGGTGCAATTGTTTGAACAGCCCTCGGTGATCTTCACGTGGGCTGTGCCTGGCCAGTCGAGGAGTCGTCGTCGCCTCACCGCGCCGATGCTGGCCGCCGCCTCCGGCACGATGACCGGGCGAAGGCCAGAACCGAGCTCGGCCACCGCCAGGGGCAGGACAGCGAGGTCGGCGTTGCCGACGATGCCGTCGGCCTCCGCGAGGTCTTCCGCAAGCTCCTTGGCATAGCGTTGGGCGAGGCAACCGGCGAGAAGCACCTTTTTGCCGGGCCAGGCCTGCTTGAAGCCGAGCACCGCGTCGATGGATTCCTTCTTCGCCGACTCGATGAAGCCGCAGGAATTGACGATGACGAGGTCGGCATCCTCGGCCGAGGTCACTTCCTCATGTCCCGCGTCCTCGAGGCGGACGATGATCTCCTCGGCGTCGACCTGATTCTTGGAGCAGCCGTGCTCATCGAGGTAGAACTTCATGTGTCTCAGTCGACCTCGAAAATCGAGAGCGTATAACTTCCGTTGTCGTTCTTGACCCAGGCGATTCGCTTGACGGCGATTTCGCCCGCGCCGCCCAGATCCACCGATGCCGACTTCCCGCCCGAGGCCTGCACGATCACGACCGCGGACTGGGCGTTCGAGGCCCAGATCTTCACGGCGTTGTTGGCATTGATCGTGATGGTATCGCCTTTCTGGTAGTAGCGCTCGTCGCGGTCCTTGCGATCGACCTCGTAGCGGAACATGCAGGAGGCCCTGAAGGTGACCGACACGACGAAGGGATAGGAGCTCTTCTGCCCCTCGAAGATCGCGCCTTCCTTCGTGGAGGTCGTATTCTCGGGTTTGAGGGTTCCGGTCGCCGATGCGGAGGGGGCCCCCGCCGCGGCGGCTCCCGTGCCCAGATCGGGTGCAGGTTGGGCCGCGAGATCAGGCGTCGCCGGCGGGCTTATGGTCGCGGCGGCGGCGCCAAGCGGCGTAAAGCGGATTTCCACGCCCTTGTCGGCGTTGTGTTTGTCGAAGTCGGCTATCAAAATGCGGAGGTCGGGCGTGCCGTCGCCGTTGAAATCGAAGACCGACTCCTCGCCGAGGCTCAGCCTCCGTTGACCGAAGGGGGTATCGAGGATGACCCCGTCGCCGATTCCGACGACTTTGATTTTCCAGGAGGATTGACCGAGGCTGAACAGCACCGAATCGTCTTTCCAGAGTCTCCGATCGAGCTCCGCGGTATCCACGCGATATTCCGTGGGATTGCGCGGCGCGGTGAGTGAGACGCCCCTGGAGCTCTGCCGCCCGCTCATGATGAGGAAGACGGCTCCCAGGATGACGATGGCCGCCGCGCCGGCCACGGCGAGGGCGAGGCCGAGGCCTTTTTTCTTGGCGGGCAGCAGCTCTTGAATGGGCGCGGGCTGCTCCTGCATTTTCTGCATGTTGTAGCTCGCCGCAAGCTCGGCCGCGTCGAGCCCCAGGTATTCGGCGTAATTCCTGAGGAATCCGATGGCGTAGGGATCGCCGGGAAAGACCGTGAAGTCTTCGTCCTCGAGCGCCGCAATGAATCGCTTCGCAATGCGCGTTTCGTCCGAGACCCGGTCGAGATCGAGTCCCTTCTCCTCGCGAGCCTTTCTGAGGCTCTCGCCGATGGCAGTCATGGTCGTTGTCCTTCGCTCAATTGCCGGAACCGGCGGAATTGAAAAGGAAATTATTATAGACGTTCGCGGAAGCGGGCGAATCGTAGATGAAACGATTCTCGGGAATGTTCTGATTGAGTTTGATGCCCGAAAAATCGAAGGTGAAGGTTTCGTTGGCGAGGGTCGTGCCCTCGAGCCTCCGAATAAGCTTGGAATCGGCCGCCACCGAAACGGTGATGGTCCGGAAACCCTCGGCCACGGTTTTGCGCGTCAGGATGAGACGGACCACCTTCTCCGTCGTGCCGGCGAGGAGGACGGGCTCGGGGCTGGTCTCGAAGGCGATGCCGTAGTTGCGCTTCATCATCTTGAGACCTTCTCTCGTGGCCAGTCCGGCTCCGGTTCCCGAACCGCCAGACGTCGTATCGACGCTCTGCGAGAGCACGACATGGTATTCCGGAATGTAGACCTGGAGGGTCTGGCCGTCGAAGGCGATAACCTGGCCCGCCGGCGAGGAAAAATCTATCCGGAGCAGGGAGGGTGCCCTGTAGATCAGGTCGCCCGTCATCGTCGATTTGGCCGAGGCGATGGTCAACTTGCAGGAATAGTCGTTGATCTGCTGGTAACGGTTGGAAACCTGCTGGAAATACTGGTCCGCTGTCGTGATATTCGTGGACATGTCCGAGGTCGAAGCCGGCGCCGCGGTCCCCGCGCCTGCCTGGGCCCCAAGC
Organism: bacterium; assembly: GCA_021782015.1. Classification (GTDB taxonomy): domain Bacteria; phylum Spirochaetota; class Spirochaetia; order Treponematales; family Rectinemataceae; genus CAIJMU01. The sequence goes on along the minus strand of JAJXVS010000179.1, from coordinate 3,167 downwards.
GATGTCGTCGCCATCAGGACGGCCATCAGGGCAATCGCGAAAAAACGACCGCTAGGAAAAACTCTCATTGGATCTGAACCTGCCCCTTCCGCGCCGCCTCGCGCTCGACGAAGTCGCCCGGCGCGGAGGTTCGAATCTTATCCCGAAGCGAAGAATTGCACAATACAGTCGAATGTTCAGGCCCTCTCCTGCGTCTTCATGGCCTCGCGGACCAACCAACGCAGGCGATTGTCGGAGAGCTTGAGAAAGTCGCCGCAATCGGGGCAGGTGAATCGGTTGTCGACCAGATGCTGCTTGGCGCAGGCGATGCAGAAAATCTTTCCGCAGGAGGGACAGGCGCCGGCCGGCGCCCCGTCTGGGGGCATGCCGCGTATGTTCGCCCCGCTTTGGGCCGGCAGCTCGCGGGGGACGCGCCAGGTTGTCGCGCAGGAGGAGCAGGCGAGGAGTTCCGTCGAGGCTGACAGAATTTCCCCCTCCAGACGTGCGGCCAGGGCGGGGGCGGCCGGCGCGAGCCCCGAGGCACAGTCCCTGGCCTTGTCCCAATTGCGCCTCAGAATCCAGAGCCGGCCCAGCGCCAGGAGGAGATTGGCGTCCGCCTCGAAGCTGTCGAGCCCGACCCGATAGGCCGCCTCCGCGCGGGGCCAGTCTCCGAGCCTTTCGGCGAGATTGCCGGCGAGAAGGTAGGTCCTGGCTCCTGGCTGGCCGGACAGCGAGCGCCGGAGTTCCTCCTCCGCATCGCTCCATCGACCCAGCTCCACATGGAGGCCCGCGAGATTTTCGCGGAATTCGATACGGTCGGGATCGAGGGCGATGGCGGCCCGGTATTCCCTCTCGGCCGATGAGAAATAGGCCTCGGCCGATTCCTCATCGCCTGCCGCCCTCCTGTCCTGCCCTGCGCGGACGCGGATGTTGCCCGCCTGATTGCGGGCTTCGGGGTCCTCGTCGAAGCGCCGGAGGAGCTTGAGCGCCTCGTCGACCCTTCCTTCAAGCGAGATGAATTCGGCCAAATTGAAGACCGGGGCCTTTTCGGCGGGAAGGGCTGCGATGGCCGCCTCGAGCCTCCCTCGGACACGGCCCATCCTGACCTCGTCGGCCCGACCCCCCTCCGTTTCGGCGAGAAGCCTTTCAAGCTCGATGCGCGCGGCCAGGTTGAGGGTCCAGCCATCCTCCGGGTGGCGCCTCAAGGCCTCCTCGGCCATCGTTTCCGCAAGGGGCGAGCCGAGAAGCCAAAGGTTTTCGGCGCGGCGCCAGGCGAACAGCGCCTCGTCGGGCGCCAGGGCGCAGGCCCTTTCGAAATGGGCAGCGGCCTTTTTGCGATCGCCCTTGTTCGCGCGCATGAGTCCCGCGAGGTAGCACAAGACCGGATCGGCCTCGCCCCCCTCCTCCATTTTTGCCAGCAATTCCTCGGCGACGCGGAGCGCCTCCTGCGATTTTCCGGCGAGGAACAGCGATCGGGCCTTCAAGGCACCATGTCCATCCCCCGCCCTGTCGATGCGCGCAAGATTGGCCGCGGCGAGGGCGAGCTCGTCGCCCTCCTCGGCGGCGAAGAATCTCTTTCCCGCCTCGAGCCAGGCCCTCGCGGCCGCCTTCCGGTCGCCCGCCATTTCAAAGGCGCGGGCGGCATTCTTCCAAATGAGGGGCTCCTCGCCTTCGAGTTCCGCCGCCCTGGCATAGGCCGTCGCCGCACCTGCCCAGTCGCCGAGATTGGAGCGGGCGTGGCCCCGGAGGACGGCTATCCGCGCATTCGAATCGAAACCTGCTGGAAGCGCCTCGATGAAGTCGGCCAGCTCGGGAAAAAGATTGCGCCGATACAGGAGATTGGCCTTTTCGAGCACCGCCTCGGGCCTGTCGGCCTCCAGGGCCAGGGAGGCATCGAGAGAATTCGAGGCGTCGTCGAGGAGGCCGAGGCGAAGTTCGGCCTCGGCCCTGACGAGGAGCTCGTCGGCCGACAGGGACCTCCGTTTGGCGATCTTCCCGATCTGGACCGCGGCGGGCACATAATGACCAATTGCTATTAATGTTATCGCGAGCCTCTTGCGGGCCCCTTCGTCGGGCGCCTGGACGAGGGTGAGTCGGCGCCGGAGGGCCTCCACTTCGACCTTGCGCGACTCGACGAGGATGGAGGTGAGCGAAAAGCGAAGGGGCGACGCTTCAGCCGTCTCGAAGGTCCGTGCGGCGAAGGCGAGGGTGCCGATCCGGCAGGTCTCGTCCTCGGCCTCGGCCACCCATTCGCCGTCGACGAAAAGGGAGAAGTGCCCGCCCTGCGCGAGGAGGCCGAGGGAGGCCGGCTCGCGTGGAGAGGCCTCTCGCGCGGGGATTTCCGTCCAGCCCACAAGGGGCCTGGGCGTCCCGTTGAACACCACGTCCAGCCGGACAAATCCCCTGGACGACAGGAGAAGCAGGTAGAAATCCCCCTCCTCCGCCTGGCGGAACATGAGACCGGCCGCCACGTAGTCGTCGCCGGCCGGAAAGGCGAAACGCGCCTCGACGAAAAAATCATCATAGTTATATAATTCTGCCGAAGACCAGGCCAGGAGCCCGGCCTTCGACAGCTCGAGGTCGAGTCGGCCCTCCCGCCATTCCGCGGCCCAGGACTGCCCCCTCTCCCCGGCGAAACGCCCCGTGCCGCCATCGAGGCGGTCGGGGCTCCAGAGTTCCTCGACGGGCCCTTCGCCCGGAGCGGCAGCGTCCTCCTTCGATCCCCGGAGAAGCCCGCCGATCCGCCTCAAAAAGGGCTCGATGATCCTCATCTCGCTCCCTGCGGGGAGGCTCCCCGCTCCACCGACGAGCGCTCGAGCCTGAGCGTCTCGGTGACGACGTCGGCGACCTCGGCCGGGCCGAAATACTGGATCCCTCCGGGCACCCGATAGTCGGAAGACAGGGCCCAATTGTCACGAACCGAGGCGAAGGTCTTGAAAGGCAGTCCTTCGAGTTCGACGAGGGCCTTGCGGATGACCGGCTTGTCGTGGCCGTGGCGACGCTCGATGTTCATCAGCGATATGAGGGGAATCCCCCCCGCGATCCATTGCGACGCGGGAGCCGCCAGGTTGCGCACCGACGAAAGGTAGCCGGAGAGGCCAGCCGCCACGAGGGCGAAGGCCGTGTAGCCGAGGGCGTAGCAGTAGTCCGCGTCGAAATTGGAGGGAAAGGCACAGCGGCCCTCGTAG
>JAJXVS010000178.1 GCA_021782015.1 bacterium | reverse complement strand
CCTCCTTGGCGCTGGCGAAGGTCCTGCCGAGTCCGAGGACGTGGCAGTCCCAGCCCCGGCGCACCTGCTCCCAGTTCGCGTTGTAGCGATCCATTGTGATGTATTGGCGGCCTCCGCCCGAGGCGATGCGATAGTCGGGACCTTCGCCGCCTTGATGGCTCGCGTTGATTTCGGACAGAAAGGCTTCGAATGGCTCGACGTATTCGAGCGCGCTCTGTTCACCCACGTCGCGGCCGTCGAGAATCGCGTGGATCCGGGCTTTTCTGACGCCCTCGGAGGCGGCTCTCGACAGCATCGCCTTGAGGTGATCGAGATGGGAATGCACATTGCCATCCGAAAAGAGCCCAATAAAATGCAGGCTTCCGCCCGAGGTCTTGACGTTGGCGACAAGGCGCTTCCATACGGCACCCTCGAACATCGCTCCGCTTTCGATCGAGGCGCTCACGAGCTTCGCGCCCTGGGCATAGACCCTTCCGCAGCCGATCGCATTGTGTCCGACCTCGGAATTGCCCATGTCATCATCTGAAGGCAATCCGACGGCCTTGCCATGGGCCTTGAGCCGGGTATGGGGGAAGGCCGATTCCATCGCGCGGAAGGCCCCCATCTTCGAGTCCGCCACGGCATCACCCTCGCGCAAGGCGCCATAGCCCACCCCGTCCATGATGACGAGTACTACCGGGCCCTTCCTTCCCTTCCAGGACGGATCGCGAACGAGTGCTTCAACCATGCTGGTGTTCTCCTTGGCTGCCGCCTGACGAGCCGGCGCCTTTCCTCTCGGGCAAGGCTTCCCGCAGTCACTCTCCGAAATATTCTATAAGTGTACGTACGGGTAGATCGCCGAGTGTCTTTCGGTAATCGAGGAAGGGCAAACCGACCACCGCGAAGGCACCGATCGCATCGGCTCCACCGTCCGTCAGCAGATCGGCGGCTGCTCGAATGGTGCCGCCCGTCGCGATCAAATCATCGACTATGAGGACACGTCCTCCGACGGGGATGTCGGCGACATGCATCTCTATCTCCGCCTCGCCATACTCGAGTTCATAGCGCTTGCCGAGAGTCTTCCCGGGTAATTTACCCTTCTTGCGAACGAGGAGGAGGGGGATGCCCAGCCGATCGCAGAGCGGCGAGGCAAAGATGAATCCCCGTGACTCGATGGCCGCAATTCCATCGAGCCGCTGGTCGCGGTAGAGCTTGACCATGGAATCGATGCAGTAACGGAAGGCATCGGGATTCGCCAGAATGCTGGTGATATCGTAGAAAAGGATGCCCGGTTTCGGAAAGTCGGGAACCTTCCTGATGGCATCGTCAAGATTGAAACCGTCCTGGGTAAGCATCGATGATCCTTGAGGGGCCTTCAAACGAAGGAGCGAAGCACCGAGGCTATCGCCGACGATTCCGGTTTCGGCCCGACGAGGTCGATCGAAGCCGCAACGAGTTCGCTATCCTTCGTGATGTCCCTGAGCCAGGCTATGGCCGCGCCGTTCGCGCCGAAGAAGGCGGCAGGCCTGCCGGCAAGATTTATTCCCCGCAGAAGACGCGCGACTTCGCCATAGCTCAGGTTTCCCGCCTCATCTGCGCCAAACAGATATGAGGAGGCGGCGAGCATGTCCGGAATGCTCACCTCACTGGCCATTCTGACAACGGGATCGATGCCCATACCCTCGAGTTTTTCCCCGAGCGTACGGGCCATCCGTTCGAGTTCGGGATGGCCATCCTGCCAGACAACAAGAGTCTTCGTTTTCATCGCTTCGCCGAGGTAAAAGTCTACGGGCCAGCACCGGCCCTGTCAAGTTGAGTCGCGGACCAAAGACCGGCCGACTCAAGGTTTTGAAGGCGGCGGGTTTTGGCCTGTCGCGCCCTCGGCGCTCTGGGCGGTTCCGGAATTCGCCTCAGGCGTGGAAGCGGATGAATCGGGCGAGGCCTGATTCGGAGCCGCCGCTTGGGGGGGAGAGGGAAAATGGGATTCCGGATTCTCCCTTTTCTTCCGCGCAAGGTCGATCGGCCGGAGGATAGCGTCAAGCGCGGCGACGCCCAGCGACAGCATGACAGTCGTGCCGAGACGTTGCCCCAGCTCAGCTTGGCCCAAGGCAGGAGCGTTCGCACTCTTGAAGGGCCACGGAGCGTAGGTGCGATTGAACCCGCTTTGCGCATAATCGGCGAAGTCGAAACCAAAACCCACGTAGAAAAGAAGGATGGGAAAACTTCCGACGGCTATGGTTTCGAATCGCCCGATCGGGGTTTCGGTAAAGCGCTGAACGCTGTCCGGCAGGGAGTCGGCGGCCGGCGTCCATACGCCTGGAGCTGCGGTGAGGCCCATGGATGCGAGACATCCAATGATGCACGCGAGAATCTTGACGCGTCTCATGGATTCCGTTCGCCGAAAATGGCCGTGCCAATCCGCAACTCGGTGGCTCCTTCTTCGACGGCGATCTCGAAGTCGCCCGACATGCCCATCGAGAGAACAGTGAAGCTGGGCATATCGAATTCGACGATCAGGCTATCGAACAGGGACTTCAAGGTGCGGAAGGAGGAATGGATCGCGGCTTCGCCCAAGCCCAAGGGAGCCATGGTCATGAGGCCGCGCAATTCAATCGCCGAAACGGAACGGAGTGCCAGGGCACCTTCGCAGGCCCGCCTTACGGCGTCGGCGTCGGGAAATCCGCTCTTCGATTCTTCACCGGTATGCAGTTCCAAAAGGAGTTCGATGCGATGGGCCCTGGCTTCCTCCCCTGGGAGCCGCAAGCCTGCGGCTATCGAATCAAGGATTTCCAGGGAATCGATGGATTGTATTCCATCGAATAGCGCCACGGCCCTCTTCACCTTGTTTCTTTGAAGGTGACCGATCAAGTCGAGACGCAGCTCAGGGTTTTCGAGCCGCAGCTGGGTGAATTTCCCCTCAGCTTCCTGCACCCGACTTTCGGCGAAATGCCTGATGCCGCAGGCCAGGGCGGCCCCTACTGCCTCGGTCGGGTGGAACTTAGAGACGGCCACGATCTCGATGGCGGAAGGATCGCGTCCCGCCCGTGCCGCGGCAAGGCCGATTCGTTCACGAGTCACATCGAGTCCGGACCGCACCCGAGCAAGATAGGCTTCATATCCAGGAGGGGCAACTTCAGCCACGCTCTCCCCCCATCCGCCCGGTTTCAATCCGGATCATGGTCGAAGCCTGCAGAGCAGGGCCATGACATCGCCCCATCCAAGCGACTTGGCAAGCTTATCGAGTGGCTTCTTCGCGGCTCTGGGTTTGAGCCCGGCCGCCCAACCGCCCCAGGTTATGCTCCGCAGCACCTCAAAACCGTGTTTTCGCAAGAGCTGGGTGAGGTCGGCCTTCGAAAATAAATAGAGATGGTCATAAATCGCACTCCTCCATTTCGCCCCAAGGAATCGCGCCTGAAAGCCCTCGGCGTTCGGAGTGGTCAGGATCATGTAGCCATCGCCAGCGATCAAGGTTTCTGCCACATCGAGAAATCGAGCCGGCTCGTTGAGGTGCTCGATGAGATGCGAAGCATGGACAATATCGAAAGATCGGGTGGGCAGGTCGGCCTTCTCGAGGACCGTGGATCGAATATCGAGGCCGAAGACCTCCCTGCCATATCGCGCGGCGGGCTCGCAGGGTTCAACCCCCACGCAGGACCAACCATCGGCGACCAGACCGGCCATCAAGGCTCCCGTCGCACAGCCGACATCGAGGAAACGCGGAGATGGGTGGCCATTCTCGCGGCGCCCCATAAGCCGGCCTTCGATCTCGGCGAAACCGAGATCGGCGAGGGCCATCCGTTCCAAACGGGCATAGGCCTCGTGGTTCTCCACCTCATAATCAAGATAGGATTCCCCATACCGGGCCAGAACATCCTCGACATCGGGTTGGGGGTTCTGTTGAATGAGACCGCAACGGGAACAGCGCGAAAAGGCGAAGGCCTCAAGATTCCAAAGCGGGGCGAATCGCTCCGAGCCGCAGAGAATACATTCCCGCGGCCTGGAGGTTTCGGGTTTGGGAATCGTCGCAAAGGTTTTCATTCGATGAGGAGCGACCATGCGGCCGATCGCTCGTTGCCCTCGAAGTCCCTCACCAGCACCTCGATCAAGAGTTTCCCCCTCGAAAAGGCCTGGGATGCGATATGGATGGAGCCCTTGCTATCGACGGAAATTTCCTGTCCTTTACCGGATGCCGGATAGAAGGACAGGGCGCCTCCCTTCACCTCCGCGATTTCGGTTTTCGCCTCGACGACCTTTTGCCCGTTCGCCAGGACCCTGATGTACCAGGGAGGACCGATGACGAGACCCGCAAAAGCGGAGCCCTGTTCCGCGACATCGAGAATGATGGAATAGGAACCCTGGGGAATGATCTTCGAATCGCCGAGGATCCAGAGCTTGCCCTTCGATTCAAGACTTACCTTGCGGATGACGGGGGCCTTCGAATCGCCTTGATTCGGCAGGAAAACCCTGGGATTGACCCAACGCCCCGACTTGCGATCGAACAGCGCAAACATGAAACCATCCTGATCGAGGAAACCTCCGGGTCCCGCCTTCCCGATAAGCGCGCCCGCGGCAAAACTTCGGGCACCCGGATCGGCGATTCCGGGAAGATAGGCATACACCGAGGACATCTCGTCGGCCCCTTCGAGAACGAGGGTCTCGCCCGTCGCCGATGGCAGTTTCGTGTGCGCATCGTCGGCGCCCCGTTCGAAGACGAGCTCTCCGGCCTCGGCCGCTCGCACATCGATCCCCGTCCCGGCCAGCACGATTCCTGGCATCGGCGAGCCCGCATTGGGTCCGCCAAATTCCACCGCGACCGGAGCATTCCCGGGCCAGTCAAAGGCGAAGGATGCCGCGGGAATGCCGATTACGGCAAGAAGCAACGAGAGGCCGCGGATTCTCATCATTCCTCCACAAAATCCAGCCTGAGGAGACTGGCGGTGTCATTTTTCCGCAAACCGAAAAATACCGAATCACCTTCGTTCCGCAACATCGCCTCATCGGCCGAATACGGGAAACTGAAGTAGCCGCGACCGTCATAGGAGGCGACGAGGATCGAAGGTTTGCCGTCGTTGTCGAGGGCCAGCAAGAGTTTTCGATTCGGCAATGCAGCCGAGGAAACGACGGGATCGCGCGCAAACAGGATGTTCGCTTTCCTGCTCGCAACGTCATAGACGCCCAGGCCTCCCGATGTCTCGAAGACGAGTTCACGTCCATCCGGAGTGAAGGACATGGCCACCGGTCTGCGGAAATCGGAATCGGTCCAGCGATGCCAGGTGACGCGATAGGCCTCATCCCGCTTTTCGAGGACCAGTACCCGCTGCTTGTCGAGGCCGGAGGTCGCAGCGATATTCTTCCCGTCGGGCGAAATGGCGCAACCGTAGATACAGGGAATCCTGCTGCCGCCTGGGGCGAAGGAAAGGCTGACCTGGCCGTGATGATCGATGGCGAAAAGTTGCCCGTCCATAGTTCCGATGACGGTGAGATCCTTGTTGGAGGCAAAGGCCGTGATGAGAGAAGGGAAATCCCTTTTCCAGAGGATTGAGCCCTTGTTGTCGAGTTCGGATATGCCTTCCTGATTCGAGGAAACGACAAAACGTCTCTCCTCGTCCATGAAGGGGTAGCCTTGTTCTGAGGACGCGAACAGAAGATTTCCCCGAGGATCCTTGAATTGCAGTGTGTCGGGCCGCATATTCCAGGAAACGTAGCCGGCATCCGAAATGCTGATACCATAGCCCCGCGTCGCCGCGAATGCGATGCCGGCGTTCCGGTCGAAATATCCATACCGCTCCCCGATGCGGAACGAAAGCAGGGGGCCCTTGACCGCGGCCGCCCCACCTCCCAATTCCATCGCCTGCGGTATCGCGGAAACCCACATCGGCTTCAGGGATAACTGTTTGGGAAGGGGCAGCGCGAAGAGCAAAAAATAGACGATGCCGATAATACTCGTTCCCGCGACGGTGATGCGAACCCTCGTCTTCTCTTCCATGCTGTTAAGACCTTCTCCCATCCACAATAAACCGGCTTTCTCGAGCCGGGGGAATGGTATAGACTGGGATTCTTGCTGTCAATAATGGAGGCTTTATGAAGGAAATCGATGAATTGTACGGGATCGCCACCGAGGCGGCCTCCGCCTCGTATTCCCCCTACTCCCATTTCCGCGTCGGAGCAGCTCTGGTCGCCGAAGATGGATCGGTTATCACCGGCACCAATGTCGAAAATCGCTCATTCGGCCTGACGATCTGTGCCGAAAGAAGCGCCCTGGTCGCGGCAGTCGCGGCGGGTCATAGACGATTCGTCAAATTGGTCATTTCTACGCCCGATGCGGATTACGCGGTAAGCCCTTGCGGCGCATGCCGACAGGTCCTTTCCGAGTTCATGGGGCCGGAAGCGCAGGTGTTCTTCGGATCCCGCGTCGACAATATCGTAGCCACGACCATCGGCGAACTCTTCCCCCACGACGCCCTACATGAGCTACGAGGGGCGTCGTGAGGATGCCCTTCAGGCTTTTTGGCCTTCGGTTTTCTTGAAATCGGCATCGAGCTTTGTGTTCCAGACCTCGATGTTCCGCTTCAATTTTTCAGCCTCGTCCCTTTCGCCCAGAAGCATCAGGAGCCGCCTGAGCGCCGACAGGAATTGTATGGCTACTCGAAAATCTGAAAGTTTGTGCGTGTAGAGTTCGTATTCCTCGCGGTAGCGATCGGCCGTTTTCTTGAATAGGTCTTTGACGAAGGCCAGATGATCCTTGAGCACCTCACGATGTGGCGAATTGAAATCGAGGTCTGCGTTCAGGGTCCGAAGGTCGATCATATTTTTGGCGAGAGCGGCGAGCTTGCCCCATATTTCATTGAAGCCCCGGCTGTATTTCGAATTTTCCCCAAATGCCGCCTCGAAGGATTCGATGGTAAACCCGACTTTTCGTATTAACCTGAATCTGCTCACCGGGTCGATGTCGCGAATTTCATCCAGGTTCTTCTCATAATCCGAGAATGGCACGTCAAGTCTCAGGGTTACGACATCTTCGAGGTATTTCAGCGCGCGGACAAGAACCTTCCGACCATCTATCAGGATGTCTTCGTTCTTGATCCCGAGCAGGGCAAGCGAAAGGGAGTTGATGAGCAGATGCCAGGATGCGAGATCGAGCATTTCCTCGCAAAGATGGAGGCGCTTGAAAGCCGTGCCTCCTTCTTCCTTTGACAGCATCTCCACGAGGGTTTTCTCGCGAGCGAGAATCGTGTCGATAGCGGCCTTGTGTTCCTTGACCTTCTCGAAATAACGATTGCGTTGCTCCTGTGAGATCTTCGCCATGTTTCAGTCCCGCCAGTTCCCGTATTTTCTGAGGAGTTCCATCGCGTGCGCGATCGATGTCTCCTCATGCTGGTCTCCCGCGAGCATTCTGGCGATTTCCTCGGCGCGCTCCCGTCCATCGACGCGAACGAGTCGTGTGCTTGTCCTTTCGCCCTCGACGCTCTTCTCGACCCTGAAATGATTATCGGCTCGTGCGGCTATCGAGGCGAGATGCGTTATGCAAAGTACTTGCTTGTCACGTCCCAAAGCTTCGAGATGCTGCCCGACGGCCACCGCCACCTCCCCGCCTATGCCCGCATCGATTTCATCAAAAATCAGGGTTGTGGCGCGATCGCTTGCGGCAAAGACCGATTTCGCGGCAAGCGCCACACGTGAGAGCTCGCCGCCCGAGGCGATCCGGGACAGGGGTTTGGGCAGCTCTCCCGGATTGGCTGCTATCAAGAATTCGACCTCGTCGATTCCGGAAGGGCCCACAACAGCCTTCCCCCCATCGCTTTCCTTGCGCAGGACACGCACGATGAATCGGGCCCTAGCCAGTCCGAGAACCGCAACGATTTTTTCGATGGCCATCGCGAGGTCTTTGGCAGCCGTCATTCTTTGATCGGAAATCGAAACGGCCTCGGCTAAGATTTGCGATTCGAGCGTTTCTATCTCCCGTTCCAATCCGTCCCGGTCCTCTTCCCATGTCGATAGGGCCTGGAAACGCGATCGTGCCTCCCCGAGCCGGGCAAGAATGGCGTCTGTGGTTTCACCGTATTTTTTCCTGAGTTTGCCGATTTCCACAAGGCGGGATTGGACTTCCTCAAGCCTCCCGGGAGAAAACCGAAGCCCAGACGCGTAGGATCGCAGCGAATCCGAAATATCCTCGATATCGTAAAAGGCGTCGTCGAGCCTTCTCGCCAGCGCTCCGAGGGAAGGATCGATCGAGGCACAGGCCTCGAGAGCCGTCCGAACGCGACGAAGAAGAGGAAGCGCACCGCCTCCTTCGCCCTCACTCAAACCTAAATGGGCCGATTCAACGCTTTCGAAGAGTTTTTCATGCTGTGAAAGAAGGCGCTCCTCGT
>JAJXVS010000177.1 GCA_021782015.1 bacterium | reverse complement strand
CCTCCATGCCTATGCCGATACCTGGGCACACCAGAATTTTTCCGGTCGACTCGAGGCGGTCAACGATCTTACGCCCCGTTCCCCCCTCCCCCCGGCGGGCCATTTTCAGGCTTTGAGCTCGCCAGATCTCGCAATGGAAATCTGGCGTGACCCTCGCCTGATCGAACCCGATATCAACAATCGCGAGCGATTCCTCGCCGCGGCGAAAATGATCTTCCGCTTTCTACGCACCTCGCTCCACCGCGATTTCGCGGACGAGGTCCTGATCATGGACGAGCTCGGCGAACTATGGAATCGGCGCGACCTCGACGACCGCGCCCGAGCCTTCGACTTCAGCATCCGCTACGACATAGAGCCCTGGAACTCTTCGATCTGGCTCGCCGAGGCGGGCATCGTCGACGACGAGGATCCGGAGGAGAAGCCGCGGCACTACGACAAACTCCGCTGGTTCGGCACGGAAATCGCCAAGCGGGCCGCCCGCCGCGAAGGGGTCCGATCGATCGACACGGGCGGCCGATTCCGCGATTCCCAGCTCCACGCCTGGTGCGAGGCGGCGAAGGTCCATCGGGCAGAGGCTCTTTCGCTCGTCGACGAGGCCCTGGGCAGTTCGCTCGAGCGCAGAAAGACCCGACGATGAGGAGTGCCCCTCGTTTCGCCCTTTTGTCCGTGCCCCTGGCCCTGACCTTTCTTTTTGGATCCTGCGCCACGCGTTTGCCCTCGCCCCAAGCCGTCGATGTGCTCGCGCCCCTCGACCCCGCGGCCCTCGTCTTCATCGAGGCCGGAGGCGAGGACGTCGCCCGGCTCGCGAAGGGCCTCGAAGCGGTGAAGCCCGCCGAGGGAGAACGCACACAATTGGAAGAAACAGCCCGTGCCCTCGAGGGTCTTGCGCGACACGGCAGACGCTTCGGTCTCGCCCTCTTGGGCGAAAGCGCCGCGACTGTCGCAAGTGGCGGCAGTGGTGGCGACGGGGGCGGCACCAGTGGCGGCACCAGTGGCGGCACCAGTGGCGGCACCAGTGGCGGCACCAGTGGCGGTGGCGGTGGCGGTGGCGGTGGCAGCGGCGGGGCGCCGGGCCTGACAATCGAAGGCGACAAATCGTCACGCCAAGGGCCGACCTTGAGGATACCCCCCTTCGAAGCCGCGATCGACGGTGATTTCACCGCCTTCGGCCTATGGCTGAACTTCATAACTGCACGGGGTTGGAGACAGGAAAAGGGCGAGTGGAAGAACAGATCCCTCGACCTCGCGGTGGCACTGCCGAAAAGGGGCCTCCTCGTGGCGGCGAAACATGAGGCATCTGGGCCTGCCGCGCGCGCGATGACCACTGCGCCTTCGCCCCTTCCACAGCGCTATGCCGGGCTTGTGGAGAAGGGCATCGTGGCCTGGATTCCCGATCCTCTGAATCGCCTCTCCCATGGCTTGGGCCTCGGACAGCTCGACGCCCTCGACCTCCCGCCCTTCGGCCTCCTCATCCTCGCGACCACGGGGAACGCAAGCCCATCGCGATCGGATGATGGGGGACCGAGCCTCGACCTCGATATCCGCTTCGTCCTGCCCGATGCGGAAACCGCGAAGCTTCTCATGCCGGCCATACGTGTCGGGTGGTTTTTTCTCGCGCGCAATCTGCCCCTCGAAGGTGAGGCCACCTTCGGCCTGGAAGGCGACTCGCTGCGAATACGGGGGCTGAAACTGCCACTGGCCAAACTTGTCACACTACTGATGGAAAAGCCTCCCGCAACGACCGCGGAACCGCTCTCATCAGCCGGCACGAGTCCCCTGCCATCGATGCCCTGAAGGACAGGATGTGGCGAAACAAGACGAGAACGGGCGCGACTCTTTCATCCCCAGGCTTCGAGCCGCTGTCCGTCCTGCACTATGTCATCGGGCCTTCGCGTCGCGCGCGGCCAAAAGAGCTTCGAAGCGCGCGAAGACATCCTTGGGATCGCCTTCGCCTTCGAGGCTTGCGAGAAGTCCCTTGCCGCCGTACCAGGCGATGAGGGGCGCGGTCTGGGCGTGGTAGGTCGAAAGCCGCGTCCTGATAGCCTCTTCCCTGTCGTCGGGCCTCGTATAAACCTCGCCGCCGCAGGCATCGCAGACGCCTTCGACCTTGGGCGGCAGGGTCTTCACATTGTAGATCTTGCCGCATGCCTTGCAGACTCGGCGCGTCGAGAGACGGCCGACCACGACTTCGTCGCGGACGCCGAACTCCACGACGAGATCCACCTTCGCGATGCGCGAGAGGGCCTCGGCCTGGGGCGTCGTTCGGGGAAATCCATCGAGAATCCAGCCCTTGGCGGCGTCTGGCTTGGCGAGCCTCTCTTCCACCATCGCCACCGTGACATCGTCGGGCACGAGGGCCCCCGAGGCCAGGATGTCTTTGACCTTCTTGCCGAGGACCGTCTCGTTCTTGATGGCCTCGCGAAAGAGGTCGCCCGTCGAAATGTGGGGAATGCCGAGTTTTTGCACGGCCATGTCGGCCATCGTGCCCTTGCCCGCTCCCGGCGCTCCGAGAAAAATCAGGTTCATCGCGTCGCTCCTTGTCTGCCCCAAGAATACGCGAAGCCGGGTTTCGGAGAAAGGGGAAAACGATCGCCCCACGGAAGTCCGCTGTTTCGGGCGAGGGTGACTGGACGCCGCGAAGCCCTTCAGGTATACATGCACGCGTGAAATACCGCGCGGTGGCCTTCGATATCGACGGAACCCTCTACCCGAGCCTTGGGCTCTACCTCGGACACATCGGTTTCGGCCTGAGGAATTACCGCATTCTGACGACTTTTTCGCGAGTCCGTCACGAATTGCACAGCCTCGCGATGGATCCCGGGAAAAGGAAGAGCCTGCCGCGCGACCTGCAAGGCTTCAGAAAACTCCAGGCGAGCCTCCTCGCCGAGCGGGGCGGCCTCGGCTTCGAGGAGGCGAAAGACTGGATCGAGCGGGTCATGTACGGAGAGCTCGAGTCCTTCTTCGCCACGATCAGGCTTTTCCCGGGCGTCGAGGCGGCTCTCACGAGGCTTTCGCGCGAGGGCCTGAGACTGGCGGCCCTTTCGGATTTCCCCGCGCCGGGAAAACTCGCCTCAATTGGATTATCGCGATTCTTCGAAATTGCGATGTCCTCCGAGGAGTCGGGCATGCTCAAGCCTGCGCCCGAACCATTTTTCGATCTCGCGGCCAGGCTCGGACTCCAGAGCGCGGAAATCCTCTATGTCGGCAACTCGCCGAGCCTCGACATCGCAGGCGCCCACGGAGCGGGCATGGACGCGGCCCTTCGCGGCGGTGGTGCCATCAAGAAAATCATACGCGAACCCTACGCCCCCCGGGGCGCCGACAAGTCCCATTCGTCACAGCCCGAGCTTTCATTTTCCAATTGGAACGATCTGGTCTCCTTCGCTCTCGACGGGAGCCATCCCCGCTCCTGATTCCCGGTCGGGCCTCGACGCCTCCCTTGACAAACAAGAGCCTTCCCCCGCCCTCCAGCCAGCCGAAGCCGGCGCTCCATTCCGCGCGGCGAAAGGTTAGGCCTATCGACAGCGACAAGGGTGAAGCGATCAAGCCCAAGCCCCAACCCGCACCAAAGCTCGCCCTAATTCCGCAACCGATTTCGAGACTGCAGGCTTCACTGATCGCCTCGACCGCGACCAGCGACATAAGCGCGCGAACGGCCCTGTCCCGCGCCGTCGGAAGGGCCGCCTCGAGCGAGCAGACCAGGAACATCGGATCGAAAATCATCCCCGTCGCGAACTGCACCGAAGGTCTCGGAAAAGCTTCCCCTCCCTCCCGCGAAAGCAACCATGTAGCGAGGTCCGCGTCGCCGAGCGCCAGGCCCAGCCTGGCAAAGCCGCGATTTTTCACGAATGTCCCATCGAAGGAAAACCAGGGACTCGCGGAAAAGCCCGAGTCGTCCTTGGCCATGACAAGGCCATAGTCGATCGCGAAGCCCGAGGCGGCATCGGAAAAGCGGAGATCAAAGGAAGAGGCGATGGTTGCGCGCGCGCCCTCTTCGGCGAATCCAAGCCGGGACTCGAACCCGACGCGCGGATCGCCCGTGAATGAGGCCGACCCTTGCGAGGGCAGCGTGGTTGTGGTCGAAGGAGGCGAGGCAGATGGATGCACGAGGGCGGTCGTAGTGGCGGGGCTCGCGGGTGCGGGTGAGGGTGAGGGCGCCGCGGCGGGTGCGGGTGCGGGTGCGGGTGCGGGCGCGGGCGCGGGTGCGGGCGCGGGTGAGGGTGCGGGTGCGGGCGCGGGTGAGGGCGAGGGCGAGGGCGCGGGTGCGGGTGCGGGCGCGGGTGAGGGTGCCGCGGCGGGGGCCACCCGGCTCATGTGGGCCGCAAGGGAATCCATTCTCTTTTCCGCCCGCGCAAAGGCAGCCCCCATCCTGGCTTTCGCTTCGTCCGGCAGGGTAGAAGCTTCGATCAGAATGGCAGCTCCCGATACGCGGCGCGCCAGCTCCCCTTCATCGAGAAGCTCGAAGCCGCGAGCGCTGTCGCTCAAGCCATAGCCCCAGCGGCACTTGCCCACGAGGAGGGCCCAGTGAGGGAAAGGTCTGTCATAATGCAGAATAATCGGGGCAAACCCGCGATCCAGTGCCCCAGCCAACTCCGATGGTTCGAGGCGACGAGGCGCGACGCGGATGCCGGCGTCGGTCAGAAGTCCGGCCAAGCCTGCGAGCGATAATTGACCCGCTTCGTAGGTTGGAGAGGCGGCCGTCGCCGCCGGAACCCCAGCCGGAACCCCAGCCGCAACCCCAGCCGCAACCCCAGCCGCAACCCCAGCCGGGCCCGCAGGGCCCCCCGCCGCCGCAGCAACCCCCGCCACCCTCGCCGCCTCCCCACCCCCTCCGGCCGCCCCAGCCGGCCCCCCAGCGGCGGTCGCCACCCCGCCCGCACCACCAGCACCCGCCGAAACCCCACCTGTCCCCACCAAAGCACCGGCAGCCGACGTCGTCACCCCCGCCACACCCGCAGCCCCGACAGCCCCCGCCGTTAGCCCGGCTGCGACAGCGAGGCCGCAGCCGTCCGGCGACCATTGTTCAGGCACGGGGTCGTAGCGCAATTCCCTCCGCGAAACGATGGCGGAAAGGGCGAGCGTGGCGAAGTCCAGCATGCAAATGCAACGATCGCGACAAGCGGCGACGCTTCAACTAGCACAAGAATATTTCTGTTTTTTTGCCGGCCCCGCCAACCCACCGCTCCGCGCCCCCCTGGCCCCGCCAACCCACACCACCTCGCGCAGCCCGGCCCCCCAACGCACGCCAGTTCACCCCGACGATCAGCCCTGCCCCGCCAACCCACAGGACCTCGCGCACCTTCGCCCCGACGGCCAGCCACCACCGGCCGCTATCGAGCCCCGGCAGCCAGCCAGCCCACCCGCACACCTGCACCCCGACGGCCAGCCACCACCGGCCGCTATCGAGCCCCAGCAGCCAGCCAGCCCACCCGCACACCTTCACCCCGCCGGCCGCTATCGCGCCCACCACAAGCCGCCATCGCCCCGACAGCCAGCCAAGCACCCAGCCCCCATCGCGGCCGACGATGGCACGGGCAGGACAGGCTGTGAGCCATCTGAACGGCGCCTAGCTCGCCCAGGCCTCCACCACAACCGGAAGGGTCCTGAGCCTTTCGAGGACCTCGCTAGACGGCGAGCAGAGAATTTGCATGTTCGCGCGCACGATGATTTCCTTTATCGGAAGCGACGGGGGAATCGGCGTCGACGGAAGGGGTGCCTCGGCGCCCTCCTCTTCGGCGCAGGCGGCGGAAACGGAGGGCAAGGGTATGCCCTCCTCATCGGTCTCGCAGTCGCCGTCCATTGCCTGGGCGGGAAGGGAGGCCGGGGCGGAGGCTGCCGCATCAGGGCCCCCGTGCTCGGGAACGTGGAAATATACTTGACAATTGCCTCTATTTTCGAAAATCACGTCGCGGAGGTCGTAGAGGTCGTCCTCGCTTTGGATGCTCGGCGCCAGCCTGAGATGGACCTCGCGCCAGGATTTCGCCGTGAGTTCGCCGGGGTCGAGGAAATCCTCGACCTTGAAACTGGGCGCGCTCCTCGCCGTATCGATCTTGCCGCGGAGAAAGAGCACCTTGTCGACGAGGAATTCCTGGCGATATTTCTCCAAAATGTCGGGGAATACCACTATCTCGAGGGAGCCCGAATACTCTTCGACCTCGCCGAAGGCCATCTTCTTGTTTGCCTTGGTCACGATCTCGCGGAAGGTCTTGAGCATCGCGACCAGGGTGTAGCTCCGGTCCGGATTCGCCCAATCGGGATGCGCCACCGGCGCGTCGCTCGACCGTTCCCAGAGGCCCTTCCATTCGTCCATCGGATGCCCCGAAAAATAAAACCCAATTAGCTCTTTTTCGAGTCGGAGGAGGTCGGGCCGCGGGTATTCGTCTGCGGGCTCGAATTGAAAGGGAGGGAATTCCTCCTCCCCCGCCGCGTCGAAAAGTGAGGCCTGGCCATAGCGGCCGGCGTCCTCTTTCTTTCCCACATAGTCCACCGCACGCTCGATGTTGAGCGCGAGTTCCCTGCGCGTCCGGCCCGTCCAATCGAGGGCGCCGGCGTGAACGAGGCACTCGAGGGTCTTTCGATTCATGGCCGAGGTGCCCATGCGCTCGATGAAGTCCACAAAATCCGCGAAGGGGCCGCCCGAGCCGCGTTGGGCCTCGATGGCCTTGGCGAGGCCCTCTCCCACGCCCTTTATTCCGAGCAGGCCATAGACGATCTTGCCGTCGACCACCGAAAAATGGGCTTCGGAGAAGTTGACGTCCGGCGGAAGCAGGTCGAGCCCCATCGACCGGGCCTCGCCGATGTATTCGGACAATTTATCGGTATTGTTAATTTCATTGGTGAGGTTCGCGGCCATGAACTCGGCCGGCCAGTTGGCCTTGAGCCAGGCGGTGCGATACGAGATGACAGAGTAGGCTGCGGCGTGCGACTTGTTGAACCCATAGCCGGCGAAGGGGACGAGGATGTCGAAGATCCGCTCGGCGTCGGCGGCCTTGAAGCCGTTCTTCAGCGCGCCTTCGACGAACTTCTCCTTCTCCTTCATCATGACGTCGACTTTTTTCTTGCCCATCGCGCGCCGGAGGAGGTCCGCTTGCCCGAGGCTGTAGCCCCCGATGCGCTGGGCCACCTGCATGACTTGTTCCTGGTAGACGATGACGCCGTAGGTTTCCTTGAGGATCGGCTCGAGGCAGGGATCGGGATAGACGATGGGCTTGCGGCCCCACTTCGAATCTATGAATTGGGGTATGTTTTCCATCGGGCCCGGCCGGTAGAGGGCGTTCAACGCGATGAGGTCTTCTATGCTCGTCGGCTTGGCCTTCTTGAGGATATCCTGCATGCCGCTCGATTCGAACTGGAAAATCGAGGTGCTTCTTCCCTCGCCGAGGAGGGCGAAGGTCTTCGGATCGTCGTCGGGGATGTGCTCCTCGTCGATCTCGACACCCCGCTTTCTGACGAGATCGATCGCGTTCTTGATGAGGGTGAGGGTCTTCAAGCCGAGGAAGTCCATCTTGACCAGGCCGCAATCCTCGAGGCAATCCATCGTGTACTGGGTGGCCACCTGGCCCGACTTGGGGTCACGATAGAGGGGCACGAAATCGGAAAGGGCCGTCTTGCCGATGACGATGCCCGCCGCATGGAAGCTCGTATTGCGGTTCTTGTTCTCGAGCTTGCGGGCCAACTTGAAAAGCTGGGCGTTGCGCGGTTCGGCCTCCATCGCCTGGAGACGGGGCTCCTGGGCGAAGGCCTTTTCGAGGGTCATCTTCGGGTCTTCCGGCACGAGTTTCGCGATCGCGTTCGATTCGTCGAAGCTGATGTCGAGAACGCGGGCCACGTCCTTGATGGCGGCCTTGGCCTTGAGCGTTCCGAAGGTGATGATCTGGCCCACGCGGTCGGCGCCGTATTTGCGCGTCACATAGTCGATGACCTCGCCCCGGCGCTCGAAGCAGAAATCGACGTCGAAATCCGGCATGGAGATGCGCTCGGGGTTGAGGAAGCGCTCGAAAAGAAGGTTGTAGCGAAGGGGATCGATGTCGGTGATGCGGAGGGCGTAGGCGACTATTGAACCGGCGCCCGAGCCGCGCCCGGGCCCAACCGGTATTCCGTGATTCTTGGCCCAGTCGATGAAGTCCCAGACGATGAGAAAATAGCCGGTGAATTGCATCTTTATAATTATGTCTAGTTCGTATTCGGCGCGCTGCCTGATCTCCTCGGTCAGGCCCGGATAGCGCGCCTCGAGTCCTTTATAGGTCAGATGTTTCAAATATTCCGCCGGGCTGGAGAATCCCTCGGGAATCACGTAATCCGGGAGGAGCGGTCCCGGATAGGCCATGTCGAGGGCCACCATTTCGTTGAC
>JAJXVS010000176.1 GCA_021782015.1 bacterium | reverse complement strand
GTCGACGAGGGGATTCCCTCGGGCCGGCGGCCGCGCGCTCTTCGGACTGGGGCAGAGGCTAGCACCCGAATTTCAGACCTACAAGTTTGTGTTCATTTAGTTCATTGAATCGGGGAAGGATGGGGAGGGATGGGGAGGGAAGGGGAGGGGCGCGGCCGCGGTCGATCGCAGAGCCCAAAACGGGTGCCGGCCTTTCGGCCGACGCCCGCATTGGGCTTCAGATGCCCCGCGCGATAGCCACGATGGCCACGAAGACGGCCAGTGCCCAGCGATACCAGACGAAGACCTTTGTCGAATGTTTCTGGAGGAAGGTGAGGAGGAACTTGATGCAGAACCAGCCGCTCACGGCGGCGAAGACCAGGCCGATCGGGAAAAGCACCAGTTCCGAATGGGGAATGGCGCCCGACTTGGCTCCCTTGACGAGTTCGAGAAGACTCTTCACTCCGGCGCCCGCGATTATCGGCGCGCCGAGGAGGAAGGAAAACCGCGCGGCGGCCGGCCTTTCGAGGCCGATGGCGAGTCCCGCGGTTATGGTGGAACCGGAGCGCGAGACGCCGGGGAAGATGGCGAGGGCCTGGGCCAACCCGATGGTGATGGCTTCCTTCCAACCGATCTTCCCAAATGGTACGTTTCGCTTTCCCAGCGAGTCGGAGAGGAGGAGGAGGCCGCCCAAAAGGGCGATGATGAGCGCCATCCAGAGCATCGCCGCTCCCGAAATGGCCCCGCCCGGATGGAAGAGATCGGATATCTTCGACTCGAAGGCGACCCCTGCGATGCCGCCGGGGATGCAGGCGACGATGAGGAGCCAGACCATCTTGCGGTCGGGGTCGTCGCCGATCTTGCGCTCGCCGATGGATTTGAAGAAGGCGACGATGAGCCGGGCCCAATCGGAGGCGAAGAACACGATGAGGGCGATGAGGGTGCCGATGTGGAGGGCCACGTCGAAGGTGAGGCCGCGCAGCACCGGATCGGTCCACCCGAAGAGCCAGGGGACGATGACGAGGTGGGCGGAACTCGAGATCGGGATGAATTCGGCCAAACCCTGGACAAGTCCGAGGATGGCTGCCTGGATTGCAAGCATTGGTTACTCCTCCGAGGCGCGGCCCTCGTGGCCGCGCCGGCATCTATGGTCGTCGGCCAGGCCGACGAAGCCGGCCCAGTCGGCGATGCCGACGAAAGCCGGAATGAGGCTCATTTCGAGGCGGCAGCCTCGCGCGAAAGCCGGTCGAGGGAGGCGAGCTCCCCGCTTTCCAACTCGAAGCCCATGGCGCCGGCCGCGGCCTTCGCCTGCTCGGGCCTCGAGGCCCCGGGAATGGCGACGACCCCCTCTCCCCAGAAATTGATGACCCAATTGAGAGCAACCTGGCTGCGACTGACCCCATGGGCGGCGGCGACGCGACCGAGTTCCCCGACGAGGGCCGCGGTGCGCCGTATCGTCTTGTCGCCGATGCCGCCGTAGACGCGGCGCCCCGTCGACACCGCGGCCACGGATTCGGGCTCTTCGTGGAAACGGCCGGAGAGGAGTCCCTGGGCGAGGGGAGAGTAGGCGATGAGGGTCACCCCGAGGCGCCGAGACGCTTCCAGGAGACCGTTGCGCTCGACCGAACGATCGACGAGGCTGATCCGCACCTGGTTCGTCGCGAGGGGAATGCCGCGCCTGGCCAGGGCCGAATGGGCCACCTCCATCGATCTGGCGGAGAAATTGCTCACGCCGACCGCGCGTATTTTGCCCGCCGCCACGAGATCGGCCATGGCGTCGACCTGGGCCGGCACCGAGGAGAGGCTGAAAGGCTGATGTATCTGGTAGAGATCGATGGGCCAGGGCGAAAGGCAGGAGAGGCGCTCCTCTATCGATTTCCCGATGTTGGAAGCCCTGCGCAGGAGCGGCCACCACTTCGTCGCAATACGGAAGGATCCAGGCTTCGCCCCGGCCGCAGAGAGGGCCTTCGCGAGTGCGCGTTCGGAATTGCCCTTTCCGTAGATTTCGGCCGTATCGAACCAGTTGATACCGCTTTCGAGGGCCGCCTTGACCACCGCCTCCGATTCCCCTTCGACCAGGCTTCTCCAAAAGCCGCCGATCAGACCCGTTCCATTGGAGAATTGCCAGGTGCCGAGCCCGATGGGCGTGACTTCCAGGTCCGTCGCGCCCAATCTTCGCTTTTTCATGTCAATACCTTCCTTTTATAAGGGGCCCTTTTCGCAAGCCCGCGGCTCTGTGCGCGCGGCTCTTCGCCAGCGCGGGGAGGGCCACGGCTCGACCTCCGGCAAATATCGGGAGAAGCACGACTGAAAACAAGGACCCGGCGCCCTTCGTCACGGTTTTCTCACATTTCCCGCGCGGTTTAGGATGAAGAGGACGAGGGCCACCGCGACCGCGATCCACACCGCCACGACGATGAAGCCGGCCGCGCGGCTCAGAAGCCTTTCGTCACCGCGCTCGGATGCCTTCGATCGTGAGCGTTTCATAACCTCAAGGGGGATCAACCTGCGAAGGAGCGCGAGACCGAGGGGAAGGATGATGATGTCGTCGAGGTAGCCGATGACCGGAATGAAATCGGGAATGAGATCGATGGGCGAAATCGCGTAGCCGACGATGAAGAAGCCGAGGGCCTTCGCGTACCAGGGAGTGGCCGGATCGCGGACGGCGAACCAGAGCGCGGTGATCTCGCGCTTGAGACCTCGAGCCCAGATCTGCAATTTCGAAGGGAGTCGGGTCCCGGAAGCCATGGAGGCGAGCATAACGGAGGCGCCCGCGATTGTCCACGCGCGAGCCCGCCCGCCTCACGCGAGCCGCCCCCGCCCGTGTCGAGGCCCGCCCGCCCCACGCGAGCCGCCCCGGCCCGTGTCGAGGCCCGCCCGCCTCACGCAAGCCGCCCCGGCGCGAATGATCTGCCTTCCATTTGGCCTCGCAAACCGAAGTGGGTATCTTCGCGGCAGGGGACGGTGCAGCACAGCACGGCAGGGCACAGCATGGCGAGGCACAGCATGGGCCGGGCCGGGGCGCTGGCGGCCCCGAAAGGACTGACAATGCTCAAAGTTGGCGACAAGGCTCCCGATTTTTCCCTTGAAGACGCCTCGGGAAGGCAGCGCAGTCTGGCCGAATGGAAGGGCCGGAAGGTGATTCTCTACTTTTACCCCAAGGACGACACTCCGGGATGCACAAAGGAGGCCTGCGGTTTCCGCGACAGGAACGCCGAACTTTCGGCCAAGGGGGCTGTCGTCCTGGGCATCAGCCCCGACAAGCCCGCCTCCCACGCGAAATTCGCCGAAAAATACGGCCTCCCCTTCGTCTTGCTTTCAGACCCCGAACACAGGGCCCTTGAAGCCTTCGGCGTCTGGGGAGAGAAGAAACTGTATGGCAAAATCGTCATGGGGATCATTCGTTCGACCTTCCTCATCGAGGAGGATGGACTGATTGCGAAGGTCTGGCCCAAGGTCAGCCCCGAGGGCCACGCCGACGAACTCCTGGCGGCCCTGGGCGAGGTTCATTAGGCCGGTGAGACGCGGGATGCTTTTCCCATGCCTTGACCAAGGCCCGAGCCTCCGGGTATAAACGTTTCGCTTCATGGCGAGATAGCTCAGCTGGCAGAGCAAGCGGCTCATATCCGCTCGGTCGTGGGTTCGACCCCCTCTCTCGCTAATCGCCCAAAGGCCCCACTACGGGGCCTTTTTCTTTCGTGGACAGACAGAGAATCACTTTGCGGGGCCCCCCCTTCAGCCCCAACCACCTAATACCGCCGCCGCGCCCACCGCCACCCGCCACCGCCACCCACCACCCGCCACCCGCCACCCGCCACCGCCACCGCCACCCGCCACCGCCACCCGCCACCGCCACCCGCCACCCGCCACCGCCACCCACCACCGCCACCCACCACCGCCACCCCCAGCCCAGGGGCTTGACCTTTTCTCCCGAACCTGCGACCTTCTGTATAAATATACAGAAGGAGGAATATTTTTGCAGGTATGTCAGACAAGCCCGATTTCACCCTCCTGCCATGAGGCCGTCTTTGCCCTCACCCCCTCCTCCCGCCTCCGTCGACCCTAAACCCCCTTTTTTCGCCATCCCTTATCCTCGCACGGCCTCCTTTGACGAAGGTTCCGGCGAGACTACAATTACCGGCTATAGGCCGAATCAAGCGCCAGGCGCAGAGCGCGTGGCGAAGGAGAACATATGAAAGGCAAGATAGTCCTCGCCTATTCGGGCGGACTCGATACGACCGTGATCATTCCCTGGCTCAAAGAGCAGGGAGCCACCGAGGTCATCGCCGTCACCGGCGACGTGGGCCAGGAATGCGACTGGAAGGGCCTCGAAAAGAAGGCCCTCGCCACCGGTGCCTCGAAGCTTGTTGTTCTCGACCTCAAAAAGGAATTCGTCACCGACTACCTCTGGCCCCTCGTCAAGGCCGGCAGCCCCTACGAGAAAAAGTACCTCCTCGGCACCTCGGCCGCCCGCCCCCTCCTCGCCAAGGCCCTCGCCGAGGTAGCCATCAAGGAAAAAGCGGACGCCTACGCCCACGGCTGCACGGGCAAGGGCAACGACCAGGTCCGCTTCGAGCTCGGGGTCAAGGCCTTCGCGCCCGAGCTTCCCGTCATCGCCCCCTGGCGGACCTGGGAGCTCCAGAGCCGCGACGACGAGATCGCCTACCTCGAAAAGCGGGGCATTCCCCTGCCCGCCAAGAAGTCCGACTCCTACAGCCGCGACGACAACCTCTGGCACGTGAGCCACGAGGGCCTCGACCTCGAGGATCCCTGCAACGAGCCCAAGCTCAAGGGCATGCTCAAGATGTGCGTGCCCCCCGCCGAGGCCCCCGACGCGCCGGAGTATGTGGTCGTCGGCTTCGAGAAGGGAGTGCCCATCGCCCTGAACGGCAAGGAGATGGGGCCCGTCGAGATCGTCTACGCCCTCAACGCGGTCGCCGGCCGCCATGGGGTCGGCATCCTCGACCTCGTCGAGAACCGTGTAGTTGGTATGAAATCGCGAGGCGTCTACGAGACCCCCGGCGGCACGGTCATCATGGCCGCCCACGACAAGCTCGAAGAGCTCTGCCTCGACCGCGACCTCATTTCGTGGAAGACCCACAACGCCCAGCGCTTCGCCGAACTCGTCTACGAGGGCCAGTGGTTCTCGCCCCTCCGCGAGGCCCTGTCGGCCTTCTTCGACTCGACCCAGACCATCGTCTCCGGCTCGGTCAGGCTCAAGCTCTGGAAGGGCTCGATCACGGCAGCCGGAGCTGCGTCGCCTAACTCGCTGTACTCCGCCTCCCTGGCGAGCTTCACGACCGGCCCCCTGTACTCCCATGCCGACTCGGCCGGCTTCATCAACCTCCACGGCCTCCCGACCAAGGTGCGCGCGAGGCTCAAGGCCGCAGCCATCAAGGATGGGGTCGATCAGGCCGCCCTCGACAAGAAGGCCGCCCGCGACGGTGCCTGGCCGCCCTCGTGGATCAAGGAGCCGGGATCGGGCGCCGCCGGTGACTAAAGTGAATTGAGGTCGCCGAGGGTGACTGAGACTGATCATCAATCGGGGACTTTAGCGGGGAAAGAAACCTTTCGCCAAAGGTTTCCTTCCCCGCGCCCCAACTTTCCAAAGGCGCGACGCCCCAACTTTCCAAAGGCACGACGCCCCAACTTTCCAAAGGCGCGACGCCCCATTCTTCCAAAGGCCCTTGCGTCCACCGAGGACCTGGGCCGGCGCGACGCGGTGGTACTCCGCTTCGACCTGCCCGACGTCGAACTGCCGGCGAAAACCCTCACGAATATCGGAATAATTATGAATGAATTGGCGACCAATTCGGTCAAGTACGCCTTCGAGGACACCAAGGAGCCCGAGATCAGCCTTTCGGGGAGGGTCGCAGGCGGCAGGCTCAGGCTCCTGTACCGGGACAATGGGAGGGGCCTGCCCGAGGGCTTCGATCCGGCGGCCCGCACGGGCCTTGGGATGCTCCTTGTCCAGAACATCGCGAAATCGTATAAGGGTAGCGTTGCGATAGAAGGCGGCTCCGGCGCCGGCTTCGCGATCGAGCTTTCGATCGAGGAGGCGCAGGCAATGACGGGCCGGGGCGAATCGGCGGCGATGATCCGTCCGCATAGTTAGGGTCGCGGCGCGAGCGCGGCCTGTTCGCAAGGAGGCCGCGATGGCGGCGCAGAAAAAACTTTGGGCCGGCGCCGGGGCGGCAGGCGGCCTTGATCCCGATGTGGAGGCCTTTCTCTCCTCCCTCGCAATAGACTCGCGCCTCCTCGTCGAGGACATCACGGGCTCGATGGCCCACGCCCGAATGCTCGGCGCAACGGGCATCCTCGACCAAGCCTCGGCCGGGGCCCTCGTCGCGGCCCTGCAAGCGCTTCTCGCCGAGGCGAAGGAGGGCCGCCTCCGCGTCGACCCCGCCTCGGAAGATGTTCATAGTTATGTTGAAAACGAGCTCACCGCACGCCTGGGCGACGCGGGGCGGGCCGTGCACGCGGGCCGAAGCAGGAACGACCAGGTGGCCCTCGACCTCAGGCTCTGGCTAAGATCGGCCAACGCCTCCATCCGCAAGGCCATCCTCGAAGCCCTCGCTGCCATCCTCGACCTGGCCGAGGCCCAGGTCGAGACGATCATGCCCGGCTACACCCATCTTCAGCGGGCCCAACCGGTCACCTTCGCCCATCACCTTCTGGCCTGGGCGGCAGCCCTCGAACGCGACTACGGTCGCTTTATCGACGCCGATGCGCGGGCCGACGAATGCCCCCTGGGCTCGGGCGCCCTCGCGGGCTCCTCCCTCCCCCTCGACCGCGAGATGGTGGCCAGGGAGCTCGGCTTCGCCCGTCCCAGCCGCAACTCGATGGACTCGGTGGGCGACCGCGACGCGGCGACGGAATTCGCCTTCGCCTCCTCGATGCTCGCCACCCACCTCTCGCGATGGGGCGAGGAGATCTGCCTCTGGGCCGGTGCCGAGTACGGCTTCGTGGGCCTTTCGCCCTCGATCTCGACCGGTTCCAGCATCATGCCGCAAAAGCGCAATCCCGACCCGGCCGAACTTGTCCGGGGCAAGGCCGGTCGCCTCTACGGTGACCTCCTCAATCTTCTCACAATGCAGAAGGGTTTGCCCCTCGCCTACGACCGCGACCTCCAGGAGGACAAGGAGGCCGTCTTTGACGCCTACGACACGGTCCATGCGAGCCTTCGGGCATTCGCCGCCCTTGTGCGCGGCATCGAGCCCCGGGTCGACAGGATGCTCGAGGCCGCAGGCGGCGGCTTCGCCTGGGCGACGGACGCGGCGGAACTCCTCGTCACGAAGGGAGTGCCCTTTAGGACAGCCTATGGCCTGGGCAAGGCCCTCGTCGAGGCCTGCCGCGCCAGGGGTTTGGACGATGTCGCCGGCCTTTCGCGCGAGGAACTCGCGGCGGTGCATCCCGTCCTCGGGGAGCTGGGAGCGGCAGCCCTGGCCGAACGCTTTTCGCCCTCGGCCTGCGTGGCCGCCCGCGACCTTGTCGGAGGTCCGGCGCCCGCTCGCACCCGCGCGGAGATAGGGCGGCTCAGGCGTTTTATGGCAGCCGAAGGAAGGGGCGAGAAGGTACCGTCTCCTTGAGCGGCAAAGGGCGCGGCTCCCTTGATGTTCAGTGTTGTGTCATTCCCGCGGCGGGGGCCTCGTCGCGGATGGGGGAGTGGAAGCTCCTCCTTCCCTGGACTGCCTCGACGATCGTTGAAACCGTGGTCGCCTCCGCTATCGGGGCCGGCCTCGAAGCCCTGGTGGTCGCCGGCTATCGGGGCGATGAACTTCACGCCCTTCTCGACGGCAGGCCGGGCGTCCGAGTGCTGGACAATCCCGAGTGGCCCGAGGGGATGCTCGGTTCGATCCAGTGCGCCTTGGGCGCTGTCCGGGGCGAGGCCTTCTTCGTCACGCCGGCCGACATGCCGGGAATAGGCCCATCCATATATCGCTCGATTCTGGAGGCGGCGGACGGCGAGGCCCTCGCGTCAACTGTCTCAAAGCTTCCTAGCCACTTTTCAGCCTTCGAGGGCAGGGCGGGGCACCCCGTTCTCATTCCATGCGATCGCATCGAGCTTATGCGAACTCTCGATCGCGGAGGAAAGCTGCGGGCCTTTCTCATGGAGGGGCTCTGGCGCCTTGTCGAGACCGGCGACCCGGCCGTCCTCGCCGATGTCGACACCCCCGAAGAATATGACGCCTCGCGGCAGTCGCTGCCGACTCGCGTGCGCCAATCGCTCCCGACTCTCGTCGAGGAGCCTGAGGCCCGCCTTCGCACTGGACAGGACGGAAAAATCGGGTGACACTGAAGGTCTTATGACGACTATTCGACGTTTGCGCAAGGGTGAAGCGGATCTCTACAGGGCCATGCGGCTCAAATCGATAGCCGAC
>JAJXVS010000175.1 GCA_021782015.1 bacterium | reverse complement strand
ATATACTCAGTTGCCCTGCCGGAAGCGAAGGGGGTTTCCGAAGGCGAGAGCTGGCGGCGGAAGGCCCGGGGCCGGGGTTGCCGAAATCAAGGGCGGCTCTTCGCGTCAGCGATCGAAGCGGAAATCCTCGGGCGCGCTTGTGGGGGGCGGGGGGCGGGCTCGCTTGCGAGACCGCCCCGGAGGGGGCGCCGCGCGGCCGAGATTGGAGCGGAGAGCGCGGCCTCGCGGAGCGTGCGCGCTCCGCGAGGGACGCCCGGATCTGTTCGTGTCGGGCGAAGGTTGGGGCTCGGGTGAGGGTTGGGGCTCGGGTGCGGGTCTGAGCTCAGGTGCGGGAAGGGACCCTCGGTGGGCTGTAGAGGAGGATGAGGGCGCCGGGGCCGACGAAGGAGATGGCGGCCATGATGGCGAACATGGGGCGGATGCCGAGGGCGTCGGCGATGAGGCCTGCAGCCCAGGGGCCGGTGAACATGCCGATGGCGTAGACGGATTGGTGGATGCCCATGGCTGTGGCGCGGCGGGAGCCGTCGACGTACTGGATCGAGAGTCCGACGAGGATGGGGAAGAGGAGTCCGTTCGCGAGGCCCATGAGGATGGTGGATGTGTAGAGGTAGCCAAGGTTCGGGCCGAGGGCGGCGAGGATGGCGCCGAGGGCGAAGGTGCCGAAGCTGCCGTAGAGCATCAGGCGGCGGTGGCCGGTGTCGGCCCGCAGGGTGGCGAAGAGGTTTGCCGCAAGGTTGGATCCGATGTTCAGTGTCATGATGAGGCCGGCCTGGCCGGCATTGGCGCCCATCCGGTGGGCGAGGAGGGGCATGAAGCTGAAGGTGAGGGCCCAGACGGCGAACTGGCAGAGGGCGTTCACGAGGGCTGGCACGAGGACGTCGCGGCGGCGAAAGACGGCGAGGATCGAGGAGGGGGACAGGGTATCGCTCCGCTCGGTCTTTTTCGGGGGGAGGCGCACGAAGGCGAAGATGGCCGCGGCTGCGATGGATGCAGCGATGGCGACGATGAAGGGTCCGGTGGGGCCGGCTTTGGATTCGACGAGGCCTGTCGTCAGGGTTCCCATGATCTGTCCGAGGGAGGAGGCGAGGGAGAGGAAGGAGGCGGCGAATATGGCTTGTCGCGGCGGGAAGTAGGCGGCGAAGACGACCATCATGGGGACCCAGGCCGCGGCGGCGGCGCCTGTCAGGGCCCGTCCGGCGAGGAGGGTGCCGAGGGAGCCGCCGGCGACCATGAGTCCGGCCCCCGCGGCCCCAAGGAGGGTGCCGGCGACGAGGAAGGGGCGGTTCCGGCCGGTGAGGTCGGCGGTGATGCCGGTGGGCATGCGGAGGATGGCGGTCCAGAGGCCGTACATGGAGAGGACGACGCCCACGTCGGCCAAATGGAGGCTGCGGCCCGCGACGAAGGCCGGCAGTATGGGCATGTAGATGTAGAGGGACAGGAAGTAGAGGACGACGGCGGCGACAAAGGCGGCGATGGCGAGGCGATTCATAGGTTGTTGAGTGTAGTGATTTTGGGGGCTCTCGTTCTACGCCGCGCTTTACCGGGTCGCCGGGTCGTGGTAGTCTGGAATTTCGTGCGATGGGCCGGGCGCCGGCCCCGCCGCGGCAGTCTTCAGTCTCGGAGGGATCATGGAAAGCCCCGCTCAGACAAGGGAAAGTGTGCGCGCGAAACGCACGGTTCTCGGCATGCTCGCCCATGCGGTCGAGTCCTATCCCGATGATCCCTATGCCCTCAGGAAGTCCGACTCCGGCTATGTGGCGACGAGTTATCGGCAGGTGGCCGAGGCCGCCCGTCAGGTCGGGGCCTGGTTGGTGGCGAGGGGCTTCGCCAAGGGCGACCGCGCCGCGATCATCGCCGAGGGCAGTCCGGAGTGGATCATCGGGGAGCTGGGTCTGGTCTCGGCCGGCTGTGTTTCGGTGCCGCTTTCCATCAAGTTACTCGAGGAGGCGATTCCCTTCCATGTGGCGCATTCGGGCTCCCGCGCTGTCCTTACGACGAGGAATCAGCTGGAAAAGGTCCTCGGGGCCCTCGCGAGGGTGGAGGGGCATGACCTCATCGTGATCTATCTGGACGAGGATTTCGACGAGGCCCTCGCCGCAGCCGCGAGGGCGGGTTTCGAGGCCTCGCGCCTTTTTTCCTTCGCGGCCATCCGGAGGGAGGGGGCAGCCCTCCTCGCCGATCCGGCAAGCGGCGTGGGCGAGCTTTTGCGCGAGCGGGAGGAGGGGGCGGACGAGGGCGACACGGTGACGGTGAGCTACACTTCGGGCACGACGGGCAATCCGAAGGGGATCCAGCTCACGCATCTCAATTATTGGACTAATTGTCACGATGCCATCGAGGTGTTCAAGATTCCCCGGGGATGGCGTACCCTCCTCGTGCTGCCGATCGATCACAGTTTCGCCCACACCTGCGGGCTCTACGCCTCGCTCCTCATCAGCTGGCAGCTCTGGTTCGTCGATTCGCGGGGGGGCGGGATCGCGACGCTCCGGAATATTCCCCTCAATCTTCTCGACGCGAGGCCCCATATTCTCCTCACGGTGCCGGCCTTGAGCGGGAACTTCATGAAGAAGATCATCCAGGGGGTGGAGGAGAAGGGCGCTTTCGTCGAGAAGTTGTTCAAGCTGGGGATCAAGGCGGGGATCGCGCGGAACGGCGACGGGTTCCGAAGGCCATCCCTGGCGGTCCGCGCGGCCAACTTTCTGCCCTGGTGGCTGGCCAAGGTCCTTGTGTTCGGCGCGGTCAAGCGGAAGGTTTTCGGGGATTCGATCCGGTATTGCGTGGGAGGAGGGGCCTGCCTCGATGTCAAGCAGCAGGAGTTCTTCGCGGCTCTCGGCGTGCCCATCTATCAGGGCTACGGTCTCACCGAGGCCGCCCCGGTAATTTGTACCAATTCACCCGATCGGCACAAGTTCGGCAGTTCGGGTTTTGTCTTTCCCTCGGTGGACTGCGCGATCGTGGACGGTGAGGGGACGAGCCTGCCCGTCGGCGAGGTGGGCGAGATTGTCGTGCGCGGCGACAATGTGATGAAGGGCTATCTGGCGAATCCCGAGGCCACGGGCGCGGCCCTCGTGGAGGGCTGGCTCCACACGGGCGACCGGGGCCGGCTGGACGCCGACGGTTTCCTCACGGTGGTGGGCAGGGAGAAGGCCCTCCTCGTCGGGGCCGACGGGGAGAAGTACAGTCCGGAGGAGATCGAGGAGGCGGTGACCTTCTCGACCGATCTGATCGATCAGATCATGGCCTGGTGCGACGAGCAGAAATACGTGAGTGTCTTCGTGACCCTCGACGAGGCCCGGGTGCGCAAGTTGATCGCCGCGGAGGGCATCGCCAGCGCCGAGGCCCTGCTCGCGAGGCTCAGGGAGGAGTTCTTCCGCTTCAAGGCCGACCCCAAGGGTAGGAAGATCCAGGGGGCCTGGATTCCCGCGGGCTTTCACATCATGGCTGAGGCCTGGAGCGACCGCGACGGCACGGTGAATTCGACGATGAAGATCGTGCGTCACCGAATCGTCGAGGTCCATCGCGATCGCGTCGACTACGCCTGCACGCCCGAGGGTTCGAGGACGGAGAATCCGCGCAATGTCGCGGTGTTGCGGCAGCTTTTCTCCCTGCCCTGAGATTGCCCCGGGGCCGGCCTTCGATCGATAATGGACGCATGATGAAAAGGTGGTTGGCTGTCTTCGGCAAGCTCATCCTGGAATTTCTCATGCTCCTCTTCCTGTTGTCGGCAGCGGGGGCCTTCGCGGCAACCCTCGCCAGACCGAGCGCGGGAAGCCTCGGCCTGGCTTTCCTCGAGCGCTCCCTCGTCGAGTGGCCCCTCGCCCTCGCTTTCGCCCTGACCACCGGCATCGTTTCCTTCGCGGGAGCCCTGGGCCGCTCGCCGCGGAACCTCCTGTTCGTGGCCCTGGCCGGCATGGTCGCGGCCTCGGCGGGCACGATTCTGCGCGAAATGAATTGGCCGGCCATGCCGCCATCCCGGGCCTTTCCGGTCGCGGGGCAGGCGGTCGAAGTCGGCGATCGTCTGGCCTCGGTTTCGGCCATCGAGGGGTCGAGGGTGCGGGGCTTGGTGACAGTCGATTGGTCGAAGGCGAGGAGCCGGCTTTCCTGGCTGCCTTCGGCGCCCTTCGACGCGATCGGGTCGAGCGCCCTCGTCGGGTCGACGCGGTGGAGTCTCGTGCCGGCCTGGGAGGGTGTCTCTTCGCCCTTGTCCACGGGGATTCTCTTCATCGACGATCTGGGGCCGCCGCTTGCTCGCGTCGAGGGCGAGGGGCTTGCGGTGAGTTGGGCGAGGGCCCTCGGTTTCGTTTTCCTCTGTGTGGGCCTGGGCTCGTTTTCCCTGCGATTCCGGCTGCCGGTCAGTGCACTCCTCGTCGCCCTCGCGGCAGCCCTCGCGGCCGTCGCGATCGATGCTTCCTCCGTGGCGACCCGGCTGCCCTCGATCATCGCTGCCTGGACTGAGGGCTCGTTCTTCGCGGTCGACCCGCGATGGGTTCTGCCTGCGGCCGAGGCTCTCGCGGGCATAGCCGCCGCGGCGATAGGGCTTCTGGCGGCCCGGGGCAGGCGAGAATGAATCCGACTCGAAGGGTGGCCCTCGCCCTCCTCGGCGCGGATTTTGCCCTGTTCGCCCTGTTCTTCGCGGTGGCCCTCGTCGGCCATTCCGGCACCATCGTCGTGCCGGCCCTCGCCCTGAAGTGGGAGCTCGCGAGCGCGGGTATCCAGACGATCCACTGGTTCCCGGCGGCCCATCTTCTGGCCACGATTCTGGCCCTCTCCTCGATCGCCGGCGAAACCGAGGCCATCGTCGTCAAGGTGGCGGCGCCGGCCGTCGTCGTGGCAGCCCTCATCGCGGCCCTCGCCCTGGTCTTCGGGCCCCTCTGCGAATCGGCCGCCGATTCGGCCGACGCCACGAGCCGCAGGTTTTCGGTCTATCTCGAAAAGGCCGGCCTCGACCTCGACGCGGGGAACCTGGCCGAATCGCGAACTGACCTGGAGGTCCTCGACTCGATAGCCGTGAAGGATCCGCGCCTCGCGCCCCTCGATCGGCGCCTCGCGGGCCTCGAATCAAGGGTGGCGCGGGCGTCGGCAGCCGCGAAAAATGGATTCGCCCAGGGGGGGGCGGCAGCCGGCGGCTCGGTGGTGGGCGGCGGAGCTTTGGGGGCTGAAGGTGGCGCGGGTGGCGGCGTGAGTGGCGGCGCGGGCGCGGGTGGTGGCGCTGGCGCGGGCGTGGGTGTGAGTAGCGACGCGGTGGGTGCTAGCGGCGCCGTTGGCGGTGGGGGCGCCGGCGGCGCGGGCGTGGGGGGCGTGGCATCGGCCGACGCGGCCCTCGGGAGGGCCCGCGCTTTCTACTCGAAGGGCGATTGGTACAATGCGCACTGGCAGGCAACCCTCGCCTATCGGCTCGATCCCGGACTCATCGAGGCCAAGCGCCTAGCGGCCCTCGCCTGGGAGGAGATCGCGCGCGTCACTGGTTCGACCCCCAAGGATGAGGTCGAGGCAGCCTTCTTTGCCGAGAAGTTCCGCGGTTACGGCCTTCTCCGGGCTGAAGACTACATAGGGGCTTGGCGCGTCTTCGCAGACCTCGCCAAGGAGCACGGCGCCGACCCGGAGGTTAGGCGCTACCTTCGGGAAAGCATCGCGGGTGTCGACCGGACGGCCTTCTATCGCGACGAAGCCGACGCGGCCTTCGTGGGCGCCAGCGTCCCGCGATTCTTCTACCGCTATCGCGACGCCTCGGGTTCGGAGCGCGTCATCGCGGCCCTCGACTCGGGCTTTACCGGCGGCGCGGCCTTCTTCAAGGATCTCGAGTTCCTCGACCTGCGTCCT
The DNA here is from genome assembly GCA_021782015.1 of bacterium. Classification (GTDB taxonomy): domain Bacteria; phylum Spirochaetota; class Spirochaetia; order Treponematales; family Rectinemataceae; genus CAIJMU01. The sequence goes on along the minus strand of JAJXVS010000175.1, from coordinate 2,574 downwards.
GACGGCTCGGCCCTCCTCGTCAGGGCCCCCTGGGCCAAGGTCGCCGGGGGCAGGCTCTTTCTCGTCGCGGCGCAGCGTTCCTTGCCGGGAAGCGCCTACCGCGCCGAGGCCTTCGCACTCGCCCCGACCGGTGGCGGGGGTGGCGACGGCGGTAGTGGCGGCGCGGCGGCCGGCGGTGGTGGTGGCGGGGCGGCAGCCGGCGGTGGGATTGGCGGCGCGGCGGCCGGCGGCGGTGGGGCGGGGGTCCGGGTGGCGGCTCCGGCCTCCCTCGAAATTGGTATCAATGCCGACGATCTCGCGCTTGTCGCCGAGGCGGAGCGAAGCCCCTCGGCCCTCCCCCTCCTGGACGCGATGCGCGCCCTCTCGAAAACGGCGACCTGGGGCATCGCGCCCGAGTCACTCATCGTCGACATCCTCAAGCGACTCGGCCTGCCCTTCGCCTCCTTCGGAACGGCCGTCATCGGCATTCTCCTGGGCCTTCGCTTCCGGCCCGCAACGGGCGCGCTCAAAAGGGGCTATTCGCTCGCCTCGGTGCCCTTCATCGCGGTCTTCGTGGCAGGGGCCTGGCGTCTCGTGGACCGGCTCGACGCCGTTTCCGCGCTGTGGGCGGCCCGTGCGGTGCCTGCCCCGGAGGCGCTTTGGCTCTCTTCGGGAATGCGGACGCTCTGGATAATCGCCGCCGTCCTTCTCGTGGCCGGCGCCACGAGGCCGGAAGCGGCGGCGTCGGACGGCGAGGCCGGGCGCGAGGACTGATTCGTCTATTCCACGCTGGTCACGTGGGCCCCGAGGGTCTTGAGCCGATCGATGATCCGCTCGTAGCCGCGCTCGATCTGGTAGACGTTGCTGATGGTGCTCGTGCCCTCGGCACAGAGAGCGGCTATGACCATGGCCATACCGGCGCGGACATCGGGCGAACTGAGGTCCGAAGCGGTCAGCCGGACGGGCCCGGCGATGACGGCGCGATGAGGATCGCAGAGGACAATGCGCGCCCCCATTCCGATGAGCTTGTCGACCCAGAACATCCGCGACTCGAACATCTTCTCGTGGATGAGGACCGTGCCGTCGGTCTGGGTCGCGACCACAGCCATGATCGAGGTGAGGTCGGGCGGAAAGCCCGGCCAGGGCGCGTCGTCGATCTTGGGGATCTGGCCGCCGAGGTCGGAAACGACCTTCATGGTCTGGCCCGAGGGAATGCTGAGCTCACGACCGGAGAGTTCCCACTGGATGCCGAGGCGGCCGAAGCCGACCTTGAGGGGGCGGAGGTCCTCCGGTTCGACGCCCTCGATGACCAGCTCTCCGCGCGTGACGGCCGTAAGCCCGACGAAGGAACCGATTTCCATATAATCCGGACCGATGGAGAAATCGGCGCCGCCGAGTTCGAAGCGGTCGCCCTCTCGAGGACCTTCGATGCGAAGAACATTGGAACCAATTCCATCTATTTTCGCACCCATGGCGACGAGGAGGCGGCAAAGGTCCTGGACGTGCGGCTCGCTCGCGGCGTTGCGGATGATGCTCGTGCCCTCGGCCTTGGTGGCCGCCATCACCGCGTTTTCCGTGCCCGTGACGGAGGCCTCGTCGAGAAAGATGTCGGCGCCGACGAGCTTGTTGGCGGTAAAACGGAAGACCCGGTCGATCTCGACGCGGGCGCCGAGTTCCTCGAGGGCGAGGAGGTGGGTGTCGACGCGCCGCCGGCCGATGACATCGCCGCCGGGGGGAGCGAGCGTGACCTTGCCGAAGCGGGCGAGGAGGGGGCCGGCGAAGAGGATGGAGGCCCGCACCTTGCGCGCCAGGTCAGCGGGCACCTCCCATCGCTCGATGGGCCGCGGATCGACCCGCCAGTCGTTGGGGCCGAGACGTTCGACGAGGGCCCCGATGCCGCGCAGAACCTCGAACATCACGAGGACATCCTCGATTTCCGGAATGTTGCGCAGGATGACCGGCTCGCCTGCCAGGATGGTCGCCGCGATGCAGGGAAGGGCCGCGTTTTTGTTGCCGCTCGCCCTGATCCGCCCCTTGATGGGGAAACCGCCTTCGATCACGTACTTGTGCATGGGGCCAGTATGCGAAGTCATGGAGCTCCGCGTCAACAAAGAGAAGGAAGGGCGACGATCCAAACTTGTCCGGCTTCGCTTTCCGGGGTATCCTGAAACCAATCGGCCAGCGCGGCTACAAGGACCCCATACTATGGCATACAAACTCGACGGCGCGAAATTCCCGAGCATCGAAGAGCTGATCGAAGCCCTCTACCCCCTCTACTCGGATGCGATGAGCGAAGAAGAGTTCAAAAAATACGTCACCGAACACGCCGAAGAGAGCTGACCGGCGCCCCCGCCGCTGCGCATCGTCGGCGAGCGCCGTCACCGAGGCCCATCGGCGGGAGGCAAGCCTACAGTCGCACGATCCTCGAACGCGTAAGGACCTCGTAGCCGGAAGGAGTGACGAGGATGTCGTCCTCGATCCTGATGCCTCCGAGCTCCGGATCGTAGAGGCCCGGCTCGATGGTGAAAATGTGGCCGGCGGCCAGGACGTCGCGGTTGTCCTCGCGGCTCCGGATCGCGGGCGATTCGTGGGCTT